>NZ_SOFZ01000009.1:0-116612 GCF_004402435.1 Cryobacterium sp. TMB1-7
AGACCAAATCCACGAACCTCGTCCGCGTTCCCGCCGGAAAAAGCTTGACCATCCAACACTCCTTGAATCAGAGCGTTGCTATGACCGTATGACTTTGCCGCGGGCTTCTGGGGCTCAACTCACAGTTCGCGGGGGCGTCAGCGGAGGATTTCTACCATCAGGACCCAGGCGTCGAGCATGGAGCCGATGACGGTGAGGATCACCCCGGCCGCGACCAGGTAGATGCCGGTGGAGGAGCCGGTGACGATGAGGAGCACCGCGCCCAGCGCGAAGGGAAACAGTTGAAGGGCCGCGAGCGGTAGATAGAGGGCCAGGGAGAACCGCCCACTCGCGCTGTTCCGTGCCCGGTGGCGGAGTGAGATCGTGTGCAGGACGACCGCCGGGCCCACGGCGACGAGCACCTCGACGCCCAGGACCGCCCCGGGCTGGCCGGGCACCAGAAGGAGGCCGCCGGTCACCACCACCAGCACGAGGGAGCCGACGGCGGCCGCGGCCCGTGCCGTCAGCCCGGGCAGCGCGAGGATCTCCCGGATGTTCACCGAGATCGCCACCATGACGAGGCCCGCCAGCGCCGCGGCGGCGCCCACCATGGCCACGGCGAAGTCACTCCAGCCTGTCGTCACTGTCTTGTCGCTGTCTCGTCGCTGTCTCGTCCATGGTTGCCTTCGCTCGGATGCCGACACGATAGCGCGACCGCTCCGATCGTCATGAACCCATCGGTGCCTGACACCGGCCACGGCGCGGGACCAATGACCCCCGTGTGACCAGCAGTTTGACAGCCGTTTGTTCTACGCTGGGGGCATGAGAAGGCGCAGCGGGGAACCGATCTACAGCACGGCGATTGCAGCGGGTCGCACAATTTTCGGAGCCTTCAGGCTCAGGCCGTCGGCGTCGGGCCTCACCAACCTTCCGGACGCCGGAGGGGCGGTCCTCGCCATCACCCACTTCGGCTACGCGGACTTCGCCCTCGTGGAGTGGATGACCTGGCGAAAGAACCGCCGGCACATCCGCTTCATGGCCAAGAAGGGTGCGTTCGACAAGCCCGTCGTCGGCTGGCTGTTGCGTGGGATGCGGCACATCAACGTCGACATGACGGCCGGGGCCCAGGCCTACGCCGACGCGGTGCGGGCGCTCAACGCCGGCGAACTCGTCGGGGTGTTTCCCGAAGGGGGAGTGAACGCGTCGTTCACCGTGCGGGACCTGAAGACCGGTGCGGCGCGGATGGCGATGGAGGCCGGGGTGCCCATCGTGCCCATCGCTGTCTGGGGTGGCCACCGGCTGCTCACGAAGAACCACAAGCCATCCGTGCGGGAGGCCTATCGCACCCCGGTCTCCTTCGCGGTCGGCACGCCGGTACGTGTAGACGCCGAGGACGATCCGCAGCAGGTGACCCAGCGACTGCACGGCGTGCTGCAGGAGCTCGTGGACGGCCTGCAGGCGCGTTACCCGGAGCCTGGTGCCGGCCGCTGGTGGCAGCCCGCCCACCTGGGCGGAACCGCGCCCACCCCGGCGGAGGCCGCCGCGACGGAAGCGGAACGACAGCGACGCAAGGCGGCCGCCAGAGCGGCCCAAACCCCGGCCGGGTGAACCGCGCCGTCCGCAGGTTGGCCACCGCGGGGTCGGCACCCACCGGCCCGAACCGGATGAGCTAGATGTGCTGCCCAGGGACGTTGGTCGAGGTGTGATTCAGCTGTAGACGGGTGAGGACCTCCGGTCGAGAGTGGAGCTGTCTAGTTCTCTCACTGTCGACCAGGAGGCCTCGTGTCCCACGCTAACGCTGCTTTAACTCCGATCCAACGTTCTCGTATCGGGAGGCTCGTCGTCGAGGACGGCTGGTCCGTCGCCCACGCCGCGCTCTACTTCCACGTCTCGTGGCGGACGGCGAAGCGGTGGTCCGACAGGTATGCCGCGATGGGCAGGGCCGGGATGCAGGATCGCTCGTCCCGGCCGCATTCCAGCCCGAATCGGACCCCGCAGCCGCTGGTTCGCAAAGTCGTCCATCTGCGGTGGAAGCAACGTCTCGGACCGGTCGCGATCGGTGCCAAGCTCGGCATGCCCGCCTCGACCGTCCACGCGGTGCTGACCCGCTGCCGGCTGAACCGGCTCCGCCACGTCGATATCCGCACCGGGGAACCGGTCCGCCGTTACGAGCACGAGAAACCGGGCGCGATGATCCACGTCGACGTGAAGAAGATCGGCAACATCCCCGGCGGCGGCTGGCGGTTCGTCGGCCACCAGCAGGGGATGAAGAACCGCTCGGCGACGGCGAAGCGCACGGGTCGCCGCGGGATTGCCGGCGATATGACCGTCGGCACCGCGTTCATCCACACCGTTATCGACGACCACTCCCGGGTCGCCTACGCCGAGATCCACAGCGACGAGCAAGCCGCCACCGCCGTCGGCGTCCTCAAGCGCGCGGTCTCCTGGCTCGAGGCCCGCGGCGTCACCGTCGAACGAGTCCTCTCGGACAACGGCTCCGCCTACAAATCCCATCTCTGGCGCGACACCTGCGCCGGGCTCGGCATCGCGGTCAAGAAGACCCGCCCCTACCGGCCGCAGACCAACGGAAAGATCGAGCGCTTCCACCGCACCCTCGCCGAGGGCTGGGCGTTCGCACGCCACTACAACTCCGAATCAGCCCGCAGGAACGCCCTGCCGGCTTGGCTCCATGAATACAATCACCACAGGCCCCACACCGGAATCGGCGGCGCCGTACCCATCAGCAGATTGACCAACCTGCCTGGGCAGCACAGCTAGAGCGTTTCGCCCAACGCCCGGTACTGGCGTTCGTGGTAGATCAGCGCCTCGTCGTCATCGCCGAGGCCGCCGCCCTCGATCTGCACTACGACCACAGCAGAGTTGTGCACGGTCACGCGCTCCACGATCCGTCCCACCATCCACGACGTCACGTTGTTGAGAACGGGCAGGCCGTACGGTCCCACCCGCCAGTGATCGCCGACGAAGCGCTCGGCGTTGGGTCCGGCCAGCCGCTCGGCCAGGGTGCGGTTGCGCAGCCCGAGCAGGTGGATGACGACGCGCTCGGTCTCGTTGATGGCCGGCCACGAGCTGGCCGACTTCGCCATGTTGAAGGTAGCCAGGGGCGGCACCGCCGACATGGACGCCAGGGATGTCGCGGTGAATCCGACGGGCTTGCCCTGAGCGTCCAGCGCGGTCACGACCGCGACGCCCGCCGCATGACGGCGAAACGCGTTCTTGAACGCGGCCAGGTCGCCAGGCGCGTTCGGGTCGGTGTCGAGGGCCGGGGCGTGGGGGAGACCTGCGGAGGGAAGACCTGCCGGTGCGGTGGTGCGTTCGTTCATAGTGGTGCCAATCGTTTCACCGATCAGCCTATTCCCGTGCGAGCACCGTTCTTGGATAAGCTGGAGTGACATGATCCAGACGATTGACCTTCGAGGAACGCGGCCTGCTCCGGCCGAACTTTTGGCCTCGGTGCCCCGGGCGCTCACCAGCGTCACGGTCGCCAGTGACGTTGCCGCCGAACTGATCGATGATGTGCGCGCACGCGGCGAACAGGCCCTGCTCGACCAGGCCGAGCGCCTCGACAGGGTACGCCCCGAGCACGTTCGCGTTCCGGCTTCCCACGTCGCCGAGGCCCTTGAGGCCCTCGACCCGGATGTCCGCGTCGCGATCGAGGAGACCATCCGCCGGGTACGCCTGGCCAGTGCCGCACAGGTGCCGCCCCTGGTGACCACCACGATCGCCGACGGCGCCGAGATCGTGCAGCGCTGGCGCCCCGTCCAGCGGGTCGGCCTCTACGTTCCCGGCGGCAAGGCCGTCTACCCGTCCAGCGTCGTGATGAACGTGGTGCCCGCGCAGGTGGCCGGGGTCACCTCCATCGCCCTCGCATCCCCGCCGCAGAGCCACTTCGATGGACGAGTGCACCCCACCATCCTCGCCGTCGCCGGTCTTCTCGGCGTCGACGAGATCTACGCCATGGGCGGCGCCGGCGCCGTGGGCGCCTTCGCCTACGGCGTGCCCGGCCTCGGCCTCGACCCCGTGCAGCTCGTCACCGGCCCCGGCAACGTCTACGTCGCCGCCGCCAAGCGGCTCGTTCGCGGCGTCACCGGGATCGACTCCGAAGCCGGACCGACCGACATCCTCGTGATCGCCGATGCCGCGGCCGACCCGGCCTTTGTCGCCGCAGACCTGGTCAGCCAGGCCGAGCACGACGAACTCGCCGCCGCCGTGCTCGTCACGGACTCCGCCGAGCTCGCCGAAGCCGTCGAAGCGCTCCTGAACGACCTGGCCACCACCACCACGCACGCCGAACGGGTCACCGCATCGCTGGGTGGCAGCCAATCGGCCATCGTGCTGGTGGACGACCTCGAGCAAGCCGCCGCGTTCAGCAACGCGTTCGGTCCGGAGCACCTCGAGATCCAGACCGAAGACCCCGACGCCGTCCTCGGCCAGATCGACAACGCCGGCGCCATCTTCCTGGGCCCGTACGCGCCGGTCAGCCTCGGCGACTATGCCGCCGGCTCCAACCACGTGCTGCCCACCGGGGGACAGGCGCGGTTCTCGGCGGCCCTCGGCGCGTACACCTTCCTGCGCCCGCAGCAGGTCGTGCGCTACACCAGAGACGGCCTCGCCGGCGTGGCCGACCACATCCTTGCCCTGTCCGCTGCAGAGGCGCTGCCCGCCCACGGTGACGCCGTCAGCGTCCGATTCAGCACGGCCGCGGAACGGTAGGCTCGTAGGCACAATGTATTGCCCGTTCTGTCGCCACCCAGATTCCCGTGTCATCGACTCCCGCACCAGCGACGACGGGCTCTCGATCCGTCGCCGCCGGCAGTGCCCGGAGTGCGGTCGCCGGTTCAGCACCACCGAAACCGCCAGCCTGAACATCATCAAGCGCAGCGGCGTGGTCGAACCGTTCAGCCGGGAGAAGATCGTCTCCGGCGTGCGCAAGGCCTGTCAGGGCCGCCCGGTCACCGACTCTGACCTGGCCATGCTCGCGCAGAAGGTCGAGGAGACCATCCGTCAGACCGGTGCGTCCCAGATCGAGGCCAACGACATCGGCCTGGCCATCCTCGCCCCGCTGCGCGACCTCGACGAAGTGGCCTACCTGCGCTTCGCCAGCGTCTACCAGGCATTCGATTCGTTGGAAGACTTCGAGAGTGCGATCGGCCAGCTGCGCACCGAGCACACCGCCGCGTCGGAATCCGATCTCGAACCCGAACGGTAGACGTGTACCCCACCCTTTTCAAGCTGGTGCTCACCCGGATCGACCCCGAGCGGGCTCACCACTTGGCCTTCGAGGTCATCCGGTGGATGCCGCGCCTCGGTCTCGGCCCGCTTGTGCACAGGTTCACCCGCCCGCGCACCGACATCGGGGTGGACACCCTCGGCTTGCATTTCGACTCGCCGTTCGGTGTTGCGGCGGGGTTCGACAAAGACGGCCACGCCGTCATCGGGCTCGGCCGGCTCGGCTTCGGGCACGTCGAGGTCGGCACGCTCACCGCGGTCGCCCAGCCCGGCAACCCCACACCGCGCCTGTTCCGTCTCGTATCCGACCGCGCTGTCATCAACCGGATGGGCTTCAATAACGGCGGTGCCGAGGCGGCCGTCGCGCGCCTGGGCCAGGTTCGCCGTACCCCCAGCCGTCCGGTCCTGGGCATCAACATCGGCAAGAGCCGAGTCACCGCGGTCGAAGACGCCACGGCCGACTACCTGGTCAGCACCGTTGCACTGGCCCCTCTCGCGGACTACCTGGTGGTCAACGTGAGCTCCCCCAACACCCCGGGCCTGCGTGGCCTGCAAGAACTCGATCAGCTCGCCCCACTGTTGCGGGCGGTGCAGGAACACGCCGGCGATACCCCGCTGCTGGTCAAGATCGCACCCGACCTCACCGATGACGAGGTGACCCGCATCGCCGGTCTCACCGTGGAACTCGGCCTGGCCGGCATCATCGCCACCAACACCACCCTCAGCCGGGAGAATCTGTTGACCGACCCGGCCGTCGTGGCCGAGGCCGGCGCCGGCGGGCTCTCCGGTGCGCCCCTGAACGACCGGTCGCTGTCCGTCCTGCGCCTCATCCGGGCCTCCGTGCCGGCCGAACTGTGCGTCATCTCGGTCGGCGGCGTCGAGACTGCGCAGCAGGTCGTCGAGCGTCTCGACGCCGGCGCCACCCTCGTGCAGGGCTACACCGGCTTTCTCTACCGCGGACCGCTCTGGGCACGCCAGATCAACCGCGGACTCGACAGACTCCTCGCGGGTCGTTCCACCGGCCCGATCCTCTCCTGACCGGCAGGCCGGCACCCGCCGGCGCCCGGCCACGAGTCAATCGGTGGGTCCGGGCGCTCCGGGATCAGTGATGAGTCCGAGGCCGGCCAGCTGGGCCGCGAGGCTCGCGCCGTCGGGTCCGTAGACCCAGAGCGGATCCGGCTTGGCCTCCACGGCGTCCTTGGCCCTACGGCCGGCCAGCACGGCCTCGCTCGGCGACAGCCGACGGATGGCGACCGCGGCGACGCACTGCGGGAAATCCTGTTGGAACTCGCTGTAAATCGCCTCGTCGTGCTGACCGTCGTCGCCGATGAGGACCCACTTCATGTCGGGGAACTCGTGCGCCAGCCTGCGCAGGTTGTCGCGTTTGTGCTCCTTGCCACTGCGGAACAGCCTGTCGTGGGTGGGTCCCCAGTCGGTGAGCAGCAGCGCCCCGGCCGGGTAGAGGTTACGGGAGAGGAACCGGCTGAGCGTCGGCGCAACATTCCAGGCACCTGTGGACAGGTAGATCACCGGAGCCCCCGGTGTCGCATCGGCGAGGCGGTCCAGCAGCACAGCCATGCCCGGCGTCGGAACGCGAGCGTGCTCGTCGAGGACGAAGGTGTTCCACGCGGCCAGGAGCGGACGGGGCAAAGTGGTGACCATGACGGTGTCGTCGACGTCGGAGATCACGCCGGTGCGCACATCGGGGGCGACCACGAAGACCGGAGCGTCGACGCTGCCGGAGGCGTGGGTGTGCAGCGAAGCGGTGTGCCAGCCCGGCTCGAGGTTGACCTGCATCACGGTGTCGACGACTCCGCCGCGGTCGGCCTGCACCCGGTGTGCCTTGCCGCCGATGTCGATGGTGACGGTGACGTCGTTGACCGGCACGCTGGTGAAGCTCCGCCAGCCGCGGATGCTCCCGTCACGTCTGTCGGTGCGACGCCGCTTGGGGGTGGTGCCGGTGGACTTCACGGGTTTTGCCAACAGGACGCGGCAGAGAATCCGCACGCGTTCCGTGGTGCCATAGCCGGTGTAAGGGATGACGACCGGCAGGTGTCCGCGCCGACGGGCGAACTTTTCCCGCTTGTCGTGAAGCCAATCCTCGATCCGCGCGGCTCGGTGCATGAGGCGCACGGGGTTGAGGGGAGTGGACGGTGTGGCGGGGGACTTTGACACAGTTCAGTCTCTCATGCGCCGCGGGGCTGCTCGGCACGGTCCCGGGGTGGAGAACCACCACGGCGACCCGCCCGGGGCAGCCGCTCCCACTCCGTTTGGGGGGTGTGTTCTGTGTCTGGGTGTCAGTCGGGGGCCCTAAGATTGTGACGTATATTCAAGGAGGACACGTGGCGCTGATCGACATATTCGGGGGAGACTCTGTCGCACAGGGGCGGCAGATCCGCACCGAGCCCATCCAGCAGCGCAGTGCCGCCAGGTTGACCGCACTTCTGGACGCTGCGGCCGAGGTCGTCGACGAGGTCGGTTTCGACCGCATCACGACGGCCATGGTCGCCGAACGTGCGGGAGCCTCGATCGGCACTGTGTACCGCTACTACCCCGATCGGGTCGCGGTCCTCGAGGGACTGCGCGAGCGTGCGGTCCAGCGCTTCCGGCAGCGTGTCGCCGACACCCTCAAGGAAACCCAGCCGGGAACCTGGTGGGAAGCCGTCGACTGCGGGATCTCGGCCTTCGTGGAGCTGTATCGCGCCGAACCCGGATTCCGCATCCTGCACTTCGCCGATCGTGAACGCGCCCAGTCCACCGGGCCGGACCAGCTGGATTCGGGATTCTTCGCCAACCAGATCGCCGGAGTCCTGTCGGAAGAATTCGGCCTGTCCGGTGGCCCCGACCTCATCTTCAGACTCGAAGTCGCCGTCGAAATGGCCGACTCCCTGCTGTCTCGCGCCTTCACCTGGAACACCCAGGGTGATGAGCGCTTCATCGCAGAGTGCCGACGCATCATGCACGACTACCTCGTCGGCTACTACGGTACGGACGCCTAGCCCGACTCGTCGCCTGTGGCGCTGACGACGAACCACGGCAATCCGCTTTGGATTCGGCTCCGAAGAATGATTGGCTGGTCATCCGCACTTGCCTGCTTCCGTCGCCCCGCATCCGCGGGAGCGAGGGACGTCAAGCCCGCACCGAGGATTGAGCCCAGCCATGATCGAGTTCCGTTCCGTCAGCAAGCGCTTCCCCGACGGCACCCTCGCAGTCGAGGATTTCAGCCTGGTCCTGCCCTCCCACAAGACCACAGTGCTCGTCGGGTCCTCCGGATCGGGCAAGACCACTCTGCTGCGGATGATCAACCGCATGGTCGACCCCACCAGCGGCTCGGTCGAGATCGACGGCGAGGACATCGCCACTCTGCCCCCCGTGAAGCTGCGCCGCGGAATCGGCTACGTCATGCAGAACTCGGGACTCCTGCCGCACCGCACCGTCCTCGACAACGTCGCCACGGTGCCGCTGCTGCGCGGCACGCCGAAGCGTCAAGCCAGGGCGGATGCCCTGGCGATGCTGGACACCGTCGGGCTGGACCGCGCGCTGGCCGACCGATACCCGAGCCAGCTCTCCGGCGGCCAGCAGCAACGCGTCGGCGTGGCCAGGGGGTTGGCCGTCAACCCGAACATCCTGCTGATGGACGAACCGTTCGGGGCAGTTGACCCCATCGTGCGCGCCGAGCTCCAGCAGGAGTTGGTTCGGCTGCAGAAGGAGCTGGACAAGACCGTCGTCTTCGTCACCCACGACATCGAGGAAGCGTTCCTGCTGGGAGACCAGATCGTGATCCTGCGGGACGGCGGCCGCATCGCCCAGGTGGGCTCGCCCGCCGAGCTGCTCGCCAACCCCGCCGACGACTTCGTCGCCAGTTTCGTGGGCGCCGATCGGGGCCGGCGGGCGCTGCACGTGGAGCGGCACGGGAATGAGGACGTCGTGGTCGACAGCGACGGGCGCCTCGCCGGTGTGCTGAAGCCAGAAAGCGCCCGATGACCTGGGTCCTGGCCAACCTCGGCCTGATCTGGGCGCGCACCCTCGACCACGTGGTGCTGAGCCTGCCGCCGATCGTGATCTGCTTCGTGATCGCCGTTCCGCTGGGCTGGTCCGCCCGGCGCTACCGGGTGAGCCGCGGGATCATCCTCACCGGCGCCGGCCTGCTCTACGCGGTGCCCTCGCTGCCGCTGATCTTCGTGCTGCCGGCCGTGATCGGCACCAGCCTGCTTTCCCCGGTGAACGTGATCATCGCCCTGACGCTCTACGGCATCGCCCTGATGGTGCGGGTCGTCGCCGACGGTCTCGCTTCGGTGGATGCCGACGTCCGCCAGTCCGCCTCCGCGATGGGCTATTCCACCTGGTCGCGGTTCTGGCAGGTGGAGCTCCCGCTGTCCGGCCCGGTCCTGCTCGCGGGCATGCGGGTCGTGGCGGTCAGCACCGTCAGCCTGGTCACCGTCGGCGCGGTGATCGGGGTGCAGAGCCTGGGCAGCCTCTTCACCGACGGTTTCCAGCGCGGAATCCAGGCCGAGATCGTCGCCGGTCTCGTCGCCACGGTGGCCCTTGCGCTCCTCTTCGACGGTGCGCTGGTGCTCGCCGGTCGGCTGCTGATGCCCTGGACCCGACGGGTCGCCCCGCCCAAGCCGAGTGTTCCTCTCGAGGTGAGCGCAGCATGAACCTCTTCGCCAGCGCCATCGACTGGATCCTCGACCCGGCCAACTACGTCGGGCTCAACGCAATTCCGCTGCGCATCGGACAGCACCTCGTCTTCTCCCTCGTCACCCTGGTGTTCGCGTCGGCTATCGCGATCCCGCTGGGCTACCTCATCGGTCACACCGGCCGAGGCCGCGGCCTCGCGGTGACGACTTCGGGAGGGCTGCGGGCCATTCCCACCCTGGGCCTGCTCACCCTGGTCGCGCTGTGGGTCGGCATCGGCGTCGTGGCCCCGTACGTGGCCCTCACGGTGCTCGCGATCCCGCCCATCCTGGCCGGCGCGTACACAGGGTTCGAGGCGATCGACCGGCGCACCATCGACGCCGCGCGCGCCGTGGGAATGAGCGAACTGCAGATCGTGCGGAAGGTCGAACTGCCCCTGGGCCTGCCCCTGTTGATCGGTGGGCTGCGCTCGGCCACCCTGCAGGTGATCGCGACAGCGACCCTGGCCGCTTATGTGGCCGATCTCGGTCTGGGTCGATATCTGTTCTCGGGGTTGAAAACCAGGGATTATGCCGAGATGCTGGGCGGGTCGATCCTCGTAATCCTGCTGGCCCTGGCGCTGGAGGGAATCTTTGCGCTGATCCAACGGTTTGTTGTACCGCGGGGTGTCTCCGGGCGCCTCGGCACCGCCCCCAAGCTTCGCACCGGCGGCCCCGCAGTCGCACGGTGATACATCTACCGAATCTTCGGTACCTGAGGAAGGACAACAGCATGTTCACAAACACACGAGGCCGGCTCGCGCTTGTCAGCGCGGTCGCGGTTGGGGCTGTCGTAGCCCTTGCAGGGTGCGCGTCCGGGGATCCCCTGGACGAGGGAGAGAGTTCGGCCGGATCCGAGACTCTGGTCGTCGGATCGCAGGACTACTACTCCAACGAGATCATCGCGGAGATCTACGCGCAGGCACTGGAGAACGGCGGTTTCACGGTCGACCGCCAGTTCCGCATCGGCCAGCGTGAGGCCTACCTCCCCGAGATCGAGGCAGGCTCGATCGACGTGTTCCCCGAATACAGCGGCAGCCTGCTCCAGGCCCTGGAGGCCGATGCCCCGACCGGCACCGCCGACGAGGTCTACACGGCCCTGGAAGCGGCCCTGCCGGAAGGCTTGACCGTGCTCGATCGGGCCGAGGCCAGCGACCAGAACTCCTGGACCGTCACCCAGGCGTTCGCGGACACCTACGGCCTCACCGACATCGCCTCGCTGTCCGAGGTCACCGAACCGATCACCGTCGGAGGCAACTCCGAGCTTGAGACCCGCCCGTATGGACCGACCGCCCTCAAGGAGGAGTACGGCATCGAGATCGCCGGCTTCACCCCGGTTGAGGACAGCGGCGGACCTCTGACGGTCAAGGCTCTTGTCGACAACAAGATCCAGCTCGCGAACATCTACACGGCGGATCCCAACATCACCTCGAACAACCTCATCGCCCTTGACGACCCCGACAACCTGTTCCTGCCGGACAACGTCGTGCCCGTCGTCTCCGACAAGGTCGACGACTCGGCGGCGGACATCCTGAACGCCGTCAGCGCTGCCCTGGACACCGACACCCTGATGGCCCTGAACGCCCAGAGCGTGAACGACCAGGCCGCGGCAGACACCATCGCGACGGAGTGGCTGACCCAGGAAGGCCTGATCTAGCCGCCTTCGTACACAAGAAACGGCCCCGTGATCTTCACGGGGCCGTTTCTTGTGTGTTCGGGTGTGTGCTCGGTGCCCTAGACGGCGGGACCGACCGGGATGTCGTTGAGCGTTCCCGGGCCGTCCACCAGGATGATCGGCTGCTTGCCTCCGTTGATCGCCACGATCTGGTCCCACGAACCGAGCGGACGTCGTGTCCCGGCCTCGACGACGTACACCGTGCCGTTGTCGGAGGTCTTCACGAAGACGTGCTCGATGGGTGCGCCGCCGCCCTGGGGAAGCACAGCGCAGGTGCCACCGGTCAGATCGGTCACGGGCATTCCATGAGTGACTCCGCCGGCCAGCGGGTAGATGCGATCTCCCGCGGCGAAATACTCCGTGGAATCGCAGCGCACGACACGCGTCAGGCTTCCGGCGGCCGCGGTATACGTGGCCAGTGACGCATCGGTCGCGTACGACCACGAGTTGATTCCGAACGCCGACGTCGTCGTGAACGAGGCCACCGGGATCTTGCGGGTGGCACCGTCAACGAAGTAGATCGTGGCGTCGCCCGGGCTGCGAACGAGCGAGGCGCCCGGCAAGTACGGGGAAGCAAGCGGGATCGCGGATCGGGCATCCTGCGAAATCCACACGATCTGAGGAGCGGAACCGTTGTTCAAGGCGAGCAGCGTGGTCCAGGTCGGTACGCCGCGAGCCGTGCCGGCCTTGACCCCGTAGACGGTGGGGCTTTCCGGCGAGATCACGAACAACGCGCCTGCAATGGTTTCGCCCCGGGGCAGCCGGGCGCACGAGTCGGCCGACAGGTCGGTGACCGGCAGGCCTGACGCTTCCGCGCCCTGCGCCAACTCGCGCAGAGAGCCGGCGGCCGCGAAGTAGGCCTTGCTGTCGCACCGAACGGTCTGCGTCAGTGCCGCACCCGTGGAGTAGGTGTCGAGCTGGGACTGCGGCACGGTTTTGAAGCCGTTCGCACCGAACTCGCTCGCCAGACCGAACGAGGCGATCGGGAGCTTACGGTCAAGCCCGTCGATGAAGTAGACGGTTGCCGAACTGGACGACCTGGCCAGGCTCATCGGTGCCAGCACGGCCTGGACGATCGGAAGCGCTGCGGCAGCCTGGGCGCTCATGGTGGCGATGTAGGGAACCGTGCCTCCGTTGAGGCTGATGACGGTCTCCCACGCGGTGATCGCGGTGCGACCGCCCGGCGACAGCATGTACACGGTTCCATCGTTGACCACGAAGAACTTGGTCATCTCGCCACCCACCGGCAACTTGGCCAGCTGGGCAGGGGAGAGGTTGACGGCCGCGGCACAGGCGAACCCGTACGAGGTCACGAGCTCACACGAGGTGAAACGATGCCGCACACCGGCTTGGACGAGCGAGATATCGCCGCTGCCCGCGTCACGCACCAGGGTGCTCGCCAGGAGGGGAGAGGTCGAGAAGCTGTCGAGGTAGCTCTGCGAAACGATCCGGAACGGGCCGAGCGCGCCGAGGGCGTTCAGGACGTCCATCGACGGAACGGCGTACTTCGTCGTTCCGGAGAGCAGGTAGATCGTGCCGTTCGATTCGGTGCGAGCGAAGTCGCCCCCGCCCTGGGTGTTGCCGAACCAGTCCGTGAAGATACGGAAGAAGTTGCGGTTGCCGTAGGTGGAGCAGCCGTCACCGGTGCCGTACATGTTGGCCAACGAGGCGCTGTTGGGTCGATACGGGGTGTAGTTGTAGAGGCCTGCCGTGGCCTGGTTCTCGATGTACACCTGTGACGATCCGCACCCGGCGTTGGGGTGCCACTGGATGGTGTTCGTCCGGCCGGCCTGGAAGTTGCGTCCGCTCGGTGTGGCCTGGTACTTCTTGTACTGGTATGCGGCGTTGTAGACCTGATTGAAGAAGCCGTAGTACACGGCGTCGCAGTCGGCGGTATCCGGGCAGCCGAACCCCGTCGCCTTGCGGTAGATGCCGGACGTGGGTGAGGTCGCACTCACCAGTCCCTGTTCTTTTTCCAGCAGGACCAGCATCACCTGCGGGTTGATGCCGCAGAGGGAGGACACCTGCCAGATGATCTCCGCAGCGCTCTGATTGGCCGGGCCGGGGTAAGCGGCGCAGCCGGCGGCCCGTTGCGGCTGATAGGACGAGTCTGCGCGGTAGTCCTTCAGGCAGACGTAGCCGGACCGGCAGGAGGGCACCTTGGAATTGAGGAACGCCTGCACCTGCGCGACGCTCATCGTGTTCGAGTTGTAGAACTGAGCGTCAGAGATGATGTTGCCGGGGTTGAAGTCGGCAGCCGAGGCGGCTTCCGCGCGGGACGGCGCCTGGCCGACCACCAAAAGCGGGGCAATGAGCACGACGGCGATGATCGCCGCGAGGAATCCCGTCCAGCGCCGAGCGCTCATCCGTAAGACATTCGGCAGACGGATCATGAGCGTTTCCCTACGTTGGCCAGCGCGTTCAGAGGTCAGATTCGGGTGGCCGCCCACAGGCAATCGCGCGCTCCCCCCCAGCAGCTGAACGCGTGTTGCCATTCAGTACTTTTAGGTACTCTATTACACTGCGTCGGCTACACCCCCTCGATGACACTCCGGCGACAGCACCCCATCTCGCGGGTCAGCGCGGCTCTTTGGAATTCCCGTCGTTAGACTGGTGGGTGAACGTCGCGGCAACATGGCCCTGGGCCGCAGGAGATCCGATCGATAGTCACCAGAGAGTCCTAATCAGAATGTTAAGCACATTTTCGCTGGAACACACGGTTTGCAGCGACGCTGACGTCGATCGTGCCGCGTCCGCACCTAGCGCAGACGTCAGTCGCTCATGACGTCGTCGAGCGCTCGCGCGATCCAGGCCCTTTCCGTCGACCTGATGATGCCGTTCTACGGCGATCCGGCCCTGTTCCGGCTTGCCGTGGAGAGTGTTCTGGCGCAGACGGATCCGAACTGGCGACTCGTTGTGATCGATGATCAGTATCCGGATGCCGCCCCGGGAGCCTGGGTGGCCGGTCTGGACGATCCCCGCATCGTCTACCTCCGCAACGAGATCAATCTGGGCGTGAGCGGCAACTTCAAGAAGTGCGCCGAACTGGCCACCGCGGATTTCACGACCATCGTCGGATGCGACGACCTCCTCCTGCCCAACTACGTGGCCCGGATTCGTCAGCTTGTCGAGGAATTCCCCGAAGCGGACTTCGTTCAGCCGGGGGTCCAGGTCATGGACGCCACCGGCCAGGATGTCCTGCCCCTGGCTGATCGGGTCAAGGGCTGGTATCGGCCGCGCGTGGCCGGGGCGACGCAGATCTCGGGAGAACGGCTGGCATCGAGTCTTCTCGCGGGCGCCTGGACCTACTTCCCGTCCATCGCGTGGCGCACGTCACGTCTGCACCGACACGGCTTCCGGGACGACCTCGATGTCGCCCTCGACCTCGCCCTGCTCATCGACATCGTCGTAGCCGGTGGCACGCTCGTGCTCGACGACCAGCCGAGTTTCCGGTATCGCCGGCACTCCGGCAGCGTCTCCTCATGGAAGGCCGACGACGGGTCCCGCTTCGTCGAAGAGCAGCGCTACTTCGCGGAGTGTGCGGAGCGGATGACCGCCATGGGGTGGAAACGTGCGGCGCGGGTGGCCTCGCGCCACTACTCTTCCCGGCTCAACGCCGTGACCCGCATCCCCGCGTCCATCACGGCCAGGGACCGCCGGGGCACCCGCGCTCTTCTCGGCCACGCCCTGGCGATCACGCCGGGGGACCGCTCCCTCGGGAGCGTCTCGGTCCCGCCGGTCGGGGCCAGCCCGGTGAGGATCGCCCAGGACATGTCGTCGGTCCTCGCGCGTACCCTGATCGTCATGCCGGCCTTCAACGAGGAAGAGTCGGTCGGTGACGTCGTGCGTGAAGTCTTCTCCGCTCTGCCGGGGGTGCACTGCCTGGTGGTCAATGACGGTTCGGCCGACCAGACGACGGCCTTTGCCCGTCGCGCCGGCGCCGTCGTCGCTGAGCTTCCCGTCAACCTCGGGGTCGGCGGTGCCATGCGACTGGGCTTCAAGTACGCCATTGCTCACGGCTTCGACAATGTCGTTCAGATCGATTCAGACGGCCAGCATGATCCGGCGAACGTGCTGGCCCTGCTCGAGCGACTCGCTGACGCTGACCTGGTCATCGGTGCCCGCTTCGCCGGAGTCGGCGACTACGAGGCACGCGGACCTCGCCGATGGGCTATGCGTGTGCTGTCCGTCATTCTCAGCCGGACCGCGCGGACCACGCTGACCGATACGACCTCCGGGTTCAAGGCCTCCGGGCCTCGTGCGGTCGCACTGTTCGCGTCGCACTATCCGGCGGAATATCTGGGCGATACCATCGAGGCCCTTGTCATCGCTTCTCGTGCCGGCTGCCGCATCGAACAGGTGCCTGTCATCATGCGGGTGCGCGCAGGGGGGCAGCCGTCACACAACCCGCTTCGATCCGCCGCTTACCTCGGCCGGGCCTTCGTCGCCCTGTGCTTCGCACTCATCCGTCCGTCGCTGCCACTTCGACCGGAGGCCTGAGTCCGTGAGCTTTTCCACCTATATCATCGGCGTCCTTGCCGCTCTCGCGACGCTGGGCGTTGTGATCGAGATGCTGCGCCGACGTCGCCTGCGCGAGCGCCACGCGCTGTGGTGGGTCATCGCCGGCCTTCTCGCGCTTGTCATCAGCGTGTTCCCCGACACTCTCATCTGGGCGGCGGCGCGCTTCGGAGTGGATGTGCCGACCAACCTGGTCTTCTTCGTGAGCATCGCCGTGTTGTTCCTCGTCTGTATCCAGCACAGCGCCGAATTGACCGATCTGGAAAGCAAGACCCGCACTCTCGTGGAGATGTCCGCATTGCAGGATCTGCGCCTCCGGGAGTTGGAAAGCCGCGTGGATTCCGAAGATCTGCACGGTACCGCGACCGGCCGCGGAGAGCGGCTGCAGGATACCCAGGAGCTCTGACCCGAGCGCTAAACTTTCCGCGGCGTGGGCAGCCCGCCGTGATTCCTTTCCTCCCGTCCTCGGTCGCCCCCGCCGAACGGTTCAATAGATGCGGACACAGCAGCGGCATGAAGACAGCAGCAACCAGCGATACGTCATCGGCACCATTGGATCGCACCGGCCGACGATGGCGGGTCTTTGTCACCAGTTTTGTGGTCATCCTGGCCCCGATGCTGCTGTGGGCCCTGGCGTCGCCGATGATGTCAGCACCCGATGAGGCGTCGCATGCGATCCGCGCCGCCGCCGTCGCCCGCGGACAGATCGAGAGTGTGCCCTGGGACCAGGACCTGTCGCTGGCTCGCGCTGAGGTCCCGCGGTCCGTTGCCCACGCCCACGAACTCAGCTGCTACAAATTCCGGCCGGATATCTCTGCCGGCTGCGTCCGCCCTGTCGAGGGCGATCCGACCGACATCGTGGTCACCGGTACGTCCGCCGGGCTGAACAGCCCCGCCTACTACGCCATCGTCGGGCTGCCGACGCTGGTGATGGACGGGACACCTGCGCTGTATGCGATGCGAGCGCTCAGTGCGGTACTGTCCGCCGCCGCCCTGGCCGTGATGTTCATGCAGTTGATGCAGTTGCCCCGGTCCCGATGGGTCATCGTCGCTGCCGCGGTCGCGGTGACGCCGATGGTGCTGTATCTGGGCGGGTCGATCAATCCCAATGGCGTCGAAGTCGCGTCAGCGGGGGCGCTGTTCGCCACCCTGGTGCTCACCCTGCAGACACCGGCCTCCAGACGTCTCCTGTGGGAACGGGCAGCACTGGTAGTCGTCACGGCCGCGGCGCTCCTGAGCACACGAAGCATCTCGCTGCTCTGGGTGCTGATCATCGTCGGAGCGGCACTCGTGTTCGCCAATCCGCGTGTCGTGGCGGGTCTGGTCCGCCAACCGGCTGCCTGGGTGGCGATCGGAGCATGCGGCCTCGTCAGCGGACTGACGGTCGCGTGGTACCTCGGCCTGGCCACCTTTGCGGAGCACCCCACCGCCAATACCGGGAGTAGCCCGACCATCGAGTTCTTCACGATGGTGCTGCGTACGCTCGACTTCAGCGACGGGCTGATCGGGTTCTTCGGTTGGACCGACACACCGTCGCCCAGCTTCAGCATCATCGTGTTCAGCTTCGGCATCGTGACCGTGCTGGTCGCCGCCGTGGCCTGGGGATCGCGGCGGGGAAAGTTCGCCGTTCTCGGCCTGGCCCTGGTCATGGTGCTGGTGCCGGCGATCACGCAGGCCATTCTGATCAGTTCGATCGGCAGCATCTGGCAGGGTCGCTACATGCTGGCCATGATGATGTGTCTCCTGGTCGCCTGCGGCCTGGCGATCGACGATTCCGATCATCGGCCACAGCCTTCCGCGGGCCTCAAACGCTTCCTGATCACCCTGCTTGCTCTTTTGTCGATCGGGCAGGTGTTCTCGTTCGTCTCCACCCTCCGGCGGTACATGGTCACGGTCAATGGCGGCATCGAAGCCATGTTCATGGCGCCGAGTTGGCAACCGCCGGTGGGATGGCTCATTCTCACGGCCGTTCTCGTCGCCGCCGTGACCGTGGGTGCGCAGCTCACGTACCGGGCGGCATTCCGCGAATCCCGCACGGCGGTGGGCCCGCTCGACGCCGCCAGGCCCGAACCGGCCTCTGCGGCTTAACCGCGCAGACGTTCCCGGGGGACCGTCCCGGGGACCGTTCTGGGGGGCAACCCCGAACGTCAGGTCGTCAGCAGCAGCGCCGGCGGCAGCAGGAGCAGGGCGACGGTCGTGCAGACCACCAGGGTGCGCGCCGTCGTGCTCAGCCCAGGGACGTTGCCCAGCAGACGGCTCACCCGCGGCCCGACCAGGTCGGCCGAGGAGACGTCGTCGAGGCCGCCCGCGGCCGCGAGCGGCGTCTGGGTACCGGAGACCTCCGACAGGTGGGCGGTGCCCACGAGCGCGATCGCCCTGGCCAGGGTGCGGTCGTCGACAGCCTGCCTGGCCTGGTCGTCGGCCATCATCTCCACCAGCAGGGCCACCGCATTCTCGGCGCGGTTGGCGATGGGGAACCAGGGCAGGGCGCTGTGCCAGGACTTGAACGCCAGCAATACCACGTGGTGCTGCTGACGCAAGTGGGCGCGCTCGTGCGCCACGACGCCACGCAGCTGGTCGGCATCCAGCAGGTGCAGCAGACCTCTGGACAACACCGTGGCCGACCTGGTGCCCCCGGGCAAGCAGTACGCGATCGGCGCGGCATGGTCGATGACCCTGGTGCCCTCGGTATCGAAGGGCAACGGATCGCTGAGCAGTCCGATCAGGGTGTGGTGGCGACGGCGCTGCCGCTCGGCGCGGATGAACGTGGCACTGAGGTTGAGCAGCAGGTGGGTGCCGAGGATCAACGCCAGGCAGAGCGCCATCACCCCCGCCAGCGTGGCCCCGGCGGGTAGAGTGCCGGCCGCGACGTGCCCGGCGAGGGCGCCGAGGGCCGACACGGGGGTGGCTCCGAACGGGATCAGGCCGAAGACCAGCAACGAGCCGATCATCGAGATGCCACCGGCCAGGGCGATCGACTGCCACAGGGCGAGGGCCAGGCCGGGCGCGCGAGGCGGCCAGTCTGCCCCGGCAAGGAGAATCGGAACGGGCCAGGCCAGGAGTACGGCCAGCGCCATCAGGGCCAGTGCGGTGTTGAGCACGGCGCGCTACCCGGCCACGGCCGACAGGCTCGTGCCGGGGATGACGGCCATCGTCACTCCGGCGACGGGCCGATGCTCTCGAGCAGGGCGCGCAGGGTCTGCGCCTCCTGCGGGCTGACGTTGCCGATGAACCGGGCCAGCGTCGCCGTGCGGTCGCTCGTCGTGCCCAGAACCTCGTGCATGAGCTCGGCGGTGTGCTGTGCCCGGGAGCTCACTGCCGTGTACCCGTGCGGCCGGCTATCGCGGTCGCGAGTGACGAAGCCCTTGCTCTCCAGGCGCGACAGCACGGTGAGCACCGTCGTCGTTGCGAGGGGCTTCGCGCCGGTGGCGGCGGGATCGAGCAGAGCATCACGCAGTTCGTTGGCGGTCAGGGGAGCGTCGGCAGACCAGAGCAGGTCCATCAACATTCGCTCGAGCACGCCCAGACTTCCCATGAGGAAACTTTACCAAGCGAAACGGCGCTTTCTACCGAACGTAGAATAGTAGTCTTCTACGACACGTAGAAAAACCGTCTTGGAGGGCAAATGAACGAGTGGCTTGATCCGTTACTCCTGTCGCGCTGGCAGTTCGGCCTGACGACGATCTACCACTTCCTGTTCGTACCACTGACCATCGGCCTGGTCACGACGGTGGCGATCTTCCAGACCGCCTGGTACCGCACCAACAAGGCCATGTACCTCCAACTGACCCACTTCTTCGGCAAGATCTTCCTGATCAACTTCGCCATGGGCGTCGTGACCGGCATCGTGCAGGAGTTCCAGTTCGGCATGAACTGGTCGGACTACTCCCGATTCGTCGGCGACGTCTTCGGAGCGCCCCTGGCCTTCGAGGGCATCACCGCCTTCTTCCTCGAGGCCACCTTCATCGGCCTGTGGATCTTCGGCTGGGACAAACTGCCCAAGGGCCTGCACCTGGCCACCATCTGGCTGACCACGGTGGGCAGCATCGCGTCGGCGTACTTCATCATCGCCGCGAACGCCTTCATGCAGAATCCTGTCGCGTACCAGATCAACGAGGAAAAGGGTCGGGCCGAGCTCACCAGCATCGGCGAGCTGCTCACCAACCCGATCGCCCTCGCGGCCTTCCCGCACACGATCTTCGCCTGCTTCATGGTCTCCGCCGGCCTGATCATCTCGGTCGCCGCCTGGCACCTGTCCCGCAATCAACACCTCGAGACCATGCGGCCCGCGCTCAAGTTCGGCCTCTGGATGATGGTCATCTCCGGAGCCCTCACCACCCTGATGGGAGACCAGCTGAGCCTGGCGATGGTGGCGGCGCAGCCGATGAAGATGGCCGCGGCCGAGGCCATGTACAACACGGCCACCGGCGCCGAGGCCTCCTTCTCGATCTTCACCCTCGGCACCCCCGACGGTGTCAGTGAACTCTTCTCCGTGCGCATCCCGTACCTGCTGTCGTTCCTGTCCACGCACACCTTCGACGGCACGGTGGAGGGCATCAACAACCTCCAGGAGCAGTACGTGCAGCTCTACGGTCCTGGCGACTACGCGCCGATCATCTGGGTCACCTACTGGTCGT
Organism: Cryobacterium sp. TMB1-7; assembly: GCF_004402435.1. Taxonomy (NCBI): domain Bacteria; kingdom Bacillati; phylum Actinomycetota; class Actinomycetes; order Micrococcales; family Microbacteriaceae; genus Cryobacterium; species Cryobacterium sp. TMB1-7. The sequence continues at coordinate 20,733 of NZ_SOFZ01000009.1, forward strand.
TCCGGTGGATGATCGGACTCGGCATCGCCCACATCCTCGTCGCCGTCGCCGGCCTCTGGTTCACCCGCAAGGGACGGAGCCCGAAGACCTGGATGTGGAAGATCGCGATCTGGTCCTTCCCGATGTCGTTGCTGGCCATGAGTGTGGGCTGGGTCTTCACCGAGATGGGCCGACAACCGTGGCTGGTCTTCGGCCTCCTCAAAACCGCAGACGGTGTCTCGCCGAACGTCAGCGGGCTCGAGATCCTCATCTCTCTGATCGCCTTCACCCTGCTCTACGGCGCCCTCGCCGTGGTGGAATTCCGCCTGATCCTCAAGGCGGTCCAGAAAGGGCCGGACGACGCTCCGGCGCCGGACCCGGTGTCCGGCGAAATCAAGCACACGACCACGGTCTACTAGGAGCTCACCATGGAACTCAATATCCTGTGGTTCTGGATCATCGCCGCGATGTTCATCGGCTACTTCGTCCTCGACGGGTTCGACTTCGGGGTGGGCATGTCCCTGCCGTTCCTCGGCAAGGACGACACCGACCGCCGGGTCCTGATCAACACCATCGGCCCGGTCTGGGACCTCAACGAGACCTGGGTCATCGTGGCCGGCGCCTCGCTGTTCGCCGCGTTCCCCGAGTGGTACGCCACGATGTTCAGCGGCTTCTACCTGGCGTTGCTGCTCATCCTGCTGGCCCTGATCGCACGGGGCGTGTCGTTCGAGTACCGGCATCAGCGGCCCGAGCTGAAGTGGAAGAAGTCTTTCGACACCATGATCGTGGTCGGTTCGGCCGTGCCCGCCCTGCTCTGGGGTGTGGCCTTCGGCAACGTCGTCCGCGGCGTGCCGCTGGATGAGAACTTCAACTACATCGGCAGCTTCTTCGATCTGCTGAACCCCTACGCGTTGCTCGCGGGCCTCACCACGCTGCTGCTCTTCTTCACGCACGGCGTGATCTTCGTCTCCACCAAGACCGAGGGCGACATCCGGGTGCGGGCCCGCGCCCTTGCGATCAAGTCGGGGCTGGTCACCATCGTCGTGGCAGCGACCTTCCTGGTCTGGACAACGCTCGCCTACGGCACCCTCGCCTCCGGCATCCTCGCCGCCGTCGCGGCCGTGGCCCTGATCACCGCCTACCTGGCCAACCTGCGCGGCAACGAGCGCACCGCGTTCGGCCTCATGGCCGTCACCATCGGTTTCGCCGTGCTGACCCTGTTCGCGTCGCTGTTCCCTGATGTGATGCCGGCCAGCAACGATGTGGCCAACAGCCTGACCATCGAGAACGCTTCGTCCACGCCGTACACGCTGCAGGTGATGAGCTGGACCGCGCTGATCGCGGCCCCCGTGATCCTGGGCTACCAGGGGTGGACCTACTGGGTGTTCCGCAAGCGGATCAGCCGGTCGCACATCGAAGCCGCCGTACACTAAAACGGATGCGTCCCCTCGATCCTCGGCTTCTCACCCATGCCTCCGCAGCCCGGTGGTTCCTCCTCGTCGGTGCGGTTCTGGGCCTGGCCCAGACCCTCACCATCGTCGCGTTCGCCTGGTTCCTGAGCCAGAGCATCACGCTCGCGGTCAGCGGCGAGTCGCTGGAGTCACTCAGCAGCACCGTCTCCGCGCTGGCCGCCGTGGTCATCCTGCGCGCCACACTGGTGTGGCTTCTCGAGGTCGCCGCCAGCCGGGGGGCCGCAGCCGTGAAGAGTCAGCTGCGCACCGCGGTTCTTCGCCGGCTGGCTGAGCGAGGACCGGACTGGCTGGCCGGCCAGCAATCCGCCAGGGTTGCGACAGTGGTCACGAGCGGATTGGACGCACTCGACAACTACTTCGCGAGGTACCTGCCCCAACTGCTGTTGACGGCCATCGCCACGCCGATCCTGGTGCTGGTGATGCTCTGGCAGGACCCGGCCAGCGGCATCACGGTGATCATCGTTCTCCCGCTCATCCCCGTGTTCATGATCCTGATCGGCCAGGCCACCCAGGTCGTGCAACGTCAGCAATGGGATGCCCTGCAACGGCTGTCGGCGGGTTTCCTCGATGTGGTCGGCGGTCTGGCCACCCTGAAGATCTTCGGTCGGGACCGCCGCCAAGCCGCCCGCCTGGGCAACCTCACCGACGAGTACCGGGGCCGCACCATGAAGGTGTTGCGGGTCTCGTTCCTCAGCGGATTCGCGCTGGAGCTCGCCGGCAGCCTCTCGGTGGCCCTGATCGCCGTGTCCATCGGACTGCGGCTCGTCGACGGGTCGTTGCTGCTGGGTGTGGGCCTGTTCGTGCTGCTGCTGGCGCCGGAAGCCTTCCTGCCGGTGCGACAGGTCGGCGCACAGTTCCACGCCGCGGCCGACGGCCTCGCCGCGGCCGAAGAAGTCTTCGCCATTCTGGAAGACGACGACCTCCCGGACCGTATGCCCCGGGTCGGTTCGGAAGGGACGGCCGGCGCGACTGTTCCCGCAACGCCCCACGACGTCGACAGCGTCGACACCCTCCGCTTCGACGCGGTGACCATCCGCCGCGGCGACGCCACGATTATCGACAGTCTCCGCGCTGACTTCGCCGCCGGGCAGCTCAGTGTGCTCAGCGGCCCGAGCGGCGTGGGCAAGTCCACCCTCATCGGTGCCCTTCAGGGCTTCATTCCGTACGACGGCCGGCTGTTCCTCGGCGCCAAGGCCGTGCTCCCCGACGACAGCCGGCATTGGCTCGCCTGGTCCGGGCAACGCGCCGGCCTATTTTCCGGCAGTATCTCGAGCAACGTCGCCCTCGGCGCAGACGTCACCGACGATGCCCTGGTCACCACCGCGCTGCGGTGGGCGGGCGCCGGCGATCTGGATCCCGCACTGCGCCTGGGTGTCAACGGGGCCGGACTGTCCGGCGGTCAATCCCAGCGGGTCGCCGCCGCGAGGGCCATCTACCGGTGCATCTCCCTGGACTGTCCGGTCCTCGTGCTCGACGAGCCGAGTTCGGCTCTCGACACGACCGCCGAGCAGGCCCTCATCGAGGGACTGCGCCGGTTGGCCGGCCAGGGCCGCATCGTCATCGTCGTGAGTCATCGCCCGGCCTTCGTGTCCGCCGCCGACCACGTCGTCCACCTGAACGAGGTCGCCCATGTCTGATCGACGTTCTCCCTTCGCGCTGGGTGTGTCCACGGCGACCCGGTCCGTGCTCAGACTCGCCCAACCGCCGGCACGCCGCAGCCTGCCCGGCCTCGCGGCCGGGGTGGGCAGCGCCGCCAGTGCGGTGGCGCTCCTGGCCTGCTCGGCGTGGCTCATCACCCGCGCCGCCGAAATGCCGCCGATCCTGTTCCTCGGCCTGGCCGTCGTCGGTGTACGCGCGTTCGCCCTGTCCCGCGCGGCGCTCCGCTATCTGGAGCGACTGCTCAGCCACGATGCGGCGTTCCGCCAGCTCGGAGAACTGCGGCTGGGCATCTTCGCCCGTCTGCTGCCCCTGGCCCCCGCCGGACTCGCCGGCACCAGGAGGGGCGACCTACTGACCCGGCTGGTGCGCGATGTCGACGACCTGCAGGACCTGCCGCTGCGGGTAGTGCAGCCCCTGGCGACCTCTGGCCTGGTGGCCGTTCTCAGCGTCGTCGGGGTCTGGTGGGTGCTGCCGTCGGCGGGGCTCACCCTGATGGTGTGCCTGATCGTGGCCGGCATCGTCGGCACCCTCGCGACAGCGGCGCTGTCGGCCCGCTCCGAGCGCGACCTGGCACCGCTTCGAGGTGCCCTGGCCGACGAGGTGCTCGAGGTCGTCGAGAACCTCGACGTGCTCACGGCCTTCGGCGCCCTCGAGACCCGACTGACCGAACTCGCAGCGGTGGAGAACAGGCTGCGGACGGCGTCGCTCCGCAGCTCAACGGGAGCCGGAGTGCAGGCCGCCGTGATCTCACTGTGCGCCGGCGCCGCGACCGTACTCGCACTCATTGCGGCAATCCCGGCCCTGGGCTCCGGCGGTGTGTCCGGCCCCGCCCTCGCCGTGGTCGTGCTGATTCCCATGGCAGTGTTCGAGGTCTTCGCCATGATCCCCCCGGCCATCAGTGCCTGGCGCCAGGTCCGCTCCAGTGCCGAGCGGGTGGCGACGGCGGTGCCCGAGACGATTCCAGCCGAAATCCCGTCGGATGTCGCCCTGCGAGAGGCATCAGAGCCGACCGCCGTCGTTCCTCAGACCGGCAACCCGCTCATTGAGCTCACGGCGCTGGGAGCCAGCTGGCCGGGAACAGATCATCCCGCGCTGGCCGGGGTGACGCTACGGCTGAACGCCGGCGACCGCGTCCACCTGGCGGGGGCCAGTGGAGCGGGCAAGACCACCCTCGCGCAGACCTTGGTGCGTTTCCTCGACTACACAGGGTCATACAGGGTCAACGGCGTCGAAGCCAGAGACCTGGCTCCGGCCGAGGTGCGGCGGATCGTGGGACTGTGCGAGCAACGACCGTGGCTGTTCGACGACACCGTACGGCAGAACCTGCTCTTCGCGCGGGACACCGCCACCGACGATGACCTTCTCGACGTGCTCGCCCGGGTCGGGCTCGCCGACTGGGTTCGCCGGCGCGGCGGCCTGGATGCCCGGGTGGGCGAGCGCGGGGCCCTCGTCTCCGGCGGCCAGGCCCAGCGGATAGCCCTGGCCAGGGCGCTGCTGGCCGACTTCCCGGTCCTCATCGTCGATGAGCCCACGGCCAACGTAGACACCGGACTCGGCGACACTCTCGTGCGGGACATCCTGTCGGCGGCGGCCGGCGCCGGCCGGGCCGTGTTGCTCATCTCGCACACCCCGGTTCCGGTCGGGCTGATCACGAGCACCTACACTCTCACGGCCGGATCCGGCCTGAAGCTGGACCCTACTCCGGGGGAAGCTCTCGTTCCATGAATCTGGCCTCCCGGCGCTTCAGCCAGCGCTTGACGAGGACCACAACCACGCCGAAGGCAGCGATCGCGCCGACGAACAGGTACCCCGCGAAGTGCAGCTGGTCTGAAATGCTGCGGTATCCCTCGGCCGCCGCGGCGCCGACGCTCACGTAGGCCACGGTCCAGAGCACACAGGCGGGCACCGTCCAGGTCAGGAAGGTGCGGTACCGCATGGTGCTCATGCCCACGGTGAGCGGGATGACCGAGTGCAGCACCGGCAGGAACCGCGAGAGGAATACGGCGATCCCGCCGCGCCGTGCCAGGTAGCGCTCCGCGGCCGCCCAGTTCTTCTCACCGATGCGCCGGCCGAGCCAGCTGAGCCGGATCCACGGGCCGAATCGGCGCCCCAGATAAAAACCGATGCTCTCACCGGCCAGTGCGCCCAGGATGACCGCCAGCACCAAGCCGACGTATTCGACGGGTCCCTCCACGGCCGTGCTCGCCACGATCACGATGGTGTCGCCAGGGACGACCAATCCGATCAGCACCGACGTCTCCAGGAGCATGCCCACGCCCGCCAGCAGGGTGCGCACGACGGGGTCGACGGAGCTCACGGCGTCCAGGATCCAGTTGAGTACGTCGTTCACCTCGCCAGCCTAAAGCGTGTGCCTGCGCGGGTGGTGTGCGCCCGTGCGTGCGGGCGTGGCTGGGGATCAGTCATCCCCTGAACTGGGTGCTGGACCCTGCAGAATGCGTGCACGACCATGGACCATGGCAACAAGGATGCGCGGCCCCCACCCTGGCGAAACCGTCAGGATGGTGCGCACCGCCGCCGCATCGTGATCCAGCGCCGAAGCGCCCTGCACCTGCTCTGGGCGATGCCCCTGGTTTTCGTGGTCAGCCTGCCCGCGCTCGCTATCGCCAGACTCAGCTGGTGCCCATGGGGCGGGTGCAGCAGCTGGCAGGGACCGTACCCCGCAGACACCGGCACGGCGATCACCGCCTGCATCGCTGCCGCCGTGGCCATGACCCTGGCTCTCGCACTTATCCCGTGGCTCAGGCCGCGTACCATCAGGATCGCCTTGGCTCTGCTGACCGGTGCCTGCTGGGGCCTCGTCATCGCGCTCATCGCCCACGAGCTGTAGACAGGGCCACGAGGACAGGCCTGCCCCTCCGGGAGTCATCTCCGCGGCTCTAGGCTGAGAGGATGCCGTCGACACCCAGCCTCCCGCAACCGGACGTCACCCAACGCCCGGCCCCGATGCTGCCCGACCCGGTGTTCTCCCGTCGGCTCCCGCACTGGATCGACCCGGCCGCGGCCTTCGATCTATTGCACCGCGAGGCCAGCCATGCCGTCTGGCTGGACGCCGGAACCGGCGCGACGGCAGGTGTGAGCTATCTGGCGGGCGCCCACGACGGCTCTCGTTTCGTCACCGCCTCGGCCCGGACCGGAACGGTAACGTGTTCCCGGCCGCTCGACGCCGCCACTGAGGCCCGTACGACGGCCGGCACCATCTTCGACTTCCTGCGTGCCGACCTGAACACAGTGCGCGCGACGTCGGCGGACGGGACCTCTCCGGACGAGGTCGGTTTCCGGCTCGGCTGGATGGGCTGGTTCGGCTACGGTCTGGCGGCGACCGCCGCCGGTCTCCGGGCGGGGGAGCAGGCCGGCGATGCTCCCGATGCCGCGCTGCTCTACGTCGACCGTGTCATCGCCTTCGACCACGCCGCCCGCACGGTCACCCTGCTCGCGAGCAGCGGACCCGACCTCTCCCCTGCCGCCATCGAGGAGTGGGCACTGCACATCTCTCGGGACCTCAGCTCTCGGAACCTCAGCTCTCGGGACGTCAGCAGCCGGCTGCCCGACTCCGCTCCGCAGGACACGCCGGCGCGACCGCTGCTGCATCTGGCATCCGCCACGGCCGTCGACGTGCGTTGGCGGCACGACGCCGGCGAGTACGCGCGCCTGATCGAGGCCTGCCAGGATCGCATCGAAGCCGGCGACGCCTATCAGCTCTGCCTCACCAACGAGGTCACCATCGCCGGCAGCTTCGACCCCGTCACGGTGTACCGGCAGCTGCGCGCGGGCAGTCCGAGTCACCACGGCGGCCTACTCAGGTTCGGCTCGCATGCGCTGTTGAGTGCCTCTCCGGAGGAATTCCTCTCCGTGACACCACGGGGTCGGGTGCAAACGCGTCCCATCAAGGGCACCAGGCCTCGATCTCCCGATCCGGTCACCGACCGGATGCTCGCCACCGAACTGCTCGCCAGCGACAAGGAGCGCGCCGAGAACCTGATGATCGTCGACCTGATGCGCAACGACCTCGGCCGGGTGGCCGCCCTCGGTACGGTCGCGGTGACGTCGTTGCTGCAGGTCGAGAGCTACCCGCACGTGCACCAGTTGGTCAGCACCGTCGTCGCCCAGCTGGCGCCGGGGATGACCGCGGTCGACGCCATCGAAGCCACCTTCCCGGCCGGGTCGATGACCGGGGCGCCCAAGGCCAGCGCCATGAGCATCCTCGCCGCGCTCGAAGGTGGCGACCGTGGCATCTACGCGGGGGCCTTCGGCTACCTCGGCAACGACGGCGCCGTCGATCTGGCCATGGTCATCCGCAGCATCGTGCTCGGCCCGGCGGGCGCCTCGATCGGAACCGGGGGAGGCATCACGGCGCTCTCGGTGCCCGCCGAGGAGATCGAGGAGACCCGGATCAAGGCCAGGGCCCTGATCGGCGCGATCCTGGCGTCCGCCGCGGCGCCGGACCCGGCGGATGGTCAGGGTTTAGTAACCTAGGAGCTTGGGCGTCGCCAACGGGGTACAGACCCGCTGTGCAGAACGCCACCTCACCACAATGAATGAGAGTCACGTGGCACACGAGCACGACACCATGTCCAACGGCCCCGAGGACGAAGACGGTTACGACTTCGCCGCCATCCAGGCGAAGTGGGCGCCGATCTGGGACGAGCTGGAGCCGTTCCGCACCAGCGACCCCGACGACACCCGGCCGCGCAAGTACGTGCTGGACATGTTCCCGTACCCGTCCGGCGACCTGCACATGGGCCACGCCGAGGTGTACGCGCTCGGCGACATCGTCGCCCGCTACTGGCGCCAGCAGGGTTTCAACGTGCTGCACCCGATCGGCTGGGACTCCTTCGGCCTGCCCGCCGAGAACGCCGCCATCAAGCGCGGCATCGACCCGCGCGGCTGGACCTACGACAACATCGCGCAGCAGAAGAAGAGCATGAAGCTCTACGCGGCATCCTTCGACTGGTCCCGCGAGCTGCACACCAGCGACCCCGAGTACTACAAGTGGAACCAGTGGCTGTTCCTGCAGCTGTACAAGAAGGGCCTGGCCTACCGCAAGGACAGCTGGGTCAACTGGGACCCGATCGACCAGACCGTGCTCGCCAACGAGCAGGTGCTCGCCGACGGCACCAGCGAACGCAGCGGCGCCGTCGTGGTGAAGAAGAAGCTCACCCAGTGGTACTTCAAGATCACCGACTACGCCGACCGCTTGCTCGATGACCTCAACCAGCTCGAGGGCACCTGGCCGGCCAAGGTCCTGAACATGCAGCGCAACTGGATCGGCCGCTCCATCGGCGCCGACGTCGACTTCACCATCGAAGGTCGCGCGGAGCCGGTCAGCGTCTTCACGACCCGCCCGGACACCCTCTTCGGTGCCACGTTCATGGTCGTCGCCCCCGACGCCGACCTGGCTGCCGACCTCGTCGCCGACGCCTCACCCGAGGTGCGCGAGCGCTTCGCGGCGTACCTGGTGCAGGTGCAGAACAGCACCGAGATCGAACGCCAGGCCACCGACCGGGAGAAGACCGGCGTCTTCCTCGAACGGTACGCGATCAACCCCGCCAACGGTGAGCGCCTGCCGATCTGGGCCGCGGACTATGTGTTGGCCGACTACGGTCACGGCGCCGTGATGTCGGTTCCGGCCCACGACCAGCGCGACCTCGACTTCGCCCTGCGCTTCGACCTTCCGGTACGCGTCGTCGTCGACACCACGGCGCCGGTCACCGGTGTCATCCCGGTGATCACCCCGGGGATGCTGGACGGCTCCGAAGAACTGCCGTCCCTCGACTCCGACGCCCTCGACCCCGCCCAGACCGGCGTCGCGCTCACCGGCGACGGCCGCCTGGTCAACTCCGGGGCCCTCAACGGCCTCACCAAGGCCAACGCCATCAAGCGGATGATCGACAAGCTCGTCGCCGACGGCACCGGGCGGGCGGCCAAGAACTACCGCCTGCGCGACTGGCTGATCTCCCGTCAGCGCTACTGGGGAACCCCGATCCCGATCATTCACGGCGAAGACGGCACCGAGATCCCGGTTCCTGAGGACCAGCTGCCGGTGTTGCTGCCGCCCACTGACGGCCTCGACCTCAAGCCCAAGGGCACCTCCCCGCTCGGCGGTGCCGCGGACTGGGTGAACGTCGTCAACCCCATCGACGGCACCCCGGCCAAGCGCGACGCCGACACCATGGACACCTTCGTGGACAGCTCCTGGTACTTCCTGCGCTTCCTCAACCCCACCGACGACACCAAGGCGTTCGACCCGAAGGAAGCCGACAAGTGGGCCCCCGTCGACCAGTACGTCGGAGGTGTCGAGCACGCCATCCTGCATCTGCTCTACGCCCGCTTCATCACCAAGGTGCTCTTCGACCTCGGCTACGTCACCTTCACCGAACCGTTCACGGCTCTGCTGAACCAGGGCATGGTCATCCTCGACGGTGCGAAGATGTCCAAGAGCAAGGGCAACCTGGTCTACTTCACCGAGGAGGTCGACAAGTACGGCGTCGACGCCGTCCGGTTGACCATGGCGTTCGCCGGCCCGCCCGAAGACGACATTGACTGGGCCGACGTGTCCCCGGTCGGTTCGGCGAAGTTCCTGGCCCGTGCCTGGCGCGTCGCGCGCGACGTCACCAGCGCCCCGGATGTGGAGTGGAAGACCGGGGACGTTGCCCTCCGCCGCGTCACCCACCGGTTCCTGGCCGACGCCCCTTCGCTGATCGAGTCGTTCAAATTCAACGTCGTCGTGGCGCGAATGATGGAGCTCGTCAACGCGACCCGCAAGGTGATCGATACCGGTGCCGGACCGGCCGATGCCGCCGTGCGCGAAGCCGCCGAGGTCACCGCGATGGCGTTGAACCTGTTCTCCCCGTACACGGCCGAAGACATGTGGGAGCGGCTCGGCTACGAACCGTGCGTCGCGCTAGCCCTGTGGCGGAAGCCCGACCGCAGCCTCCTGGTCGCCGAGTCGGTGACCGCGGTGGTGCAGGTCGACGGCAAGGTGCGCGACCGCCTCGAGGTTTCCCCGAAGATCAGCAGCGACGATCTCGAGGCCCTCGCCCGTGCGTCGGCAGCCACGATCCGTTCGATCGGCGACCGCGAGATCATCAAGGTGATCGTGCGGGCGCCCCGGATGGTGAGCATCGTCACCAAGCCCGCCGCTTAGGCCGCACGCCCCGCCTCCACAGTCGGGCCCGGCTCCGCCCCGCGCACAGGTTCCCCTCAGGGGCCGGTGCGCGGGGCGGAGCGCTGTAACCACCACTAACGTGGACCGGCTCTAAGACCCCGGCGCCCCGCGGGGGGTTCCTCCACAGGCTGGCCGGTAGTCGCCCCGACACAGATCCCCTCACGGAACCGGTGCGAGTGGCGGCGCTGTTTAGCCTGTCCGCATGGATTTTGACCCGTTCGCCAGTTTGACGCCGTCATCCCGCACGCGCTCTGGGGAGCCAGGGGCCCTGTCGGCCGGCCCCGGTCGCACCCGCATACGCGTCGGGGTGGGCGCGGCCATCGTCCTGTTGCTCGCGGCGCTGGGCATCAGCGTGACCGTGACCGCCATCGGGCAGGTCAGCCACAGCGTTGCGGTGCCGGCGAATCCGGGCGCGGACCCGCTGGTGGACGACGCGAGTGCGAGCCAGACAGCGGATCCACCCACCGGCGCGACCCCGGAAGCGCAGGCCGACCCGCGCGGCACCGGTGCGCCGACCGGCGAAGCGGAAGCACCCGGAGTGTTTGTGCACGTGCTGGGTGCCGTCGCGCATCCCGGCCTGTTCGAAGTGCACGAGGGTGCCAGGGTCATCGACGTGGTCGCCGCCGCTGGCGGTCTGCTCCCCACCGCAGACGAGGCCGGCCTCAATCTGGCTAGACTCGTCGCCGACGGCGAGCAGCTCTACGTTCCGGCGCACGGCGAGGTCGTGCCCGGTCCGCCTGCCGGGGCGCAGGCCGGAGGCGCCGGGACGCCCGGCGGCGCACCCGGCGCCGCGAACGGGGGTGCAGCGGCGAAGGTCAACCTCAACACGGCCACGTTGGAGGACCTCGACACGCTGCCTCGGATCGGCCCGGTGATGGCCCAGCGCATCCTCGACTACCGCGCGGCGGAGGGCAGATTCGCGAGCATCGACGATCTGCGCAACGTGACCGGGATCGGCGAGAAGACCTTCGCCGCGCTCACGGACCTGATCACCGTATGAACCAGGACGGCATGACCCGAAGCCGGAACAGCGTGGACCTGCGGCTGGTGCTGCCGGCCGCGGCATGTTGGTTGTCGGCCGGGCTGCTGGTGGCGACGACGACGGATGCAGCCCTCGTGGCCGGCCTGGCTGCGGCCGCCGCCGTCCTGCTGACCGTCGGTGCACTCGTGACCGGGTCGCGAGCACGTGGCGCGGGCTTCCTGGTGCAGCGCGTCCGCCCGGTACTGGCTACCGTGGCCGTGTGCTGCGTTGCGGCCGCATTGGCCGGGCTGTCCGTCGCGGTGCAGGCGCCGGTGCGGTTGCCCGAATCCGTTCGCGCTGTCGCAGCCGAACACGGCGAGGCCTCCGTGGTTCTCACGGTCTGGTCGGCGCCGGCGCAGAGCAGTCGGTCGGCCATCGGGGGTGGGGCGCAGATGCGGTTCCGGGCCACGCTCACCACCATCGGCGAGCCACCCGGTCAGGCGAGCACGGGGGAGGCTTCCCCAGCCGGGACCGGCCTCTCGGTGCCCGTCGTCGTATTCGCCCCGGCATCCGCTGAGACCCCCGCCATCGGCGAGGGGATCCGGATGACGGGCACTCTCGGCGCAACGGAGCCGGGTGACGCGGCCGCCGTCCTGATCTTCGGGCGAGCCCCACCGGAACCGGTTCACCCCGCGCCGTGGTGGCTGGCCTGGGCGAACGCCGTTCGCGAGGGGTTCGCGACAGCGTCCGCCGAGCTGCCCGGTGATGGAGCGGGCCTGCTGCCCGGGTTGGCGATCGGCGACACCACGGCGGTGGATGACAGCCTCGACCAGGACATGAAGACGAGCTCGCTCAGCCACCTCACCGCGGTGTCCGGAGCCAATTGCGCCATTGTGCTCGCCATCGTCCTGGTGGCAGCAGCCGCGCTGGGCCTCGGCCGGGGGTGGCGGCTGGTCTGCGGGCTGGTCGTGCTGGCCGGCTTCGTGGTGCTCGTCACTCCGGAACCGAGCGTGGTGAGGGCCGCGACCATGGCGACCATCGTTCTGCTCTCAGGTTCGCTCGGTCGGCCAGGGCGGGGGCTCCCTGCCCTGGCCATGGCCTCGCTGTGTCTGCTGATCTTCGATCCCTGGCTGGCCCGCAATTACGGCTTCGCGCTGTCGGTGCTGGCCACCCTCGGGCTGCTGGTGTTGGCGGGGCCGCTCAGCCGTCGGCTCAGACGCTGGCTTCCCACACCCGTCGCCGCGGTACTCTCGATCCCGATCGCCGCTCAGCTGGCCTGCCAGCCGGTGCTGGTCATGCTCAGTCCGACGCTCCCGGTGTACGGGGTGCCGGCGAACCTGCTCGCAGCCCCCGCCGCGCCGGTGGCCACCGTTGCCGGCCTGGTCGCCTGTCTGCTCCTGCCGTGGGCACCCGTTCTCGCGACCCCGCTGGTGTGGCTGGCCTGGCTGCCGGCCACCTGGATCGCCGCTGTCGCGACCACGACCGCCGGTATGCCTGCCAACAGCCTGCCCTGGCCGGGTGGACCGTTCGGAGTGGTCCTCATCGTGGCCTGTACCGTCGCCGTGCTGACTGTGCTTGCCGCCCGAGGCTCCGGCCGGGTGACAGTGCTGGTGCGGACCGTGAGCGGGACCTTGGTCTGCGTGGTCGCCGGGTGGGCGATCGGAGGCGCGGTCGGCTACGAGGCGGGCCGGGCCGCAGTCTTCCCCACGGCCTGGCAGATCGCCGCCTGCGACATCGGCCAGGGCGATGCCGTGCTCGTGCGTGACGGTGCGTCGGTCGCGCTCGTCGACGTGGGCCCGGACCCGGCGCTGCTGGCCGACTGCCTGGACACCCTCGGCATCGACAGGGTCGATCTTCTGGTCCTCACCCACTACGACCTGGACCACATCGGCGGTCTGGCCGCGGTGATCGGCCGGGTGGACACCGCACTGGTGGGCCGGCCGGAGACCAGCCAGGATGCGGCGCTGCTCGACCGGCTCGCTGCCGGCGGGGCCGACGTGCGCGAAACCGCCCGCGGCGACACCGGCGCCCTCGGCGCACTGACCTGGGAGATCCTGTGGCCGATCCGCGGCTCGACCCTCATGCAGACCGGGAACCCCGGTAGCGTCAGCATGGCGTTCGACGGCGGCGGCATCCGGTCGCTTTTCCTCGGCGACCTCGACGAAGAGGCGCAAAAGGGGCTTATGGCCGCCGGTCAGATCGGTGCCGTCGACGTGGTCAAGGTCGCCCATCACGGTTCTCGCGACCAGAGTGCCGCCCTCTACGCCGAGATCGAGGCGAGCATCGGAGTCGTATCGGTCGGTGCGGACAACGGCTACGGACACCCCACCAGGTCGGTGCTCGACATCCTCGGCGCGGCGGGAACCACCGTGCTGCGCACCGACCGGGACGGGATGGTGGTGGTCGCGCCCGGCACCGGTGCCCCGACGGCCCGCCGGGGACTCGTGGTCTGGACGGAGAAGGTCACAGGTGCCGGTTAGGCTGGGTTGGTAGCGAAGGGAGCCGCGTGGCCGCACGAACAACCGCACAGGCACGAACCGGCAAACCGGCCGCCAAGGCCGGCGCGGCGAAGATCCCGCAGCTCGCCTGGCATCAGGTGCGCCCGGCGCCCGTCGTGCTCGTCTCTGGTACCGAGACCTTCCTCGCCGAACGCGCCATCCGGTCGCTGCGGGACTTCCTCAAGCTGGAGGACCCCAGCCTCGAGGTCAGCGACATCCAGGCCGACAGCTACGCGCCCGGTGAGCTGCTCACCCTGGCCAGCCCCTCGCTGTTCGGCGAGCCGCGGCTGATCCGCGTGAGCAACGTCGAGAAGTGCAGCGACACCTTCCTCACCGAGGCCATCGATTACCTGCAGAACCCCGCAGACGACACCTACGTCGTGCTGCGCCACGGCGGCGGCGTGCGCGGCAAGAAGCTCCTGGACACCATCCGCAGCGGCGTGGGCGGCGCCGTGGAAGTGGTCTGCGCCGAGCTCAAGAAGGATTCGGACAAGCACGACTTCGCCACCGCCGAATTCCGCTCGGCGGGCAAAAGAGTCACCCCGAGCGCATTGCGGTCGCTGGTGGCCGCGTTCTCCGACGACCTGGCCGAGCTCTCCGCCGCCTGCCAGCAGCTCATCGCCGACACCGGAGCCGAGGTCACCGAGACCACGGTGGACCGCTATTACGGCGGCCGAGTCGAGACCAACGCGTTCAAGGTCGCCGATTCCGCCATCGCCGGGCGTCTCGGCGAGGCACTCGTCACCCTGCGGCACGCGCTGTCGTCAGGAGCCGACCCGGTCCCGATCGTCGCCGCGTTCGCCAGTAAGATCCGCACCATGGCGAAGCTGTTCGGCGTGCGCGGCGGGTCCGCCCAGCTGGCGGCCACCTACAGCCTGGCCCCCTGGCAGGTGGAGCGCGCCCAACGCGATATGCGCGGCTGGAGCGATGACGGTCTGGCCCGGTGCATCGTGATGCTCGCCGAGACCGACGCGGCCGTGAAGGGCGCCGGCAGAGACCCGATCTTCGCGCTCGAGCGGCTCGTCACGGTCATCGCCAAACGCGGCGAATGAGGGCGGCCGGTCACGGACCGGGCGGCCGAGGCCGACTCAAGGCTGGCCGGACACCGTGACCGAGGAGCGGTTCAGGTAGATCCACACCCCGTCGGTGAACTCGGGGTCGCCGCAGATATCCCCGCTCACCTTCACCGGCAAAATGGTTGAGGAGCCGGCCAGATCGGCCCGCGATGCCGTCGCGGCGAACGACGCCGGCAGGGACGGGCAGTATTCCAGCTGGACCCTGCCATACAGGTCGGTGAACTGCACCATGATCCGCTGGGTGGGCATCGGCAACAGTACCGTGAGCACCACCGCGAGAGCGGCCAGCGCGAGGCCGACGACGCCGAACACCGACCCGAGGATGGTCAGCCCCCGCCGAGGGGCTGCCGTGTGTGCTGCCGGGTGCGCTGCAGGCTGAGCTGCCGGCTGCGCGGCAGCTTCGGTGGCCGGCGGCGTTGCGGCGGGCGCAGTGATGGACGGTGCGGTGATGGACAGTGCGGCGGTGGACGGTGCCGTGTTGGGGGGCGCGGTGGGCAGCGAGGCCGCGAACAGGACGCAGGCCCCGGTCAACACGAGGATGAAACCGAGCAGCCCCGCGAACACCCAGGGGTTCAGGCCCTCGTATGCGGTGACTGCGGGGGCCGACCAGAGGCCGACGGCGATGACGGCGGCTGCCACGGCGAACGCGCCGCCGAGGAACCGGGCCTGATGGCGCCAGGCGGACGGTTTCACCGGGCCGGTCTGCTCGCTTGTCACGACGCCACCATAGCGTCGGCCGGGCACCTCGGAAAGGGCCGGCCGGATCCGGCGGCAACACAGAAAACCCCCGCCCAGGAGGGCGGGGGTGTGTCTGTACTTCTGAACTGCTGAAGAGCGGTGCTGCTTAGAGCGCGTTGACAGCCTTGGCGATAGCGGACTTCTTGTTCGCTGCCTGGTTCTGGTGGATGACGCCCTTGCTGACGGCCTTGTCGAGCTTCTTGGAAGCAACGGCGAGGCTGGCGACAGCCTTGTCCTTGTCACCAGCGGTGACGGCGAGGCGCGTGGCCCGGATGGCGGTCTTGAACTCGCTCTTGACCGCCTTGTTGCGCTCCTGCGACTTCTTGTTCGTGAGGATCCGCTTGATCTGCGACTTGATGTTTGCCACGTTTTATACGCTTTCGTTAGGTTCTTGTTCGGATGGGCCGCCCGGCGATAGAGGGCACCGTGCGGCGAAAATCGTGTGGGGTGGGACCCAACACGCAAGCCAACAGGCAACGATACCAGTTATCTGCCCGGCTGGCTGACCGAATCGGGGGAGCTCTGATCGAGATCGGCCTCGATCTCAGTGATGATGCGCCTGAGCACAGTATCAAACCGGTGCGGCCGATGCAGGCTGACCAGGTGGCCGGCCCCGGGAACCGTCACGAGGGTGCCTCGCTGCGCCGCCGCGAGGAACCGTCGTTGGTGCAGGCGGAAGTGATCGTACGCGCCGTTGACCAGCCAGACCGGTCCGGGGAACGCCCTGAGATCGGCTAGCGGCGACAACCGCCCCGTCGCCGCGAGGCCCGCGTCCATGACGTCCAGGCCTACGCCGCCGGCGAGCACATCCCGCACCCCGGCCGGCGGGAGCATCCGCCGGACCAGGAAGGTGTGCAGCCAGAGACCGCGGTCCGGGAACCTGTGGATGATCCGGGCGAGCCAGCGATAGGCGGCCAGTCCCGGCCCGCCCGGTTCGAACGACGACCCGGCGGCCACCAGGCCGAGCACCCGGTCCGGGTTCCTGGCCGCGTAGGCGATGGCGTAGTAGCCGCCGAGCGACAGTCCGACGAGCAGCACCGGCCCCTCGACGGCGTCCACCGCCCCATCGATGGCACCGAGCGCACCGTCGAGGGTGAACGGCTCGCCCAGGCGCGAGCCGTGGCCGGGCAGGTCCACGGCGACAACCGGATGTCCCGCCGCCGCCAGCCACTCCAGCTGGTGCCGCCACATGCTGGCCGAGGTGCGGATCCCGTGCACGAGCACGACGGGGACCCGGTAACCGGCGGTGGGCATCAGGCGCCCCGCAGGGTGCCCGACGCGCGGGCGCTGGCGACGGCGGAGGTCCGCGACCCGACGCCGAGCTTGCCGAAGATGTGCACAAGGTGCGACTTCACCGTCGCCTCGCTGAGGAACAGGTCCTGACCGATCTGCCGGTTGGAGCGGCCGGCCGCCACGAGGGTAAGCACCTCGACCTCGCGGGGGGAGAGCCGGCCCTCCGGAACGAGCGACCGATCGGCCAGCCGGGTCACGATGGCCGGAGCGAGTGCGCTCTGTCCCGCCGCCGCGGCCCGCACGGCGGCGACGAGTTCGGCGGGCGGCGCGTCCTTGAGCAGGTACCCGCTGGCGCCGGCCTCGATGGCACCGAGGATGTCGGCATCCGTGTCGTAATTGGTGAGGATCAGCACGTGCGGGGCGCCGGGTCGGGACCGGACCAACCGGGTGGCCTCCGCGCCCTGCATGGGGGTGCCCGGTGGGTCGGTATTGGGCAGCGCACCACCGAACTGCAGGTCCATCAGCACCACGTCGACCCGGCCGGAGGCGGCCAGGGCCACGGCTTCCTCCGCCGTGCCGGCCTCCAGCTCGACCTCAAGGTCCGGCTCGGCGCCGAGCATGGCGCGCAGTCCCGCCCGCACCACGGGGTGGTCGTCCGCGAGCAGCACCCGGATCATGCCAGCGCCTGACGAATCGGGAATCGCACCGCGACCGCGGTGCCCAGGTCCGGTGCGGACTCCAGGACGAAGGAGCCGCCGAGCGCTTCGACACGTTGCCGGATGGCGACCAGGCCGAACGAGTCCGGACTCTGAGCCGTGGCGTCCGTGAGGGTGAAACCGCGCCCGTCGTCGACGACGTCGAGGGCCACCTCATCGGTCATGTAGCTCAGGGTGACCTCCGCGCGGTTGGCGCCGGCGTGTTGGGCGACGTTGGCGAGCGAGCCCTGCGCGATCCGCAGCAGGGTCGTCTCCAGCGACATCGGCAGCGCGATCGGGTCACCCGTCACATGCAGGCTGACCCTGGTGGCATGGTCGCCGACCGGTGCGGTGCGCTCTGCCGACGAGGCGAGCCTGGCGAGTGCGCCCGGCAGGGTCTGGCTGTCCAGGGCCGGCGGGGTGAGCTCCCGGATGAACCGGCGGGTCTCCTGCAGATTGGCTGCCGCGGTATCCCTGGCCAGGCGCAGGTGCTCCAGGGCCGCCGGATCGGACACCCGGCCCTCGACGGCGTGCAACAGCATCTGGATGCTCGACAGCCCCTGCGCCACGGTGTCGTGGATCTCCCTGGCCAGGCGTTCCCTCTCGGCGAGGGTGCCCGCGTCACGTGCGGTGGCCGCCAGCTCGGTGCGGGTGGTGAGCAGATCTTCGTTCAGGTTCTGCCGTTCGGCGGCCTCGCGCAGCAGTGCCCGGTAGCCCAGGCCCACCGCCACCGCCACGCCCGCGCCCACCAGCGGGCCGAGGGTGGCGCCCAGGCTCAGGCCCACGTGGAAGCTCATCGCCCAGATCGTCAACAGCACGCTGAGCAGGACCAGGGGGATGCCGGCCCTGAGGGGCAGCACGTGCAGCTGCAGGAAGAACAGCGGGAAAACGATGAAGGCGGCATCCGGTGCCAGCAGGGTCAGTGCGAGCCACTCCACCAGCAGCACGGCCATCCAGACCGGCACGACCCATCGCCACGGCCGCCGCCGGGCCAGCTCGCTGCCGCCGACATAGCTGGCCAGGAAGAGCAGCGACAGGCTCACCACGGCGACGGGGTTCGGCACCGCCCCCAACAGGGTCCGCACGATGACCAGCCCGGTCAGCCCGATGATCAGAACGTGCAGGCCGATCCGCAGGCCGGAGAACACCGGGGTGAGCGCTGAGTGCGGAAGACCCTCGCCGATGCTGGCGGGCGGCATGGGATCCCGGCGGAGCGGGGAGGTGCGGAGTGCGAGGCTGGACATGGTGCGCCCAGCCTAATCAGGACCGCTGGTTCCGTCATCCGTCGAATGGATGACCGACTGCCACCCGGGCAGGTCACACCGATGCTGCGGGGCATGGGAGAATTGGGCCATCATGTCACCGAGAGCTCTCAAGGCGCTGGAACCGGCCGCCACCGCCCCCGCGTTCATCCGTAACTTCTGCATCATCGCGCACATCGACCACGGCAAGTCCACGCTGGCCGACCGGATGCTTCAGATCACCGGCGTCGTCGACGACCGTTCCATGCGTGCCCAGTACCTGGACCGGATGGACATCGAACGCGAACGCGGCATCACCATCAAGAGCCAGGCGGTGCGGATGCCGTGGGAGATGGACGGTCAGACCTACGCGCTGAACATGATCGACACCCCCGGCCACGTCGACTTCACCTACGAGGTCTCCCGCAGCCTGGCGGCCTGCGAGGGCGCCATCCTGCTCGTCGACGCCGCCCAGGGCATCGAAGCCCAGACCCTGGCCAACCTCTACCTGGCGCTCGAGAACGACCTCACCATCATCCCGGTGCTCAACAAGATCGACCTGCCGGCCGCCGACCCCGACAAGTACGCCAAGGAGCTCGCCAGCCTCATCGGCGGCAGCCCCGACGACGTGCTTCGGGTCTCCGGCAAGACCGGCGTCGGCGTGTCCGAACTGCTCGACCGGGCCACCTCGCTGATCCCCGCCCCCGTCGGCGACGCGAACGCGCCGGCCCGCGCCATGATCTTCGACTCCGTCTACGACAGCTATCGCGGCGTCGTCACCTACGTGCGCATGATCGACGGGCACCTCAGCCCGCGCGAGAAGATCCAGATGATGTCGACCCGCGCCACCCACGACATCCTCGAGATCGGCGTCACCAGCCCGGAACCCACCCCCAGCAAGGGCCTGGGCGTCGGAGAGGTCGGCTACCTGATCACCGGCGTGAAGGACGTGCGCCAGTCCAAGGTCGGCGACACCGTCACCACCGCGATGAAGCCCGCCACCGAGGCGCTACCCGGCTACACCGAACCCAAGCCGATGGTGTTCTCCGGCCTGTACCCGATCGACGGCAGCGACTACCCGGCGCTGCGCGAAGCGCTCGACAAGCTCAAGCTCTCGGATGCGTCGCTGGTCTACGAGCCCGAAACCTCCGTCGCCCTCGGCTTCGGCTTCCGGTGTGGCTTCCTCGGCCTGCTGCACCTGGAGATCATCACCGAGCGCATCGACCGGGAGTTCAACCTCGACCTGATCACCACCGCGCCCAGCGTGATCTACGAGGTCACCACCGACGACAAGAAGACCGTCACGGTCACCAACCCGAGCGAGTTCCCCAACGGCAAGATCGCTGTCGTCGAGGAACCCATCGTCAAGGCAGCGATCCTCGCGCCCAAGGACTACGTCGGCGTGATCATGGAACTCTGCCAGGGTCGCCGCGGCACCCTGCTCGGCATGGAGTACCTCGGTGAGGACCGGGTCGAGATCCGGTACACGATGCCGTTGGGCGAGATCGTGTTCGACTTCTTCGACCAGCTCAAGAGCAAGACCGCCGGCTACGCGTCCCTCGACTACGAGCCCATCGGCTCGCAGGAGGCCGATCTGGTCAAGGTCGACATCCTGCTGCAGGGCGAACAGGTCGACGCCTTCAGCGCCATCGTTCACCGCGACAAGGCCTACGACTACGGCGTGCTGATGACCGGACGGCTCCGGAAGCTCATCCCGCGCCAGCAGTTCGACGTGCCCATCCAGGCCGCCATCGGAGCCCGCATCATCGCCCGCGAATCGATCAGCGCCATCCGCAAGGACGTCCTCGCCAAGTGTTACGGCGGCGACATCTCCCGCAAGCGCAAGCTGCTGGAGAAGCAGAAGGAAGGCAAGAAGCGCATGAAGATGGTCGGCAGGGTCGAGGTTCCGCAGGAGGCTTTCATCGCCGCGCTCTCCGGCGACGAGCCGGCCAAGAAGGAAAAGAAGTAACGATCATGCGCCGCTCGACCTTCACCGACGCCGCCGTGACCTACGCCGCCATCGGCGGCACCCTGGCCCCCGACCTGATGCGCTACCCGCCCAAGGGCCACCGCCCGCTGGAGCGTACGGTGCGCCTGGGCAGCGGCGAGGAACGGTTCCGGGTGGCCACGACGGCGTTGATGACCTGGGGCATCCAGCGCGGCAGCGGCATCGACGTCACCGACCTCGACGCCGGCACCGGCGTGCAGTACACCGGCATCGTCTTCACCGAGAACGGCACCCCGGCGCCCAACCAGGAACACCCGGTGAACGAGGCCACCTTCGCCGAGGACGGCACCGCGTTCATCAGCAACGGGATGACCGCCAAGCTGGCCATCCCCACCGGCCCGTTCACCGTCGCCGCACCGGTGCGCGTCGTCTACGTTATCGACGAGGCCGACAAGATCGGCTTCGCCTACGGAACCATGCGCGGCCACCCGCAGACCGGCGAGGAATGCTTCATCGTCGACCGTCGCGCTGACGACTCCGTCTGGCTCACCATCCGCTCCTTCTCGCGTCCCAGCACCTGGTACTACACGCTGGCCTGGCCCATCCTGCGCGTCCAGCAGGAGCGCTACACCCGCAAGTACCTGCGCGCCCTGCACCCCGTCGGACGAGGCTGACCGGATGGCTGGACCGCACCCGGTCGGCGACCCCGCACCACTGGATGGCCTCATCCCGGCTTCGGCCGCGCTCGGCGCCTCGACCCGCGACTTCGGGGTCTACCTGCACGTACCGTTCTGCAAGGTGCGCTGTGGCTACTGCGACTTCAACACCTACACCGCCACGGAACTGCGCGGGGTGAAGCAGAGCGACTACGCCAGCCAGGCGGTCCTCGAGGTGGAGTCCGCCGCCCGCATCCTGGCCGAATCCGGTGTGCCGGCCCGGCCCGCCGCGACGGTCTTCTTCGGCGGCGGCACCCCCACGCTGCTGCCCGCAGACCATCTGGTGCGGATGCTGCATGCCGTGCGCGACACCTTCGGCATCGTGCCGGGCGCCGAGATCACCACCGAGGCCAACCCGGACTCCGTCGACCTGGCCTATCTCCGCCAGCTCAAGCAGGCCGGTTTCACCCGGGTGTCCTTCGGCATGCAGTCCGCGGTACCGCGGGTCCTGGCCACCCTCGAGAGAACGCATGATCCCGAACGGGTCCCGCTCGTGGTGGCCTGGGCGCGCGAGGCGGGCCTGGACGTGAGCCTCGACCTGATCTACGGCACACCGGGGGAGACCATCGAGGATTGGCGGGCCAGCCTGGACGCGGCCATCGGCCAGCAGCCCGACCACATCAGCGCCTATTCGCTCATCGTCGAGGACGGTACCAAGCTGGCCAGGCAGATCCGCCGGGGCGAGCTCGTCCAGCCCGACGAAGACCTGCAGGCCGACTTCTACGAACTCGCGGATGCGCGTCTGGCCGAGGCCGGTTACGGATGGTACGAGGTCAGCAACTGGTCCCGGGGAACCGAACACCGGTCCCGGCACAACCTGTCCTACTGGCGCAGCGCCGACTGGTGGGGCATCGGCCCCGGCGCGCACAGCCACGTGGGTGGGGTGCGTTGGTGGAACGTCAAGCATCCGGCGGCGTACGCCGACCGCATTCTGGCCGGCCACTCACCGGCCGCCGGACGGGAAACCCTGGACGAGGCCACCCGCGAAACCGAACGGGTGCTGCTGCTCACGCGCATCCGTGAGGGAATCCCGGTGGCGACGTTGTCGACGCTCGGCCGCCGAGAGGTCGCCGGTCTGATCGCCGACGAGCTCATCGACGCTCGCGCGGCCATCGGCGGCAACATCGAACTGACCCTCACCGGTCGGCTGCTCGCCGACGCCGTGGTGCGCCGACTGCTTTCCGACTAGTGAGGCCCGGTTCTTACGATCAGCTGACGAACTTGATCGTCAGCGGGTAGGTGTACCACTCGCCCTTGTTCGCGGCGATCGCGGCCATGATGCTGAAGACGATGCTGAGGATCCAGGCGGCGGCCAGGATCAGGAAGCCGACGAGGATGACGGTGAGAATCGATCCGACCAGGTAGGCGATGGCCAGGGTGATCTGGAAGTTCAGGGCCGTCGCGGCGTGTGCGCGGATGAACGGACCGCGGTCCTTGAGCACGATGTAACCGATCAGGGCGGGCAGGAAGCCGAAGAGGATTCCGCCGATGTGGATCAGGGTCGCCCACAGCTTCTCGTCGGCCGGGCTCAGCTGGCTGGGTGCCTGGTACGGGTTGGCGGGGGGAGGCGTTGCCTCAGACATTAAATCTCCTTCGTGGGCGCTCGGGGGAGCGAGGATGGTGCTGGTCGAGCTGTCACCAGAATAGCGCCGGTCTCGGGCGCCCGCAGTGAGAAAACTAGCTGATCGGGCGCTAGTTGATCAGGCGCAGCGCGAACGGGTAGCGATACGGGCGGCCGTCTCGGGCGCTGACAAAACCGAGTACCGAGAAGATCGCGCCGATCAGCCAGAGCACCCAGGTGAGCGAGCCGAGCCCGGCCAGCAGGCCGAAGGTGAGAAGTGCCAGGACGGTGCTGAGCACGCTGATGGCGAGATAGCCGATCAACAGCGTGATCTGGAAGTTGAGCGCCTCCTTGGCCTCGCCGGCGGTGAATCGCCCGCGCTCCTTGAAGACCAGCCAGATGATCAGGGCCGGCAGGAACGAGAGGATGCCGCCCAGGTGCGCCAGGGACGCCCACAGCTTGTCCTGCTCCGGAGTCAGCGCAGCAGCGGTGCCCGACCCTGTCGGTTGTCCAGGCCCATTGGGATAGCTCATGACGATGCCCTTCGACGTGCAAGTGGATTCAGCGATGGAGAACAGCGGTGGATACCGCCACGGAGATACGTGTGCCACCACGGTACTGCGCGAATTCGTCCGTGAGCAACGGGTATCCCAGACGCCCGCGTTATGATTGGCAGTCATACGAAGAGAGTGCCAGCCGTCGGCGGCACAAACGGGAGAGGGAGGCGAGCGTCCAGTGGTATCAGACCGCAGCCTCGAAGTCCTTCGGGTCATCGTGCAGGACTACGTGGCCTCCCGCGAACCGGTCGGGTCCAAGTCGATCGTCGACCGGCACGCTTTCGGCGTCTCGGCCGCCACGATCCGCAATGACATGGCCCTGCTCGAAGAGGAAGAACTCATCGTCGCGCCGCACACGTCGTCGGGGCGCATCCCCACCGACAAGGGCTACCGACTGTTCGTGGATCACCTGGCCGACCTGCGTCCACTCACGGGCGTCCAACGGCAGGCCATCGAGGTCTTCCTCGGCCAGTCCGCCGATCTCGACGAAGTGCTCGCCCGCAGTGTCCGCCTGCTCTCCCAGCTCACCCACCAGGTGGCCCTGGTGCAATACCCCTCGTTGTCGCGGGCCACGGTGCGCCACATCGAGCTCGTGCCGCTCAGCGACACCCGGGTGCTCTCGGTGCTGATCACCGACTCCGGCAGGGTGGAGCAACGGGTCGTTGAACTGCCGCGCCCGATCGAGGAAGCCGCCCTGGCTGAGCTGCGCTCCAGGCTGAACGCCGTCGTCGGCGGCCTCGGCATGGCGGCCGCCGCCACGGCCCTGAGCGGCCCGACCGGTCTGGGATCGCCGGAGCAGACCGAGCTCGTCGATCTCATCACCGGCACCCTGCGCGATCAGGTCGGAGCGAACCGGCAGGACCGCCTGGTCATGGCCGGAGCCGCGAACCTCGTGCGCACCGAGGAAGACTTCACCGGGAGCATCTATCCGGTTCTCGAGGCCATCGAGGAGCAGGTGGTGCTGTTGCGCCTGTTCGGCGAAATGGCCACAGACCAGCACGGCGTGTCGGTGAGCATCGGCCGGGAGAACGCACCGTTCGGGCTCGGCGAGACCTCCGTGCTCACCAGCGGCTATACCTCCCGCGGCGACGCCGCCCGCCTGGGTGTGCTCGGCCCGACCCGGATGGACTACTCCAACAACATGGCGGCCGTGCGCGCCGTCGCCCGGTACCTCTCCCGACTGCTCGGCGAGAACTAGCCGCCCCACACCTATCTCGACCCGACTTCCCCACCCCAGAACCCCAAGGAGAGCCAGCTTTGGCTGACCACTACGAAGCACTCGGCGTCGCCCGCGACGCCAGCACCGACGAAATCAAGAAGGCGTACCGCAAGCTCGCCCGCCAGCTGCACCCCGACGTGAACCCCGGCGCCGAGGCGTCAGAACGGTTCAAGACCGTCACGCACGCGTACGACGTCCTCAGCGACCCCAAGCAGCGCCAGAACTACGACCGCGGCGGCTCCGGCAACGGCCAGGGCGGCGGCTTCGACGCCGGCAACTTCGGCGACATCTTCGAGACCTTCTTCGGCGGTGGCGGCGGCGGCAGCCGTGGTCCCCGTTCCCGGCGTGAACGCGGCCAGGATGCCCTCATCCGCGTCGAACTCGACCTGGACGAGGTCATCTTCGGCACCCACCGCGACATCGAGGTGGACACGGCGATCGTCTGTGCCACCTGTTCGGGCACCTGCTGCCAGCCGGGTACCTCCCCGGTCACCTGCGACATCTGCCACGGCACCGGCAGCATCCAGCGCGCCGTGCGTTCGCTGCTCGGCAATGTGATGACCTCCAGCCCCTGCGGCTCCTGCCGCGGCTACGGAACCATCATCGCCACCCCGTGCGTCACCTGCCAGGGCCAGGGCCGCGTGCGTGCCCGCCGCACCGTGCCGGTCGACATCCCCGCCGGCGTGGACACGGGCCTGCGCCTGCAGATGCCCGGCAGCGGCGAGGCCGGGCCGGCCGGTGGCCCGAACGGTGACCTGTACCTGGAGATGAAGGTGCGCCACCACGACGTCTTCAGCCGCGACGGTGACGACCTGCTCTGCACCCTCGAGGTGCCGATGACCGACGCGATCCTCGGAGCGACGGCCACGGTGAAGGCCCTCGACGGTGACATCGAAGTGGAACTGCGCCCCGGCGTACAGGCCGGCGAGATCCTCACGGTCAAGGACCGCGGCGTCACGAGGCTCCGCGGCAACGGCCGCGGTGACCTGCGGGTCGGCGTGCAGGTGCTCACCCCCACCAAGCTCGACCACAAGGAGCGGGAACTGATCGAGGCCTTCGCCGCCAGGCACAAGGTTCCGGCGCCCGCCCTCAGCCAGTTCCAGCAGGGCCTGTTCGCGAAGCTCCGCGACAGGTTCCTCGGCTAGGACCACGTTCGATGGCGCACTTCTTCCTGTCAGAGACCCTCGGCGCCTCCGCCGACGGCTCGCCAACCGCGGACCCCGCGGTCGGGGCCACGGTGAGCATTACCGGGGCTGAGGCCAAGCACGCCGTCACCGTCAGCCGGGTGCGCCCCGGCGAGACCCTGCTGCTCGGTAACGGCGCCGGCCTGGTGCTCGGCGTCACGGTCCTGTCGGCCGCGCCGGCCGAGCTCACGGCGCGGGTGGACACCGTGACTCGGACGCCGCCGGCCGTGCCGCGCATCCTGCTCGTACAGGCCCTGGCCAAGGGTGACCGCGACGAACTCGCCGTGCAGGCCGCCACCGAACTCGGCGTCGACGGGGTCATCCCGTGGGCCGCCGCCCGGTCGGTGGCCCGCTGGGAGGGCGTCAAGATCGCCAAGGGGCAGGCGCGCTGGTCCGCCATCGTGCGGGAGGCCAGCAAGCAGTCCATCCGGCCGTGGCTGCCCGACGTGCTGCCGCTGACCAGTACCAAGCAGCTGGCCCAGCTCGCTGGGACCAGCCGGATGCTGTTGCTCGAGCCGACCGCCGAGCTCAGATTGACCGCGATCGCCGTGCCCACCGACGACCGGGATATCGTGCTCGTCGTCGGGCCGGAGGGCGGCATCGCCCCGAGTGAACTGGACATCCTCGAGCAGGCCGGCGCCAGCCGGGTGCGCCTGGGCGATACCGTGCTGCGCACCTCGACGGCCGGCCCCGCCGCGGTCGCCATCCTGAACGCAACCCTCGGGCGCTGGTAGGAGCGCTTAAGATAGAACCATGGCTTCCTCCGGTGCAGAACCCACGATCTTCAGCCGCATTATCGCGCGCGAAATTCCCGCGACCATCGTCGCGGAAACCGATGACATCATCGCGTTCAACGACATCGCCCCGCAGGCGCCCGTGCACGTCGTGGTGACCACGAAGTCGCAGCAGTACCGCAACGTCGGTGAACTCGCCGCGGGGGACCCGGCGCTGTTGGCCGAGCTGATCGCCGTGGCCGGCCGGGTGGCCGACGAACACTGCGCCGGCGAGTACCGCCTGGTCTTCAACACCGGAGCCTCGGCCGGTCAAACCGTCTTCCACGTGCACGCGCACGTCCTCGGTGGCGCTCTTGAGGAGGGCACGCTTGCTGCCCTCTGACGCCGAAACTCCCGACGGCGGTGCGCTCGACGTGGTGCGCAAGCTCCTGGTGGACGGCGTCGCCATGGTGCGCCTGCTCGGCCCGCAGGACCGGTTCCTCAGCACCATCGAGAAGGAATACCCCGACGTCGTCGTGCACGTGCGCGGCAACGAGGTCACCCTCACCGGCGCGGCGGTCTCCGTCGAGGCCGTGGTGCGGTTGATCGAGGAGCTCCAGCTGCTGCTCCGCACCGGCGCCGACCTCGGCGAGGCCGAGGTGAGCACCTCCGCCAGGATGCTCGGGGCCGACGCGACCTCTAGCCCCTCCACGGTGCTCGGGCAGGCCATCCTCACCTCGCGTGGCCTCACCGTGCGGCCCAAGACCCTCGGGCAGAGCGACTACGTCAACGCGATCGACGAGAACGCCATCGTCTTCGGCATCGGCCCGGCCGGCACCGGCAAGACCTACCTCGCCATGGCCAAGGCCGTGCAGGCCCTGCAGCGCAAGGAGGTCGACCGGATCATCCTCACCCGGCCGGCCGTCGAAGCCGGCGAACGGCTCGGCTTCCTGCCCGGCACCTTGACCGACAAGATCGACCCGTACCTGCGACCGCTCTACGACGCCCTGTTCGAGATGATGGACCCCGAGCTGGTGCCCAAGCTCCTCGCGGCCGGCACCATCGAGGTGGCCCCACTGGCCTACATGCGCGGCCGCACCCTCAACTCGGCGTTCATCGTGCTCGACGAAGCGCAGAACACCACCCCGGAGCAGATGAAGATGTTCCTCACCCGCCTCGGCTTCGGCTCCCAGATGGTGGTCACCGGCGACATCACCCAGGTAGACCTGCCCGCCGGCGCCAGCGGCCTCCGCCTGGTCACCAAGGTCCTCGACGGCATCGACGACATCGCCTTCGTGCGCCTGACCAGCGCCGACGTCGTGCGCCACAGTCTCGTCGGCCGCATCGTCGACGCCTACACCGAATACGACGCGCAGAAGCAGGCCCAACGCTACGAAAGCGAACAGGCCCGCGACTTCGCCTCCCGCGCTCCGCACCAGGGGAACCCGCGCGATCGCACCCCGAAACGGAGATCCAGTTGAGCATCGAAATCAACAACGAGTCGGCCATCCCGGTCGACGAAGCCACCATCCAGCGCCTCGCCGCCTTCGCGCTGGACACCATGCATGTGCATGCCGACGCCGAACTGGCCATCGTCCTCGTGGACGAGGGCGCCATGGAAGCGCTGCACGTGCAGTGGATGGACGAGCCGGGTCCCACCGACGTCCTGAGTTTCCCGATGGACGAGCTGCGCCCGGGCACCGAAGACGCCCAGACCCCGCCGGGTCTGCTCGGCGACATCGTGCTGTGCCCGCAGGTGGCCCAGGGCCAGGCCGAAACCGCCGGCCACAGCACCCTCGACGAACTGCTGCTGCTCACCGCGCACGGCGTGCTGCACCTGCTCGGTTTCGACCACGCCGAGCCCGACGAAGAGAAGGAAATGTTCGGCATCCAGCGCGACATCCTGATCGGCTTCGCCATGCAGGAACGACGCCGGCCCCGATGATCGTCGGGTGGTTCCTGGCCGCCGCCATCCTGCTCGTCGCCTTCGGCGGGCTGATGGCCGCCGTCGATGCGGCGATCATGTCCCAGTCCAGGGCCGATATCGCCGAGCTCGCCGTGACGGCGCGATCCAAGCGGTCCCTGAGCGCGATCGCCGCCGACACCGGCGCGCACCTGAACGCCATCAACTTCGTGCGCATCATCGCGGAGACGACCGCAGCAGTAATGGTGACCCTGGTCTTCGCCACGACCATCGACGCGATCTGGCTTGCCCTGCTGTTGTCGGCCCTGCTGATGACGGCGGTGTCCTTCGTCCTCGTCGGGGCGAGCCCCCGCAGCGTCGGCCGGGCTCATCCGCAGACTCTGCTCATGCTCACAGCCGTCCTCGTGCACTTCCTCAGGGTGCTTCTCGGCCCGGTCGCCAACGCCCTCGTCGCCCTCGGCAACCGGGTCACCCCCGGCCGAAGCCGGCTTGCCACGTTCACCTCAGAGGACCAGCTGCTGAGCATGGTCGACGAGGCCACCGAACTCGACGTGATCGAGGAAGACGACCGCGAGCTGATCCACTCGATCTTCGAGTTCAGTGAGACCGTCGTGCGCGAGCTCATGATCCCGCGCACCGACATGGTCACCATCGACGCCGACTCCAGCGTCGGTGCGGCGATGGGTCTGTTCCTCAGCAAGGGCTTTTCCCGGGTCCCCGTGGTCGACGGCGAAGTCGACGACGTGACAGGCATCCTGTATCTGCGGGACGTGTCCAGGCTGGTCTACGAACGGCCCCGCAACCTCGAGACGTTGCGGGTGGGCGAACTCGCCAAACCCGCCCAGTTCGTGCCGGAGTCCAAGAAGGCCGACGCGCTACTGCGCCAAATGCAACTGGAGTCGAACCACCTGGCCATGGTCGTCGACGAGTACGGCGGCATCGCCGGCCTGGTCACCCTCGAGGACCTGATCGAGGAACTCGTCGGGGACATCTCTGACGAGTACGACCGGGACGTCGTCGAGATCGAGGATCTCGGCCACGGCCGTTTCCGGGTCAGCGCCCGCCTGCCCGTCGATGAACTCGGAGAACTCTTCGACCTCGACCTCGACGACGACGAGGTCGACTCCGTCGGCGGACTGTTGGCCAAGGCGCTCGGCAGGTTGCCGGTCGCCGGCTCCGAAGCCAGAACCAGCGGATTGATCCTCACCGCGGAGCGAACCGAGGGTCGACGCAAACGAATCAGCACAGTGCTGGTTGAACCAGACAAGGCGTTGAGAAACGCACAGTCCGCATTCCTGGGAATGCCGGACACCGAAGGAGCACACGGCAATGACACAAGAACCTGATTTCCGGGCGGGATTTGTATCCTTCGTCGGGCGCCCCAACGTGGGCAAGTCCACCCTGACGAACGCCCTGGTGGGAGAGAAGGTGGCGATCACCTCGTCGAAGCCGCAGACCACCCGCCGCGCCATCCGGGGCATCGTGCATCAGAAGAACGGCCAGCTGATCCTGGTCGATACCCCCGGCATCCACCGGCCCCGCACGCTTCTCGGTGAGCGGTTGAACAGTCTCGTGCAGTCGACGCTCAGCGGCGTCGACGTCGTCGGCCTGTGCATCCCGGCCAACGAGCCGATCGGCCCCGGCGACAAGTTCATCAACGAACAGCTGGACAACTTCCCGCGCGCCAAGAAGGTGGCCATCGTCACCAAGATCGACATGTCTTCCAAGACCAGCGTCGCCAACCAGCTTCTCGCGGTCTCGCAGCTGCGCGATTGGGAGGCGATCGTGCCGATCTCGGCGACCAGCCGCATCCAGCTCGATGTGCTCAGCAGCGAGCTGCTGCGCCTGCTGCCGCTCAGCGACGCGCCGCTGTACCCGGCGGATGCCGTGACCGACGAAAGCCTGGAATCGCGCATCTCCGAGTACATCCGCGAGGCGGCGCTCGAGGGCGTCACCGACGAACTGCCGCACTCGATCGCCGTGACGATCGACGACATCATCGAACGTGACGACCAGGAACTCGTCGAAATCTACGCCAACCTCTTCGTGGAGCGGGACAGCCAGAAGGGCATCATCATCGGCAAGTCGGGCAGCCGGCTCAAGGACGTCGGCATGCGCGCCCGCAAGCAGATCGAACCTCTCGTCGGCAAGCGGGTATTCCTCTCGTTGCGGGTCAAGGTCGCCAAGGAATGGCAGCGCGACCCGAAGCAGCTCGGTCGGCTGGGCTTCTAACCGAGCGCCCGGTCGGGTCCGGTCGCACCAGACCCTGGAACCTGTCCTCGCGGGCGACCGACCTCACCCATCGGTCGACCCTGTCGAGACCCTCGCTGCCCGTCCCTTTGGCTCAGAACTGCGTTCGATATGTGCTCGAGAATTTGCTGACATTTCCTCGCATATAGGTGCGATTCGTGAGAGAATGGGGGTATGGACGACGAGCTGGATAGTGGCTCCACCGCACCGACGGGAATGACTCCCACCGGTCCGAACCTGCACGACTGGAACACCGGTCTGGCCGGTCCGGATCCCCTCTCGGCCGTGGATGCCGCCAGTCNTCGGCCGTGGATGCCGCCAGTCTGAGCGGCACTTCCGACACGAAGACCGCCGCTGCCGCCGGCCCTGCGGCCGGCCCCGCGACGGGCTCGTCCCGTCCCGGTCGGGCCGGTCGGGGTCCGTCTAAGCCGCGGCCTGAGTGGCGGGATCCGGCCGAGCTGCCGGGGGTGCAGCGCGCGCATACCGGTGCGTTCGGTCAGAAGCTCCAGGCGTTGGATGATGCGGCGCGGATGGTGATGGCGGTGATGGGCTCCATTGACGTGAACGCGTTGAGCGACCCTGAGGTGGTCGCGTTGACGCAGATGGTCGAGCGGACCGGCCGGCCGGTGGATGCGGCCCGGGTTAGCACGGCGACCGTGGTGGGTTACCGGTCCCGCAGCGGGCTGGGCACGGAGTCGTTGGCGTGGCGGTTGGGGGCGTCGCACCAGAATGATCTGCTGATCGGGCTGACCGGCACGTCGGTGCCGGAGATGAAACGACGCGTGGCCCTGGGTGAGAAGGTCGCCCCGCGGATGTTGGGCGGCATGGTCCTCGAGCCCGAGTTCCCGTTTGTGGCCGCGGCACTGAGCGCCGGGGAGATCGGTCTTGATGCGGCGGAGAACATTGTGAAGGGCCTGGCCGACTACAAAGTGCACGGCCGCTTCGACGCGGACCAGTCGCTGGTGGACGGTGGTGAAGCCGAGCTGGTGGAGTCCGCGACCGGGTCCGTGTTCGGCCGCACCCCTGGACCCGGCGACATCGCCACCGCCACCGCTGCCGATGATGCCGGCGCCGGCGCTGGTGCCGGACAAGTCTGCACCGGCCCGGTCCGGCGTTTGGGTGCGTCGGCGGGGTTCACTTTCCCGGCGGACCGGATCCGGGAGATGGCGGCGACGTGGCAGGCGGTGTTGAACCCGGACGGGGCCGCGCCCACCGCGGAGATCCTCGAGGCGAAGTCCACGTTCTCATTCGGCAAACTCAGCCAAGGCCTGCATCCGTTGCGCGGTGGGGTGACGCCGGAGCTCAAGGGCATCATGCAGAACCTGTTCGACACGTTCCTGTCCGCGCGCAGCGCTCCCGCGTTCCCGTCCGCGGAGGAGCAGCAGCGCATCGAGGCCGGCGAACTGGTGCCCGGTGAGATCCTCGACGAGCGCGACGGCGGTCAGAAACGTGCCGATATCCTCCGTGGCATCCTGGTCCAGGTCGCCCAAGACCCTCGCACCCCGACCATGGGCGGGATGCCGCCGACGGTGATGGTGCACGTGAACGCAACCGACCTCGTCAACGGGGTCGGGGTTGGCTGGATCGACGGCGTCGAGGGCCCCGTCTCGATGAAGACGATCAATCAGATGGTCGACAACGGTGGCTTTCGGCCGATCTTCTTCGGCGGCACCGGCGCCGTCCTCGCCCTGGGCGATAAGGTCCGGTGTTTCACGCCGCTGCAACGCAGGGCGATCACCGCCCGAGACGGCGGCTGCATCATCCCCGGCTGCACCTGCCCACCGCAATGGACCGAAGTGCACCACGTGAAGCCGTGGCAGCACGGCGGCCCGACCAACGTCTCGAACGGGGTACTGCTGTGCTGGCGCCACCATCACGGCATCGACAACGCCGGCGGCTGGAAAATCCGGATGGTCCTGGGCATGCCCGAAGTCAAAGCCCCCCACTGGATCGACCCCACCGGCACCTGGCGCACACCACCCCAACACCGCGCCCACGACCCCAAAACCCGACGGCCACCCCACACTGAATGACTGGGGGCACCCGGGCGGTGAGGACTGACTCTGCAGCCGACCCTGCCGCCGACCCTGCCGCTGACGCTGCCGCGACTTTGCCAGAATGGTGTCGGGCACGGTCCATCTGGGCGCCGGAGCCTGGATCGAAGGAGTCAACATGTCGCAGGTAACAATGTCTGAGCCGGTCATTGCCGTTGTCGGCGCCGGGGCCGTGGGCGGCCTGCTCGCTGCGCTGCTGGACCGCGCCGGCGTCGAGGTCGTTGCCGTCGCCAGACCGCAGACCGCTCGAGCGATCGCGGCGGAGGGACTCACCATCCACAGCCCGCACTTCGGCGACGGTGTCTCGAGGATCACCGCGGTCACCGAGATACCCGACGGTGCCAACGTCATCCTCGCCACCAAGGCTTTCGCACTCCCCGCCGTGACCGGCTCGCTCGCTCAGGCGCGGCCCACTGAGGTGGTATCCCTGCTCAACGGCATCGAACACCTGGCGATCCTCCGCGACCACGCACCGGGAGCCCTCGTCGCCGGAGCCTCGGTGGCGGTCGAATCGACGAGGCTCAGCCCCACCGTGATCGAGCATCGCAGCCCGTTCCTTCGGCTCACCGTTCCGGCCACTGCCGCCGACTCCGGCATCACCGCGGCGTGGCGGAAGGCCGGACTCGACGTCACGGTGGCCGGCACCGACCAAGAGGTGCTCTGGGCCAAATTTCGCTTTCTGGCCCCGATGGCCTTGCTCACCTCGTACTGGCGGTTGCCCATCGGCGCCGCCCTCGAACGCGACGCCGCACTGACGACCGCGGTGCTGACCGACGTGGCTCGGGTCGCCAGCCTGGACGGCGTGCCCACGGACGCCGGGCAGCTGGCCACGGCCCTCGCCGCGTTGCCGGCGTCTATGCGCTCGTCGCTGCAGAACGACCTGGAGGCGGGGCAGCGAAGCGAGCTGGATGCCATCGGGGGAGCCCTCGCCCGCCGCGGTCGCAGTCTCGGTGCGGACACCGCCGCCGTGGATGGGCTGTTGGCGGACCTCACTGCGAGATGACTTTCGGAACGGCTACATCGCTGGGATGACTTCCCGGGGACGCCGGGATGATCTGGTGGCCGGAACCCGGACGCGGCTCTGGGGGAGCCCTACGCTGTAACCATGCCGGTTCCAGGGTTTCTCACGCGTGCCGCCCCGCACCGCTGGGCACTTGAACCCGCGCTCGGTCTGGCTGTGGCCCTGGTGTGGGGGATCCCGGCCCTCTGGGCGGGCCAATCGGCGGCACTGCTGGCGGTCTGGATGTTCGCGATCGCGGTGGGACTGTCCCGCTTCGCCCCTCTGCTGGGGCTGACCATCGGCGCTGTCGCCACACTGGCCGTGGTCACCGCCGGAACCGGCCACTTGACCGGGCCGGGCGCCGTACCGCTGCTGCTCACCTCCGGCTGCCTGGCGGTCTGGGGCGCCGGACTCCACGGGCGGCGCTGGGTCAGGTTCGTCGGCCTGGCCGCGGGGCTCCTCCTCGGCATGCTTGTCACAGTCTTCCTCTTACTGCCTCTGTCGATGCAGGGGGCGCAGGACCTGGACGGGACGCTCCGGTTCTTCGGCGACCTCGGATTTCGGCTCACCGGCGGCTTCCTGGCCGCCCTCGCTCTCGTAGGCGGCTGGGCGCTGGCGCTGGTCGTTCGGGGCCGGGCCGATCGCCGTGGTGCCGCAGGGCCGGTCGAGGCAGATGCCCTCACCCTGGAGACCTGGCTGATGCTGCCGCAGGGCGCACCGACGGGCACGGTGACGATGGGCGTTCCGATCCGAGGCCCCCTCAGCGCCCTGCTCGGTGACCGCACCGGCGGCCGGCTCGTCTTCCGCCCGGTCTCACGGCGCACCGTCACCGTCGACGTCGGAATCGCGGTCACCTTCTCCCTCTTCTGCCTCATCATCGATGCCGGCAATGGCATCGTGTCGTTCCTCGTATTGGTCGGCTTCACGGCCGCCCTGGCCGTGCGCCGGCTGTCACCGGGCCTGGCCCTGACGATCGCCTGGGTCAGCGCCCTCGCCCAGATGCTGGCCGGGCTGCCGGTGCTGACCGGCAACTTCGCGGTGTTGGCCGTTCTGTACGCCACGGCGGCCTACGGCGACAGGATGCTGCGCTGGGTCGGCCTGGTTTCCGTGGGGATCGGCGCCGTACTCGCCGCCGGCTACATCGCGGTTATCCAACAGGGCGCGCTCTCCATCGGCGAGGCACTCGCGCAAGGCAACGCGGCCGGCCTGGTCTGGTCCTTCGTGGCCACCCTGATCGCGAGCGTCGCGGTGCTCGGTCTCTCCTGGACCCTCGGACTACTCATGCGAACCTGGCAGACCGCCAGGGCGGGCCGGCTCAGCCAGCATCGAGCGGTGGAGGAACAGCGCGTCGCGCAGCGCAGCGTGGTCGTCGAGCAGGAACGCAACCGCATCGCCCGCGACATGCACGACGTTGTCGCCCACTCCCTGGCCGTGGTCATCGCCCAGGCCGACGGGGCCCGGTACGCGCGTGCCGCGAACCCCGAGGCCGTCGACGAGGCGTTGACTACCATCTCGACCACGGCCAGGGACGCCCTGGGCGACGTGCGCATCCTGCTCACCCGTCTGCGCCAGGACGCGGCCGACGGACCGCAACCCGTGCTCGCCGACCTCGACCGCCTGGTGGCGCAGATGCAGAGCACCGGGCTCGACATCGAGTGGACCACCACGGGCACACCCACCACCCTGGGCTCCGGCGCCCAGCTGGCCGTCTACCGCATCGTGCAGGAGGCCCTCACCAACGCCCTCCGGCACGGTGACGCTGGTCGGGCGGTATATTTGAGCCTCGCCTGGACGGACGGATGGGTTGCGGTGACGATAGACAACGCGGTGCGACCGAGCCCGGCCGCCGACGCATCCGGTGTACTCGGCCACGGACTACCCGGCATGCGCGAACGGGCGCTCCTCGCCGGCGGCTCGTTGACCGCGGAGCCCATCGGCGGCCGGTTCATCGTGGCCGCGCGCCTGCCGGCCATCACCACCAGTGCCCTGGTACGGCCCACCGTGCTGACCCCGGCCCCGCCCCGACCAACGGAGAACGCCCATGAGTGACGTCCACCCGGAGGATGCTCCGCGCATCCGGGTCGCCCTCGTCGACGACCAGGCCCTCTTCAGGGCCGGGATCCGCATGCTGGTCTCCTCCCAGGACGATCTGGAGTTCGTCGGAGAGGCCGGCAACGGCGCCGCCGGCGTCACCATGGCCGCCGCTGTCTTCCCCGACGTGATCCTGATGGACATCCGCATGCCCGTGATGGACGGCATCGACGCCACTGCGGCCATCATCGCCGCCGCCACCCTGGCCGGAACGACCCCGCCGCGGATCATTGTGCTCACCACCTTCGAACTCGACGAGAGCGCCAGCCGGGCCATCCGCGGCGGGGCGAGCGGCTTCCTGCTCAAGGACGCCGATCCGGAGTTCCTGCTCGCCGCCATCCGCACCGTGCACGCCGGCAGCGCCGTCATCGCCGCCTCCGCCACCCGCGAGCTCTTTGCCCACTTCGACGCTCCGGCCCCGGAGCAGGAGGTGCCGGTGGCGTACACCACCCTGACCAGCCGGGAACGGGACATCTTCGCCCTCGCCGCCCTCGGCCTGAGCAACGCCGAGATCGCCGCAGGTGAGTTCCTGAGCGAGGCCACCGTCAAGACTCACATCAGCCGCATCCTGGCCAAGCTCTCGCTGCGCGACAGGGTGCAGCTCGTGGTCTTCGCCTTTCAGCACCGCCTCACCCAGTAGCTCTGCTCCAACCGGTAACCGCCCAGCGGATGACCCGGCACCGCCGGCACTCATCCGTCCGGCCCCGCTGATTACACCCGGGGCCCGATGCGGCCGCTGGCACCGGATTCGTACCGTGGAAACATGGAAAATTCACCGTCAGAACTCGGCCTCGCGGCCAGAGTCACCTCCCTGCGCAAGACCTACGGCTCCGCCACCACGTCGGTGACGGCCCTCGACGACGTGTCCATCGGCATCCGTCGGGGCCAGTTCACCGCCATCATGGGCCCGAGCGGCTCGGGCAAGTCCACCCTGATGCACATCATGGCGGGGTTGGACACGGCGAGCGCGGGCCAGGCCTGGCTCGGTGACACCGAGATCAGCGCCCTGGATGACGCCGCACTGACGGTCCTCCGCCGGCGGCGGATCGGCTTCATCTTCCAGGCCTTCAACCTCGTACCCACGCTGGACGTGCGCGGCAACATTTTGCTGCCCTTCGCCCTGGACGGCCGGAAGCCGAGCACCACCGAGAACAACTGGATCGAGCAGCTCATCGACTCGCTCGGCCTGGCCGACAGGCTCACGCACCGGCCGCACGAGCTCTCCGGCGGACAGCAGCAGCGCGTCGCCATCGCCAGGGCCCTGGCCACCCGGCCTGAACTGGTGTTCGCCGACGAACCCACCGGCAACCTCGACTCACGGAGCGGTCGGGAGGTGCTGGCCCTGCTCAAGGCGGCGAGCACCGGCTACGGCCAGAGCATCGCCATGGTCACCCATGACCCCATTGCGGCCAGCTTCGCCGACCGGATCCTCTTCCTCGCCGACGGCCGCCTGGTCGAAGACCGGGAACGGTCCTCGGCCGAAGACATCTCCCGCATCATGCTCGGCATGGAGCAGCGCGCATGAGCGGCCGCGGTGCAAGCCTGCTCGTAGCCGGCCTCGCCTCGGCCTTCGGCGTGGTGCTGCTGCAGGTCACCAGCGTGCTCGCCACGGTGATCAGTGGTGACGGCGTTTCCGACATCGGGGCGGTGCGCTCGGCACTGTCAATCGTGGCGGTCCTGTTCATCACCATCGCCGTGTACGTCAGTTCGATCGTCACCACGAACACCGTCGCGACGATCATCGCCGGCCGCACCCGCACCATCGCCCTGATGCGCCTGATCGGCTCCAGCGCACGTGATCAGCGCCGCGCGGTGGCCAAGGAAGGCCTTCTCGTCGGTGCCGTCGGCGCCGTCCTCGGCGCGGTCGTGGGATCGGTGCTTCTCAGCATCGGACTGTGGATAGCCGTGGCCGCCGGCACGCTCCCTGACCTGCGGTACAGCCTGATCGAACCGCTCCTGGCGCTTCCCGTCCTCGTTGTGGTGCTCTCCACCTGGTGCGCGGCCTGGGTGGGCTCGCGCCGGGTGCTCTCGGTCAGTCCGATGCAGGCCGTCGGCGCCGCCCAGGAACGCTCGCTCGAGGAAACGGTCCGACGTCCGGCCCGCAACATCGTCGCCGTGCTGCTGATCGTGGCCGGGGTCCTGTTCCTCGCCGGCGGTGTCGTCGTGGGCCAGATCAGCGAGTACGGAGTCCTGCTGGGCCTGGTAGGCGGGCTGCTGTCCTTCAGCGGGCTCGTGCTGGGCTCGCACCTGATCATGCCGCCCGTCCTTGGCCTCGTGGGTCGTCTGCTGGGTTCGAACGCACCGTCCAGGCTCGCGGCCGCCAACGCGCAGCAGCATCCGGAGCGGAGCTCCAGGGCCACCATCGGCCTGGTCATCGGCGTGACGCTGATCACTATGTTCGCCGTCGCCGGGGCCACCTTCGAGAAGATGATGGCGCTGGCCATGGAGGACCCGTCGGTGCGCGCAGCGATCAGTGAGATGGTCGGCATCAGCCTGGCGGTGATCTCAGTGCTGGTGGGCTTCAGTGCCCTCATCGCGGCGGTGGGCATGGTGAACAACCTGGCCCTGAGCGTGCTCCAGCGGTCCAGGGAGATCGGGTTGCTGCGGGCGCTCGGCTTCACCGGCGGACAGGTGCGCAGGATGATCCTGGCCGAGAGCCTGCAGATGACCGTGGCCGCGGTCGCCCTCGGGCTGGCCCTCGGCGTCGTCTACGGCTGGGCTGCCGCGCAGTCGCTGTTCGGCACGGTGGCCAACATCGGTTTCGTCACACCGGCGGTGCCCTGGTTGCTCGTGGTGCTCAGCGTGACCGGGACCGCCGTCCTGGCAGTCGCTGCGACCATCGTGCCCGCCCGGCGCGCGGTGTCCGTCGCCCCGGTGACCGCCCTGGCCGCCGGCTGAGCGGATGCTGAGGAAATCTTCGGCAATCGGTGTTACCCTCTTTGTGTGCTGTTCGGTCTGCTCCTCCTTAGCTGCCGCGACGAGTCCTAATCTGAGGCCTCACTCGTCGCGGAGTTTGTCGTCGGCTGACCACCACTCGCGAGGAGAGATTAGACCATGAAGAACAATCAGGCCGCATCGACTATGCCGGTACACAAGTACCGCCCGTATCAGGACCAGTTCAACGTCGACCTGCCGGACCGCACCTGGCCGGCCAACCGCATCACCGTCGCACCGCGCTGGTGCGCCGTCGACCTGCGAGACGGCAACCAGGCTCTCATCGACCCGATGAGCCCCGAACGCAAGCGCATCATGTTCGACCTGCTGGTGCGGATGGGCTACAAGGAGATCGAGGTCGGCTTCCCGTCGGCCAGCCAGACCGACTTCGACTTCGTCCGCAGTCTCATCGACGACGGCGCGATCCCCGACGACGTGACCATCCAGGTGCTCACCCAGGCTCGTGAGCACCTGATCCGTCGCACCTACGAGTCCATCGTCGGCGCCAAACAGGCCATCGTGCACCTGTACAACTCCACCAGTGTGCTGCAGCGCGAAGTCGTGTTCCGGGAGGACAAGCAGGGCATCATCGACCTGGCCCTGTTCGGCGCCCGCACCTGCCGGGCCCTCGAGGCCACGGTTCCCGACACCGCCGTGTACTACGAGTACTCGCCGGAGAGCTTCACGGGCACCGAGCTGGAGTTCGCCGTGGACATCTCCAACCAGGTGATCGAGATCTTCGAGCCCACCCCGGAGCGCAAGGTCATCATCAACCTGCCGGCCACCGTCGAGATGGCCACGCCCAACGTCTACGCCGACTCCATCGAGTGGATGAGCCGGCACCTGGCCCACCGCGAGAACGTCATCCTGTCGCTGCACCCGCACAACGACCGCGGCACCGCGATCGCGGCTGCGGAGCTGGGCTACCTCGCCGGCGCCGACCGTATCGAGGGCTGCCTGTTCGGCAACGGCGAACGCACCGGCAACGTCGACCTCGTCGCCCTGGGCATCAACCTGTTCACCCAGGGCATCGACCCGCAGATCGACTTCGGCAACATCGACGAGGTCAAGCGCACAGCGGAGTACTGCAACCAGCTGCCCGTTCCCGAACGCAGCCCCTGGGCGGGCGACCTGGTCTTCACCGCCTTCAGCGGCTCCCACCAGGACGCCATCAAGAAGGGCTTCGAGGCCATGGCCGCCGAAGCCGCCGAGACCGGGGCCAGCGTCGACGACCTGGTCTGGGCCGTACCGTACCTGCCGATCGACCCCAAGGACCTCGGCCGCAGCTACGAAGCGGTCATCAGGGTCAACTCGCAGTCCGGCAAGGGCGGCGTCGCCTACCTGCTCAAGACGGACCACCACCTCGACCTGCCGCGGAAGCTGCAGATCGAGTTCTCCGGCGTCGTGCAGGCCAAGACCGACACCGACGGCGGCGAGGTCACCAGTGATCAGATCTGGGACATTTTCAACGACGAGTACCTGCCCGCCAACCACACCAATCCGGATGCGAAGTGGGGCCGGTTCGAGTTGTTCTCCACCCGCACCTCCAGCGACCTGGCCGGCGCGGTAGACCTCACCGTCGACCTGCGCGATTCGGACGCCGTCGCCCCGGCCACGGCGACAGGCAACGGCCCGATCGCCGCGTTCCTGGGCATCATGGCGGACCGTGGCGTCACGATCACCCTGTACGACTACGTTGAGCACGCCATGGCCGCCGGCGGAGACGCCTCGGCCGCGGCGTACGTCGAGCTCGACGTGAACGGCAAGCGGTTCTGGGGCGTCGGCATCGACCCCGACATCTCGACGGCATCACTGAAGGCCGTCGTGTCGGCGGTCAACCGCGGCATCCGGGCCGAAGCGGGCGATCGGGAATTGGCGACCGTCTGACCTGCACGCGGATGGCCCCGGCTGCGACTCTCGTCGCGGCCGGGGCCATCCTGCGTACTGCGCCGTCCTGTGTCCGGCTCAGACCCGCATGGCCCGTCGGGCCTGGCTGGGTGTGAGCGGCTGAGGAACCGGCACTGGTTCGCCGTCCGGCTTGCCCAGCACCGCCGTGCAGTCATCGATCGCCTGCGCCAACAGTGCGTAGAGACGCTCATCGGTGTCGGGAATGCATGCCTCGGCGATGCCCTGCACCGTGATGCGGATGATCGACTCCGCGGTGCGGTCGGTGAACCGGGTACGAGACCACGACCCGACCGAACCCATGAACTCGCGCGCCCAGCGTTCGGTTTGCGGTGCCTTGTCGAATGCCGCACGTACCTGCTCTGACACATCGATCGGGGTGCCCTCCGACGACCGCGCCAGGTGACGCTGACAGTTGAGGATGCCCACGGCCAGGGCCCGCTGGTGATCGGCGCTGACCACCGGCAGACCGGCCGTCGCGGCCCGCAGGGCCACGACAAGACGGACCCGCTGGTCGTCGCCGCGCAGACCGATCACGGACGGGATCAGCATCATCAGGCGGGATCTGGCGTCATCGGAGGTGCAGTCGTTGACCATGCGTGCCAGCGAGGCCAGGACCGGATGTGTGCACGCTGGATGGTCGCTCCACGCCTCACCGGACAGGTGCGACGCGAATTCCATGAAGCACGCTCCGCTGCGTGGGGACTTGTGTTTGCCCCGGGAAAGGACAGGCAACAGCTCGGGCGCAGTGCCCTCGTATCGTTTCATGGAGTACCTCCCTGCGACGTGGTTGTGCCTCAATACTGACCCCAGATTGGGGGAAAGGCGAGGCCAAAACCGGTCCGGATGACAAATGCTCAGAAAACGCTCCGGAACGCGTCAGCGGTCAGCGGTGACGGTGGGCTCGGGGTGCGCCTGGGTGCGGCGCCGTGGCCAGAACCGCAACGGCTGGATCGAACCCCGCCGGCGCCAGTGCGGCCAACTGCCGATGGCCCGTTGCTGCGGCAGGGTCCAGCCGAATCGGGCTGCGAGGACCCGGATGACCGTGGTCGTGACCACGCAGATCATTGCCGCCGCGGTGATCGGCACCTCGAGCACCACAAGAGTGACCAGGAGCCCGCAGCCCACCAGAGCGGCGACGGCGTACAGCGAGCCGACGTGCATCACGGCGATGGGCACGTTCAGCATCATGTCTCGCAGCACGGACCCGCCCACAGCGGAGACCACCCCGACGAACAGGGCGGGAATCTCCGGCAGGCCGGCGGCGAGCGCCTTGGTGGTGCCGATCACGCCGAACAGGCCGATGGTCACGGCGTCCAGGGTGATGATCAGCGGGCCGAGCCGGTTGAACAGGCTCTGCAACAGCATGCCCAGCAGCGCGAACACCGCCGCGACGGGCAGGTACCAGTTGCTCAGCAGCGCGGCCGGCACCCCGCCGAGCAGGATGTCGCGCAGCAGGCCGCCGCCCAGGCCCACCGTGATGCCGATGATCGAGATGCCCAGCAGATCCATCCGGCGGTCGGTGAACCGGCCCGCGAACATCGCCCCCTGGATCGCGCCGATGGCGACGGCGACGAGGTCGATCCAGAGCGGAATGGCGAAGAGGGGAGTGGGCACCGTCAATATCTACCACGGCCCGCATGACCTCCGGCGCGGGCGTCGGCATCCGTCCGCCGGAGTGGGAGAATTGACCGTGCCCGTTTACCGTGATGAAGCCGTCGTGCTGCGTACCCACAAGCTGGGCGAAGCCGACCGCATCATCACCCTGCTCACCCGCCAGCACGGCAAGGTGCGTGCTGTTGCCAAGGGCGTGCGCCGTACGGCGTCGAAATTCGGTGCCAGGCTCGAGCCGTTCATGGTCGTCGACGTGCAGCTCTATATCGGTCGCAGCCTCGACATTGTCAACCAGGCCGAATCGATCGGCTCGTACGGGGCCGTCATCACCGCCGATTACGGCAGCTACACCGCCGCGAGCGCCATGGTCGAAACCGCGGACAAGCTCACCGAATCCGAGGGATCGCTGCAGCAATACCTGCTTCTGGTGGGGGCGCTGCGGTCTCTGTCCAGGCACGAGCACGGCTCCGGCGCCACCCTCAACTCCTACCTGCTCCGGTCACTGTCCATGGCCGGCTGGGCGCCCAGCTTCCACGACTGCGCCCGCTGCGGCGCGCCGGGCCCGCATTCGGCTTTCGTGGCGCAGGTCGGCGGCATCGTCTGCGACAACTGCGCCGCCCCGGGTTCGCCCCGCCTCGACCCCGACACCATCGCCCTGCTCAGCGCACTGCTCACCGGAGACTGGGCCTTCACAGCCGATGCCTCTGACACCACCCACGCCCAGGCCACCGGGGTCGTCGCCGCATACACGCAGTGGCACCTCGGCCGCGGCCTCCGATCACTGGAGCACGTGCGCCCATGACGCCGAATCCCTTCCGTTCCTCCTCGAGCACCCCCTTCACCCACAAGGACGCGGTGCCGTTCAAGCCCGTCGACTGGACCGGGCTCTACCCGCCGGCGCTGCCCGCCAAGGCCGTGCCGGAACACGTGGCCGTGGTGATGGACGGCAACGGCCGTTGGGCCAACGCCAGGGGCCTGTCCAGGGTCGAGGGCCACAAGGCCGGTGAAGCATCACTGCTCGACGTGGTCGCCGGAGCCATCCAGATCGGCGTCAAGCACCTCAGCGTGTACGCGTTCTCCACCGAGAACTGGAAGCGCTCACCCGACGAGGTGCGCTTTCTGATGGGCTTCAACCGGGATGTCCTGCACCGCCGTCGCGACCAGCTCAACGACTGGGGCGTGCGGGTGCGCTGGGCCGGCCGGAAGCCCAAGCTGTGGGCCTCGGTGATCAACGAGCTGCAGTTCGCCGAGAAGCTCACCGCCGGCAACGACGTGCTGACCCTGACCATGTGCGTCAACTACGGCGGCCGCACCGAGATCGCGGATGCCGTGCGGGCCCTGGCCGAGGACGTCGCCGCGGGCCGGCTGAAGCCGTCCGGCATCACCGAGAAGTCCATCCAGCGGCACCTGTACACCGCCGACCTGCCCGACGTCGACCTGTTCGTACGCAGCTCCGGCGAGCAGCGCACCAGCAACTTCCTGCTCTGGCAGACCGCATACGCCGAGATGGTGTTCCTGGACACCCTCTGGCCCGACTTCACCCGCGTCGACCTCTGGCACGCCATCGAGCTGTACGCCGCCCGCAACCGCCGCTACGGCGGCGCCGTGGACACGCCCACCGCCTGACCGTTCCGGGTACGCGGGAATAACTGGAGGGTCTGCTCGAGTTAGCCTCCACGTGAGCGAAACCATCAAAGTAGACATCTGGTCCGACGTGCAGTGCCCCTGGTGCTATATCGGCAAGCGCAAGTTCGAGGCCGGCGTGGCCGCATTCGGCGACGACGTCGAGGTGGAGTACCACTCCTTCGAACTCGCCCCGGACACCCCCGTCGATTTCGCGGGCAGCCCGATCGATTACCTCAGCGAGCGCAAGGGCATCCCGGTGCCGCAGGTGCTCGAGATGCTGGAGCGGGTCACCGGCATCGCCGAGAGTGTCGGCCTGCACTACGACTACGACTCGGTGCACCAGACCAACACCATCAAGGCGCACGAGCTGCTGCACTACGCCAAGGCGCACGGTCTGCAGCTGGAGATGAAGGAGAGCCTGCTCAAGGCGTACTTCGTCGACGGCGGCCACGTCGGCCGCATCGAGGATCTCGCCGACCTCGCCGCCACGGTCGGC
The DNA here is from genome assembly GCF_004402435.1 of Cryobacterium sp. TMB1-7. Classification (NCBI taxonomy): domain Bacteria; kingdom Bacillati; phylum Actinomycetota; class Actinomycetes; order Micrococcales; family Microbacteriaceae; genus Cryobacterium; species Cryobacterium sp. TMB1-7. Next base: position 65,263 of record NZ_SOFZ01000009.1, read on the forward strand.
CTGGACCGCGCCGACGTGGTGCGCTCCCTCACCGAGAACGAGTACCTGGCCGCGGTCAAGGCCGATGTCGCCCAGGCCACCGAGTACGGCATCCAAGGGGTGCCCTTCTTCGTGATCGACGGCAAATACGGCATCTCCGGCGCACAGGACCCTGATACCTTTGCGCAAGCCCTCCGCCAGGTCCGCAGCGAGCGGACCGACACCGACACCCGCGCAACCGAGGAGACCCACGCATGAGCGAGACCACCACCGCGACCGACACTGCGACCACCCCGGTGCTGCGTCCGATCATCCAGCTGCTCGACCAGCCCGACGCCGGCGGATGCTGCGGCGGCGGGTCCTGCGGCATTTAGCCGTCCGACGTTTCAGCCCGGCCGTCCGACGGTTTTCCACCGTCGAACGAACGTGGCGTCCATGCCCGGCCAGGTCTGGGAGAATTGGATGAGATGAACACTCCCACTTCCACGATCAGCCCGGTGTCCCCGCTACGAATCGGCGACATCGAACTCGATGTGCCCGTGGTGCTGGCACCCATGGCCGGCATCACCAACACGGCGTTCCGCCGGCTCTGCCGCGAATACGGCGCCGGACTCTACGTGAGCGAGATGATCACCTCACGGGCGCTCGTTGAACGCACCCCGGAATCCATGCGGCTGATCACGCACCACGAGAGCGAGAAGACCCGCTCCATCCAGCTCTACGGTGTCGACCCGAAGACGGTCTCGGAGGCCGTCACCATGCTCGTCGCCGAGGACCGCGCCGACCACATCGACCTGAATTTCGGCTGCCCGGTGCCCAAGGTCACCCGCAAGGGCGGGGGAGCGGCGCTGCCGTGGAAGATCACCCTGTTCCGGGAGATCGTCGAGGCCGCCGTGACGGCCGCGGGGACGATCCCGCTGACCGTGAAAATGCGCAAGGGCATCGACTCCGACCACCTCACCTACCTCGAGGCCGGTCGCGTCGCCGAGGGCGCCGGCGTCGCCGCGATCGCGCTGCACGCCCGCACCGCCGCGGATTACTACTCCGGCCACGCCGACTGGGCCGCCATCAAGACCCTCAAGGACACCATCACCAGCGTGCCCGTGCTCGGCAACGGTGACATCTGGTCCGCCGCCGACGCTCTACGCATGATCGAGGAGACCGGGTGCGACGGCGTCGTCGTCGGCCGTGGCTGCCTGGGACGTCCGTGGTTGTTCGGCGACCTCGCGGCGGCCTTCCGCGGTGAAGTGCTCAAGGCCGAACCCTCCCTCGGCCAGGTCGCGGATGCGTTCCGCCGGCACGCCGAACTGCTCACCGAGTTCTTCGACAGCGAAGAACGGGCCTGCCGCGATGTGCGCAAGCACGTGGCCTGGTACTTCAAGGGCTACCCCGTCGGCGGTGACCTGCGCGCCAGCCTGGCCTCCGTCGTGTCGCTCGAGCAGCTGGACGAGCTCCTGGCGACCATGGACCCCGACCAGCCGTATCCCGGCATCGGGGCCGAGGGCCAGCGCGGCCGGGCCGGCAGCCCCAAGAAGACCTCCCTGCCCGAACGCTGGCTCGAGTCTCGCGACATCGTCGGCGCAGAGCGCAGCAATCTCACGGAGGGCGAGGGGGACACCAGCGGTGGTTAATCAGACCGGATACAGCGTTCACGACGAGGCCAGGTTCCGACCTGAAGAGCACGATTCCAGCCGCAGCGACTTCGCCCGCGACAGGGCCAGGCTGCTGCATTCCAGCGCCCTGCGCCGCCTGGCCGCGAAGACCCAGGTGCTCAGCCCTGCCGCCGGTCTGGACTTCGCCCGCAACCGCCTCACCCACTCGCTCGAGGTCGCGCAGATCGGCCGGGAGCTCGCCCTGCGCCTGGCCCTGGACCCCGACATCGTCGATACGGCGTGCCTGGCGCACGACATCGGGCATCCGCCGTTCGGTCACAACGGCGAGAAGGCCCTCAACACCTGGGCCGCCGACATCGGCGGCTTCGAGGGCAACGCGCAAACCCTGCGCCTGCTCAGCCGGCTCGAACCCAAGGTTTTCGGAGACAACGGCGCGAGCTTCGGACTCAACCTCACCCGCGCCAGCCTCGACGCCAGTTGCAAGTACCCGTGGGCAGCCGACTCCTCGGTCGCCGACCCGAGCGGACGCGCCAAATTCGGTTTCTACGAGGACGACCGCGCGGCCTTCGAATGGCTGCGCGACGGCGCACCGGAACGCCAGCTCTGCGTCGAGGCGGAGGTGATGGACCTCTCCGACGACATCGCCTACTCGGTGCACGACTTCGAGGACGCCGTGGTCAGCGGCTACCTCGACGTGGAACTGCTCAGCAGCCGCAGCGATCACGCCGCCCTGGTCACCTCGATGTACGAGTGGACCGGCGGGCAGTTCAGCCACGACGAACTCATCGCCGCCTTCGACAGGCTCGACGCCCTCGACGTGTGGCTGCACGGTTGGAACGCAGGCCGCCGGGACCAGGGCCGTCTGAAGAACCTGACCAGCCAGCTCATCGGCCGGTTCAGCGGCGCGGCCGTCTCGGCCACCAGAGCCGCCTACCCCGACCGACACCTCATCAGGTTCGCCGCCCACGTCGTGGTCCCGCGGGAGGTCCAGGCCGAGATCGGCGTGCTCAAGGGCATCGTCGCCGCGTTCGTCATGTCCACCCACGTGCGCCAGCCGATCTACATCGAGCAACGCGAAACACTCACCTACCTGGCGGACACGCTGTTGGCGACGGGCGACGAGCACCTGGACCCCGGCTTCCGGGAGGACTGGGTAGCTGCCGCGGACGACGCGGCCCGCAAACGCGTGATCGTCGACCAGGTGGCCAGCCTGACCGATCAGAGCGCGATCGCCCTGCAGCGCCGGTTGCACCTGACCCGTGAACCCGCCGGGATCACGCTTCGGACCGGTGCCGCATGGCAGGACTGATCCGGCAGGGCGACGTCGAAGAGGTCAAGTCCCGCACCAACATCGCCGACATCATCAGCGACTATGTCAGCCTCAAATCTGCCGGGGTCGGTTCGATGAAGGGCCTGTGCCCGTTCCACGACGAGCGCAGCCCCAGTTTCCACGTGCGTCCGCAGGTCGGGTTCTACCACTGCTTCGGCTGTGGAGAGAGCGGCGACGTCTACTCCTTCCTGCAGAAGATGGACCATGTCAGTTTCAGCGAGGCTGTGGAACGGTTGGCCGGCCGGGCCGGCATCGAACTGCACTACGAGGGTGGCGGCGCCGAGGCCCCTGACCACACCAACCGGGCGCGGCTGTACGCGGCCAACCAGGCCGCCGCCGAGTTCTTCATCGACAAGCTCGGCAGCCCGGGGGCCCAGGTGGGCCGCACCTTCCTCGGCGACCGTGGCTTTGATGCTCAGGCCGCCGAACGGTTCGGCGTCGGCTTCGCGCCGAAAAGCTGGGACGAGCTGACCAAACACCTGCGCGGCCGTGGTTTCAGCACCGAGGAACTCACCCTCTCCGGCCTGGTGTCAGCCGGGGACCGGGGGATCTACGACAGGTTCCGCGGCCGCCTGGTCTGGCCGATCCGTGACATCACCGGGCAGACCATCGGCTTCGGCGCCCGCAAGCTGCTCGAGGACGACAAAGGCCCCAAATACCTCAACACACCCGAAACCCCGATTTACCACAAGGCCCAGGTGCTGTACGGCCTGGACCTGGCCAAGCGTGACATCTCCCGCAACCACCAGGTGGTGGTCGTCGAGGGCTACACCGACGTCATGGCCTGCCACCTGGCCGGCGTGACCACGGCCGTGGCCACCTGCGGAACCTCGTTCGGTGTGGACCACATCAAGGTGCTGCGCCGGGTACTCGGCGACGACAGCGGTGTCGGGGAGGTCGTCTTCACTTTCGACCCCGATGCCGCGGGGCAGAAAGCCGCCGTGCGGGCCTTCGCCGAGGAGCAACGGTTCAGCGCCCAGACCTTCGTGGCCGTCGCCCCGGAAGGGCTCGACCCGTGCGACCTGCGGCTGCACCGCGGAGACGACGCCGTGCGTCGACTGGTCGACTCCAAAAAGCCGATGTTCGAGTTCATGATCCGCCAGCTTCTGGCCCAGTACAACCTCGACACCGTCGAAGGCCGGGTCTCCGCCCTGCGCGCGGCCGCCCCGGTGGTCAGCGACATCCGGGACCCGTCATTGCGACCGGGCTACACCCACGAACTCTCCCGCATGCTGGGAATGGACCTCGGTGAGGTGTCCCGCGCCGTCAGCTCGGCCCAGGCGCGGTCCCGCACCGCGCCCCTCGAGGCACCTCGCCGGGCGGGAGAACCGGCACCGGCCCCGCGCGAGCGCCTCTTCGCCCTCGCCGACCTGCCCCAGGACCCGGTCACCCGGATCGAGCGCGACGCGCTGATGGCGATGCTGCAGCATCCGACTCTCGTCGGGCTCGACCTCGTGCAGCGGGCGGTGTCGACCGGCATGACCAACAGCACCCTCGCCGTCGTCCGGGACGCCGTGGCCGCCGCCCTGCCGCACGCCGCGGCTCCGGACTGGCTGGAACGGGTCGTCGCAGAGACCCCGGCTCCGCTGGCGAACCTGGTCACCGAACTGGCGATGGCCCCGCTGCCTGAGCGCACCGAGCGCGAGGTCACCCGCTATGTGCGAGACATCACCATCGTGCTGATCGAGAAGGACCTGCTGCGGCAGAAGGCCGAACTGCTCGGCCGCCTGCAACGGGCCGATGCGACCAACCGTGAGGTCTACGTCGCGATTCAGCGCGAGCTCGTGCGGGTCGAAGCCGAACGGCGCAACCTCCGGGTCGAGTAGCCGGCTTATATTGCGGGTCTATTAAGATGCATTGCAGAATGGCCGTCTGACGCGCAGAGTGTGCTAATTCTTGGTTTACAGCAACGCATATCTGCGTCTGAGCGCAGATATTCGGTTTCACCAAGACACCCACACCTTGAGGAAGAGGCATTCGACTATGGCTTTTGAACCCACCAGGCGCGGCCGCGCCGTCGGCGTCACCGCCGGTCTCGCCGCCGCAGCACTCGTGCTCGCCGGCTGTGCAGGCTCCACCGCCGAGGAGGCGGGCGCCGCTCCGCTGACCATCGGCACCACCGACAAGGTCACCACCCTTGACCCGGCCGGCTCGTACGACAACGGCTCGTTCGCCGTGCAGAACCAGGTCTTCCCGTTCCTCATGAACACGCCGTACGGCAGCCCCGACGTCGAACCCGACATCGCGGTCTCCGCCGAGTTCACCGCGCCGACGCAGTACACGGTCACCCTCAAGCCCGACCTGGTCTGGGCCAACGGCAACAAGCTGACCTCGTCTGACGTCAAGTTCACCTTCGACCGTCAGTTGGCGATCGCCGCCGACAACGGCCCCTCCTCGCTGCTGTACAACCTGGAAAGCGTCGACACCCCGGACGACACCACCGTCGTGTTCAACCTGCTCGCCCCCGACGACCAGATCTTCCCCCAGATCCTGTCCAGCCCGGCCGGCCCGATCGTGGACGAAGAGTCATTCTCGGCCACCGAGCTCACCAGCGACGACGACATCGTCAAGGCCAATGCGTTCGCCGGACAGTACGTCATCACCAGCTACGACTTCAACAACCTCATCGGCTACAAGGCCAACCCCGACTATGAGGGTCTCCTGGGTGCGGCGAAGACCGACGTCGTGAACGTCAAGTACTTCGCCGACTCGTCCAACCTCAAGCTCGAGGTCCAGGAGGGCGGCATCGATGTGGCGTTCCGCAGCCTGTCCGCGACAGACATCGAAGACCTTCGCGGCAACGACAACGTCGAGGTCGTCGACGGACCCGGCGGCGAGATCCGCTACATCACCTTCAACTTCGACACCCAGCCGTTCGGCGCCACCACAGCCGACGCCGACGCGGCCAAGTCCCTCGCCGTTCGCCAGGCGGTTGCCGACCTCGTCGACCGTGAAGAGATCGCCGACCAGGTGTACAAGGGCACCTACACCCCGTTGTACTCCTACGTCCCGGCCGGCCTGACCGGTGCGACCGAGTCCCTCAAGGGCCTCTACGGCGACGGCAACGGCGCTCCGGATGCCGACAAGGCCAAGGCGACCCTCACGGCCGCCGGCGTCACCGAGCCCGTCGAGCTCAACCTGCAGTACAGCAACGACCACTACGGCCCCTCGTCCGGTGACGAATACGCGCTGATCAAGGACCAGCTGGAGTCCAGCGGCCTGTTCACGGTGAACCTGCAGACCACCGAGTGGGTGCAGTACTCCAAGGACCGTTCCAGCGACGTGTACCCCGCGTACCAGCTCGGTTGGTTCCCGGACTACTCCGACGCTGACAACTACCTGACGCCGTTCTTCCTCACGGAGAACTTCCTGAAGAACCACTACGTCGACCAGGAGGTCAACGACCTGATCTTGCAGCAGGCCGTGACGGTCGACCCCGCCGCGCGCACCGCGCTCCTCGAACAGATCCAGGACAAGGTCGCGGCCCAGCTGTCGACGGTGCCGCTGCTCCAGGGTGCGCAGGTCGCCGTGACCGGGACGACGGTCACGGGAGCCAGCGACACGCTCGACGCGTCGTTCAAGTTCCGTTACGCAGCCCTGGCCAAGGGCTAGGCTCGCAGGTTTCACCTAGCTAGACGACGGGGGCGTTCAGGCGACTACGCGCCGAACGCCCCCGTCTTTCGTTTGCATAAGTGAGGTAGGAATGACGACTGTAGCGACAACGCCAGCGGCCCCGGCGGCCGGGCGACAGCCCACCACGACGGCACCGAAGAAAAAGGGTTCCGGCGGCGGAATCATCCGCTACATCGTGATCCGCTTCCTGCTGATCTTCCCGACCATCTTCATCCTGGTGTCCATGGTGTTCTGGCTGATGCGCACCACGGGTGACCCGATCACCGCGGCTCTCGGTGGCCGGCTGAGCGCCGACCAGCTCGCCGAGCGGGTCGCCGCGGCCGGCTACGACAGGCCCATCCTGGTGCAGTACGTCGAATACCTCGGCCAGATTTTCACGGGCAACTTCGGCACCACGATCAGCACCAACCGGCCGGTCTCGGAGGTGCTCCTCACCTACGGCGCCGCCACAGCCGAGCTGGCGTTCTACGCCCTGCTGGTGGCCTTCATCGTCGGGATCCCGCTGGGCATGGTCGCCGCGTACTGGCGGGACAAGTCGCCGGATGCGTCCTTGCGAATCTTCGCAATCCTCTGCTACGCCACCCCGGTGTTCTTCTCCGGCCTGCTCTTCAAGCTCATTTTCGCCGTCTGGCTGAAGGTCCTGCCTGTCGCCGGCCGGGCCTCGACGAGCTCGGAGCTGCAGATGCAGCTGCTGCCGGGCAAAACCGGTCTGTACACCATCGACGCCATCCAGACCGGCAACCCGGCGATCCTGGTCGACGTCCTGACCCACGCGGTGCTGCCCGCCCTGGCCCTCGGTCTGCTGACCGCCGGGGTCTTCCTGCGCCTGGTCCGCACCAACGTGATCGGCACCCTGGGCACCGATTACGTGGACGCCGCCCGGTCCCGCGGGGTCAGCGAATTCAGGCTCGTGCGGAAGCACGCGTACCGGCCAGCACTGATTCCGATCATCACGGTGATCGGCCTCCAGATCGCCCTGCTCCTCGGCGGCGCCGTGCTGACCGAGACCACCTTCGAGTGGAAGGGGCTGGGTTTCATGCTTTCCGAATTCCTCCAGGCCAGAGACTTCGTCGCCGTCCAGGGCATCGTCGCCCTGCTCGCCGTCATCGTCGCCCTGTCCAACTTCATCGTGGACATCATCGCCGCGCTGATCGACCCGAGAGTGCGGTACTGATCATGACCCGGATCGATTCCCCGCCGCGCCGGCCCAGCCGCCTGGCCCGCCTGCCCATCATCCACCAGCTCCACCAGAGCGTCGGCCTGCAACGCGGGATGCTCGTGGCCGGCCTGGTCATCACGGCACTGTTCGTGCTCACCGCCATCCTGGCGCCACTCGTCGCGCCGTACGGCTACAGCCAGCTGCGCGGTCCGGACGGGGTCTTCGGCGCCCAGCAGCCGCCAGGTGGCGCACACCTGTTCGGCACCACCGTCGGCGGTTACGACGTGTTGTCCAGGGTGCTCTGGGGTGCCCAGACGGCCCTGTTCGTGATTGTGGTCGCCGTCCTGCTGTCGATCTTCGCCGGCGTGTTCCTGGGCCTGGTGTCCGGGTACTTCGGCGGCTGGCTCGACCGCGTGCTCGTCGTCGTCTGTGACGCCGTGTACGCCTTCCCATCGCTGCTGCTGGCCATCGTGATGTCCATCGTCATCTCCGGCGGCAAATCCGACCTCGTCGGCGGGGTCATGGCGGCAGCCATCTCGATCACCGTGGTGTTCATCCCGCAGTACTTCAGGGTGATCCGGGCCGAGACAGTGAGGATCAAATCCGAGGCCTACGTCGAATCCGCCCGGGTGCTGGGCTCCGGCAACATCCGGATCATGGTGCGGCACGTGTTGCGCAACGCCACCCGAACGCTGCCACTGATCTTCACTCTCAACTCCTCCGAGGCGATCCTCACCCTCGCCGGACTCGGCTTCCTCGGTTTCGGCATCGAACCGACCGCCGCATCCGAATGGGGCTACGACCTCAACAAGGCGATCTCCGACGTGTCCAGCGGCATCTGGTGGACCTCGTTGTTTCCCGGCCTCGCGATCGTGTTGGTGGTGATGGGCATCACCCTGGTCGGCGAGAGTCTCAACGACCTGGCCGACCCACGACTGCGCGGCCGCCGCGCGGTCGGCGCCAACGCCGGCCTGGTCGCCGAGACCTCCGTGGTCCCCGGCGGCACCCTGACCGCCGGCCCCGGCGGGCTCGGCGGGCTCGAAAGCGGCCCCCTCCACACCAACGACGGCGAGGCCACCTCATGAGCGATAACCGCACCGACCAGCAGACCGTCCTCAGGATCGCCGACCTCGGCGTGTCCTTCTCCACCGATGCCGGTGCCGTTCGCGCCGTCGACGGGGTCACCCTCAGCGTGCGTCGCGGCGAGGTCCTCGCCATCGTCGGCGAGAGCGGCAGCGGCAAGACCGTCACCGCCAAGACCATCCTCGGGCTGCTGCCGGAGACCGCGGTCTCCGAGGGCGCCGTGATCCTCACCAGCAGGGATGGGGCGAGTGAGAACAACGTCATCGCGCTCAGCCGCCAGCGCCTGCGCCAGGTGCGTGGCACCGACGTCTCCATGGTGTTCCAGGAGCCGTCCACGGCGCTGAACCCGGTATACACCGTCGGCTGGCAGATCATGGAGGGCATCAGGGCGCACGGCACCGTCAGCCGCGCCGACGCCAGGAAGAAGGCCATCGAGATCCTCGGCAGGGTCGGCATCCCCGACCCCGAGGTGCGGGTCAACTACTACCCGCATCAGTTCTCCGGCGGTCAGAAGCAGCGGGTGGTGATCGCCATGGCCCTGGTCCTCGAACCGGGCCTGATCGTCGCCGACGAACCCACGACCGCGCTCGACGTGACCGTGCAGGCCGAGATCCTCGACCTGCTCCGACGCTGCCGCGACGAGTTCGGGACCGCGATCGTGCTGATCACCCACAACATGGGTGTCGTGGCCGACCTCGCCGACAGGGTCGCGGTGATGTACCAGGGCAAGGTCGTCGAGGAAGCCGACGCTCAGACCCTCTTCAGCTCACCCCAGGATCCGTACACGCAGAAGCTCCTCGCAGCGGTGCCGTATGTGGGCCAGGGGGTCGTGCGGGCGGCGGAGCGGGCCGAGGCCCGTTCCCCGGAATGGGCCGCACAAACCCCCGTCGTCGTCGCGGACAACCTGCGCATCCAATACCCCGGCAGGCTCGGCCGGCCGGGCTTTGTGGCCGTGGACGGAGTGAGCTTCTCGATCCGCCCGGGCGAGGTGCTCGGCCTGGTGGGGGAGAGCGGGTCGGGTAAGACCACCATCGGCCGGGCCATCGCCGGCCTCACCAGGGTCACCGACGGGTCCCTCACCGTTCTCGGACACGAGATGAACGGATTCAAGGAGCGCCGGTTCAAGCACCTTCGCAGCGATATCGGCTTCGTGTTCCAGGACCCGGCCTCCAGCTTCAACCCGCTGCTCACCATTGCGGACTGCGTCGCCGAACCCCTCGTGGTACACGGCAGGGCCGCCAACCCCCGGGCCGCGCGAGCACGGGTCGACGAACTGCTCGAGGCCGTCCAGCTGCCGCGTGCCTTCGGTGACCGCTTCCCGCACGAGCTCAGCGGGGGTCAGCGCCAGCGGGCCAGCCTGGCCAGGGCCCTGGCGCTCGAACCTGCCCTGCTGATCGCGGACGAACCGACCTCAGCGCTGGACGTGTCTGTGCAGGCCAGGGTGCTGGAACTCTTCGCGGAGCTGCAGCGCGAATTCGGCTTCGCGGCCCTTTTCATCAGCCACGACCTCGCCGTTGTGGACATCCTCGCCGACCGGATCGCCGTGCTCTACCACGGTCGCCTGGTCGAGGAGGGCACCGGCGCCCAGGTGCTCGGATCGCCCCGGGACCCGTACACCCAGCGGCTTCTCGCGTCGCTGCCGGTGCCCGATCCGGCCGCCCAGGCGAAGCGGCGGGACGAACTCCGGAGGCTGCGTGCGGCAGGATAGAAGTCATGAGACGCGTCGAAGCAGATCCGTATCCGATCGTTGCCAGTGACCTGACCATCGAATACCCGGGCCACGGCGCCAGCCCCGCGTTCGTGGCGCTGCGCGGACTGACCCTGACCCTCGGCCGGGGGGAAGTCCTCGGACTGCTGGGCGAGAGCGGGTCGGGCAAGAGCACGATCGCCCGGGTGCTCTCCGGGGCGGACTCCGGGACCGGCCACGGTGACGTGCGCGCGCAGATCACCGGCGGGCAGGCGACGGTGCTCGGCTACCCGCTGCGGCGCATCGGCCGACGCAAACTCGCCAGGCTCACCCTCGGCGTGGGGATGCTCGCCCAGAACGCCGCGAGCACCCTCCCCGCCAGCCTCACCGTGGCGGACATCGTCGCCGAACCCGTCCTCGAACGCGATCGGCGCTACGACAGAGCGGCGTTGGAGACCCTCGTCGCGACGATGATCGACGCCGTGCGCCTGCCGCTCTCGGTGCTGGGCAAGTACCCCTATGAGCTCAGCAGCGGCCAACGCCAGCGTGTTGCACTGGCCAAGGCCCTGGTCTTCGGGCCGACGCTGCTCATCGCCGATGAACCCACCGCGGGCGTGGATGCCCTGGTGCGCGACGATGTCATCGACCTGATCGGCGAGCTGCAACGAGAACGTGCCTTTTCGGCCGTGCTGATCAGCAACGACCTGAGCGTGCTCCGTCGGGTCGCCGACCGGATCGGGGTCATGCACCAGGGCGTCCTGGTCGGGCTGGGCACCATCGACGAGGTCTTCGACAACCCGTGGCATCCCTACGTCGTCGAACTCGCGGCGGCGCTGACGCTGGACGGCGCAGCTCTGGATTCCACCGTGCTGGATTCCACAGCTTCGGATTCCACCGTGCTGGATTCCGCGGCGCACGATGTCGGGGCCGACACCGACCGGAGCCCGGAGGCATGACCGGGCAGCACCGCGCGGTCCTCTCCGACGAACCCGAGCGCGACCCGGGCGGATGGCGGCCGACGGCCGGTCCGGTAGCCATCCTGCCCGAGGACAACGCTCTCTTCGCCGGCGCCGTCGCGTCGGCCGGGGGAGTCGTCGCCCCGCTGTCACCGGACACCCGGGGACTCATCTGGCTGTCATACGCCCGCGCCGCGGAACTCGAGGAGGTGCTGGCGGAAAACCCCCAGATCGGCTGGGTGCAGCTGCCCTGGGCCGGTGTCGACGCTTTCGCCGACATTCTCTCCCGGCATCAGCGGCACGACCTGCTCGTGACCAGCGCCAAGGGCGCCTACGCCCAACCGGTGGCCGAACACGCGTTGGCCTTGATCCTGGCGTCGCTGAGGGTGCTCCCCGTGCGAGCCAGGGCGCGGTCCTGGAATTCGGTGCCCGCCGGAGCATCGCTCTATGGCCGATCGGTGCTGATCATCGGGGCCGGCGGCATCGCCCGTGAACTGATCCGGCTGCTCGAACCGTTCGGCACCCGCATCGTGGTGGCGCGTCGCAGCTCGGAGCCCGTGCCGGGAGCCGCCCGCACCGTGCCGGTGGGGCAGTTGAACACAGAGCTGCCCCTGGCCGACATCGTGGTGGTCGCTGCCGCGTTGACCGGAGACACCCGGCACCTGCTCGGCGGGGCCGAACTCGCCCTGATGGCGTCGACCGCCCACCTGGTGAACATCGCCAGAGGCCCCCTGGTCGACACCGACGCGCTCGTGGCCGCTCTGGCCGCCGGCACGCTCGCGGGCGCGGCCATCGACGTCACCGACCCGGAACCGCTGCCGGACGGGCATCCGCTCTGGAGTGAGCCCCGGTGCCTCATCACGCCGCACATGGCCGACACGCCCGAGATGACCGCGCCGCTTCTGGCCGAGAGAATTCGGCTCAATGTGGCCGCTTTGCTGGGAAACGGGCCGTTTGTCGGGGTTGTCGACCCCGCTGCGGGGTACTGAGCGTCCACTCGGATTTGGTGCACGGCGAACTTTTGGTAAAGTAACTACGCCGTTCAAGCGAGGGAAACTTTCGCTGAGCATGCATTCCTCGATAGCTCAATTGGCAGAGCAGCGCACTGTTAATGCGCAGGTTCTTGGTTCGAGTCCAAGTCGGGGAGCGAAAAGGCCACTAGGGGCTCCACCCCCGGTGGCCTTTTTTGTGCGTGCCGCTAGTCTGATCCCGAAAAGATGCGAAAGGTGGCGGTTGTGTTCCCCTGGCAGACCCTCAGCGCTGTACTGGCCGTGCTCACCGTGGCCGTGGTCATTCTCTGGTTGCTTGCCGTGGCGCAGCAACGCCGCAGCCGCTTCGCCAGATCGGCGGCCGAACGCGTGCGCATCGACCTGGAGCTGTCCCTCGCCGAGCAGCACGGGCGTCTCGCGATCATCCGCGAGTTGCAGGACATCGCCGTGCTGTCTCTCGCACGCCTCATCACCCGGGCCGAGGGGGCCCGGTACACGGCCGAGAGCGACCCATCCACGGCCGTGCGCGCGGCGACGGCCCTGGTCGAGGACGGCAGGGTCGCTCTCGCCGACCTGCGCCGGGTCCTGACCATCGCCAGGGAGGGCGAGGCCATCGCGACCAGCGCACCGGGCCTGCAATCGGCCCGCAGCCTCTTCGGCGTGATGCGCGACGCCGGCCTGGCCGTCGCCTTCACCGAGTCTGGTGACAGGTTCCCGCTCAAACCCGGGGCGGAGCTCGCCATCTACCGCATCCTGCAGAGCGCCCTCGCGAACGCGCTCAAGCACGGCGGGCCCGGCACCGAGGCCAGAGTGTCGTTCACCTGGACCCAGGACGGCCTGCAGCTCCTCATCGACGACGACGGCATCCGCGCGGCGGCCAAGCGGGAAAGCGCCTCGCCCTCGGATTTCGCCGCCAAGACCGCCTACACGATCGACGACGACCTCAAGGCCCTGAGCGAGAGCGTCTCGGGCGCCGGGATCACCCAGATGCGCGAACGAGCACAGCTCTTCGGCGGGATCTTCAACGCCGGAACCGTGCCGGGGGTCGGCTTCTCGGTCTCAGCCGTCTTCCCGTCGCTGCGGTTCCACAACGGTGTGCACGGCGTCAACCTGACCCGCTGACCCGCACGGCGTCTCAGCAGCTCAGCTTTCGAGGTCGTCCACACCGGGCAGCCAGGTCACGCCGGGCACACCCCAGCCGCGCTTCCGGCTGACCTTGGCGGCGATCTTGGCGTAAAAGTGTTCGAGCCGGTCCACGTAGAGGGTGCCGTCGAGGTGGTCGAACTCGTGCTGGAAAATCCGTGCCAGCCAGCCGTCGGCCCGGATCTCGAAGGGCTTCTGGTCAAGGTCCACGGCGCGCAACACGGCAGAGCCGGCCCGCTGCAGCGGAAACCGCTCGCCGGGAAACGACAGGCACCCCTCGACGTCTTCGTCCTCATCGGCCTCACCGGCGGGGACCGGCGTGATCCAGAGCTCCGGATTGATCGCGACCCCCCTGGTCTCGACCTCGTCGTCGTCGAGGTAGCTGAACGTGAACAGCCGCAGCCCGACCCCCACCTGGGGTCCGGCGAGACCGACACCGGGAGCGGCATCCATCGTCTCGAACATGTCCTGCACCAGCGTGCGCAACTCGTCGTCGAACTCGACGACGGGAGCGGCGGGGGAGTGCAGGACGGGGTCACCTGAAATTACTATCGGTCGAACGGCCATTCACCAAGGATATCGGCATGGATCTCGATAGTCTCGTTGAGTGACTCCCGACCTGACAGACCTGGCTGGAGAGATCGCGATTGATCCACGCCAGGCAATCGGCATCCCGCTCGCGTTGATCGGCGCTGTCTTCCTCTCCCTTGGCGCACAATTCCAGCACCGCGGTGTGACCAAGGTGGAAGCCCACACGAGGGAAATCACCGGCGGACTGAATACCCGGCAGCTGGTGCTCTTGCTCTCCCGGCCCTCCTGGGTGTTCGGCACCGTGATGCTCGGTCTGGCCATCGCCTTCCAGCTCACCAGCCTCGCCTTCGCGCCCCTCATCGTCGTGCAGCCCCTCGGGGCGGTGGCTCTGGTGATCACGGCGATTCTGAACGCCAGGGTCAGCCACGTCAAGCTGAACCGAGCCTCGGTCATCGCGATCGCGATGTGTGTCGGCGGGGTCGGACTCTTCGTCACCGTCGCCGCGTTCACGGCGGTCGACAAGCCCGTGACGGATGCGAACCTGATCACCATCCTGGTGGTCCTCGCTGTGGTCCTGGCCGCCTTCGCCGTCGCGTTCGTGCTGCTGCGCAGCCGGTTCAAGGCGATTTTTTACATCATCGGCGCCGGCGTGCTGTACGGATTCGTGGCCACCCTCGCCAAGGTGATCATCAACCGCATCCAGAACGGCAACGTCGAGTGGCTCACCGTCGTCTGCGTCGTCGGCCTGCTCCTCGCTGCTGCGTCGGGCGCCTACTTCGTGCAGAACGCATACTCGTCGGGTCCGCCCGACCTCGTCATCGCGGGTCTGACCGTGATCGACCCGATGATCGCCGTCGGCATCGGCGTCATCGTGCTCGGCGAAGCCTCTCAGGCGCCGACCTGGGCCGCCGTTCTTTTCGCGGTCGCCGGCGCCGTGGCGATGTGGGGCGTCTTCAGACTCGCGAAGTATCACCCGCAAACCCAGAGCTGACCGGTGCTTTTTCGTGAACGCGCCGCGTCTGGGGGGCTGCCATGGGTCAAGCGGTTTAGAATAGGGTGCTAACACACCTCGACGGCGAGAATCGTTGAGACCCAGACTTCGCGCCGGACGCTGATCCCCGGCCCACCTACGTAGGGACTATCCCACTTGAGCGCTTCATCTGATTTACCGGGCAGCTCGTCCGACCCGGCCATGCCGGGCACCACCCGACCCATCCGGGTTCTCATCGCCGCAGACACCTTCGCGCCCGATGTGAACGGCGCGGCCCGGTTCGCGGAACGGCTCGCCGCCGGCCTGGTCGGACGCGGCCACGTGGTGCAGATCATGGCTCCGGCTCCGACGCGCAAGCACGGCACCTGGACCGAGGTACACGAGGGCGAATCGATGACCGTGCACCGTCTGCACAGCTGGCGGTGGCGCCCGCACGACTGGCTCCGCTTCGCGCTGCCGTGGATCGTGCGCAAACAGAGCCGTGCCATCCTCGACTCGTTCCAGCCCGACGTCGTGCACTTCCAGTCCCACATCGTGGTGGGTCGCGGTGTGTCGATCGAGGCACAGAAACGCGGGATCCGCATCATCGGCACCAACCACTTCATGCCGGAGAACATGCTGCAGTTCTCCCTCGTTCCCAAGGGTTTCCAGGACCAGCTCGTCAAGGCACTCTGGAAGGACGCTGAACATACCTTCAAGCGTGCAGAGGCCGTCACCACGCCGACCCGCCGGGCGGCGGAGTTCCTGGAGAAGTACACGGGGCTCGCGGGGGTGCAGGCCATCTCCTGCGGAATCGACGCCGACAACTATTCCCCCAGCTTCGCTCCGCGCACCGAGAACCGGATTCTCTTCGTCGGCCGGGTCACCGGTGAGAAGCAGATCGACGTCCTGGTGCAGGCCGTCGCCCTGTTGGATCCGAACCTGTGTGCCCAGGTTGAAATCGTCGGCGGTGGCGACCAGCGCCGCAACCTGGAACACCTCGTGGAATCGCTCGGACTGAGCGCACAGTTCACGTTCACGGGTTATGTCACCGACGAGGAGCTGCGCGAGGCCTACACGCGTGCCACGGTGTTCGCGATGCCGTCCATTGCGGAACTGCAGAGCATTGCGACCATGGAAGCGATGGCGTCGGGTCTCCCGATCGTGGCGGCGAACGCAATGGCGCTGCCGCACCTGGTCCACGACGGGCAAAACGGCTACCTGTTCGAGCCGGGCAGCGCCCAGGACCTTGCGGACAAGCTGACCCGCGTGTTCACGACGTCGCCCGACGAACTGGACGCCCTCAAGAACGAGTCGCTGAAGCTGATCGAGGCACACGACATCAAGCGCACCCTGACGACATTCGAACGCCTCTACCGCGGCGTATCCACGGCGGACACGAACTCCAGCGTCCAGCCGGATCCGGCCGCGGCCCACCCTCCGGTCCTGGACGTCACGCCTCGGCGCGACTGAAGGGCGGCGCCTGGCCGATACTATGGTCAGGCACGGGGTGGTAGCTCAGCTGGTTAGAGCACGCGGCTCATAACCGCACGGTCACGGGTTCAAGTCCCGTCCACCCTACGAGAAAGCACGGTTTGTGTACATCCTGGTGACCCGATCGAGTTCGGAACGGCTCCGGGTCAGGGAGCTCGACGCCGCCGGCGTTCCCGAGGGTGCCGACACAACGCTCACGACCGACGAGTTCCGTGCGGTGGTGCGGGAACGCGATCAAGACGCGGTGCGCTGGGTCTGGGAGGACACCGCGCGGAGCTATCCCGTCCTGCTGCGGGGGAGTGTCACTGTCCAGCGCTGCCACGATCTACGGCTGTGTCACGCCATCCTGCGCAACTCGGCGCTGACCGGCGGAAGCGCGCTGGCGAACGCCCCGGCAAGCCGGTGGGATGCGCCTGCTGCGACCGTCCCCGTCGAATCCCCGGGGACGACCCTGTTCGAGATGGATCTGGGTCTGGCCGACGACGCCGGACCGGAGCCGGCCGACGACGACGTCCTGGCGGAGTTCCAGGCCCAGCTTCAGGCGGTCCACGCCTCGGCCGACCCCGGCCGGTTGCGTCTGCTCCTGGCGGCAGAATCCGTTGGCGCCCTCATCGCGGCCGAAATGCAGTTCGCCGGACTGCCGTGGCGGAGCGCGATCCATGACAGCCTGCTCACCGCAGAACTGGGCCCGCGGGCAGCCTCGGGCATCCGGCCGGCACGGTTGGAAGAACTCGCGGGGCGTATCCGCACCGAACTCGGCGACCTGGAGGTCAACCCGGATTCCCCGCCAGACCTGCTCCGGGCGCTCAACCGGGCTGGGCTGGCCGTGGCGACCACGCGGGCATGGGAGTTGGAGAAGCTCGAACACCCCGTCATCGAGCCCCTCCTGCGCTACAAGAAGCTGTCCAGGCTGCTCGCCGCCAACGGATGGTTCTGGATGGAGAGTTGGATCATCAACGACCGCTTCCACCCTGAGTACCTGCCGGGCGGGGTGGTGACCGGTCGATGGGCGACCCGCGGCGGCGGTGCCCTGCAGCTGCCCAAGCAGATTCGCGGCGCGGTCGTGGCCGACCCCGGCTGGAGCTTCGTGGTGGCGGACGCAGCCCAATTGGAGCCTCGCATCCTGGCCGCATTGTCCACCGACACCGCCATGGCCGCCGCCGGACGGGGCACTGACCTCTATGCCGGAATCGTGGCGAGCGGAGTGGTGGACACCCGCGCTCACGCCAAGGTCGCCATGCTCGGCGCCATGTACGGCGCCACATCCGGGGAAAGCGGGCGCCTGCTGCCTCGACTGGCGCGCGCATATCCGCGGGCGATCGCCCTGACCGAGGCTGCGGCGAGGGCGGGGGAGCGCGGCGACGTGGTCAGCACCCGGCTGGGCCGGTCCTCGCCGCGGCCAGGGGGCGGCTGGCAGGACGACCAGGCCCGCGGGTCAGAGGCCGGGGCGACACCGGCCGACGAACGCCGGGCCAGGAGCCAGGCCAGGGACTGGGGCCGGTTCACCCGCAATTTCATCGTGCAGGGAAGCGCCGCGGAGTGGGCGCTGTGCTGGATGGCCGAGATCAGGAAAGGGCTTCGGGCCCTGCCGGTCCCGCCACAGCCGCCCACCGTGTTCGCGCGCGGTCAGGTGCCGGCCCGGACGCCCCCCAGCCCGTTCGCGGACATCCCTCATCTGGTCTTCTTCCTGCACGATGAGGTCATCGTGCACACCCCTGCGGCACTGGCCGGCGAGGTGTCGCGAATCGTCACCGAGGCGGCCTCGACGGCGGGCCGACTGCTGTTCGGCGATTTCCCGGTGGACTTCCCGTTGACCTGCGTTGTAGTGGACAGTTACGCGGAGGCAAAATAGGTCACGACGATGTGCCGGGCCGACGGCCCCGTTTGGGTCGCTGCAGGCTCAGCTCGCGGTGCAGTCGAGGTTCCTCCTCCGCTGGAGGACGATCGGCGACAGCGGCCACGGTATCGAGCCAGGCAAGCGCGGCCCGGGCCTGGACGAGCTGGGCCTCGGTGGCCAACCGTTCCTGACCGGACTCCCAGGGACGCCCGCTCCCGTCTCCGCCGCGGTTCAGCCTCAGCTGCCAGGCGGATCGGTAGCCGGCCAGCAGCGGCGCAAGATCGACGTGCGGCAGGGACGAGGCGATCAGCACCCTGTCCAGCATGTCGGTCCAGTCGGCTCCGGAGTCGCTGTCGGTCTCCCGCAGCCAGGCCAGAGCCTCGGCGTGGCCGCCCCCGGTCAGCCTGTACAGCGGAAGACCATCCTCGGTGCTGCCCGCCGCCTCGACGGAGCCCTGGCGGACCAGACGCTCCAGGGTGCTGTAGATCTGTCCGACGTTCACCGTGCGCCGGCCGGCGGTGCGGGTCGCCAACTCGCCGTGCAGCTGGAAGCCGTATGCCGGGCCCATGGTGAGGATGGCGAGAAGCGAATTGCGTACCGACACGATGTCTCCAGCCTGCGGCTGCGACGGTCGCGGTCGACCTCTAAAGCCATACCGAATATACATTAGAGAACGACCGGCTGTTGGGATTTCCCGGCCGGGTGGGGCATAATTCAGCTAGCCGCCGAAATGTGTTCCGCGGGTCCTGGTTGAAAGTCGTTTGAGATCGTTGGGGAAGACGCACCTCGAACACCATCCAGGGAACGGAGAACACTATGACGGCACCCCGCACTCGTCAGTCACCGGCTGCACGGGGAGTTTTGTATGTGCACTCGTCGCCGCGCGCCCTGTGCCCCCACGTGGAGTGGGCCGCCGGCAGCGCGCTAGATGAGGCGGTCAGCTTCGACTGGAGCGAACAGCCTGCCCTCCCGGGCGCCCAGCGTGCGGAGTTCTTCTGGGAGGGTGCTGCGGGCGGCGGCGCGGCCATAGCGTCCGCCCTGCTCGGCTGGGATCAGCTGCGCTTCGAGGTGACCGAGGACCCGGGGCCCGGCCGCGATGGTGGCCGCTGGCTGCACACGCCGGCTCTGGGCATCCACTTCGCCCAGACCGACACGGCCGGGAACGTCGTCCTGCCGGAGGACCGTCTGCGTGCGGCCATCCACGCGGCGGGTACCGACTCCGTGCACCTGCACCGTGAGCTGCGGCGCGCCTTGGGCCAGGCCTGGGATGACGAACTGGAGCCGTACCGGCACGCCAGCGACTTCTCCAGCGTGGTCTGGCTGCACAATGTCGGCTGAGTGCGGGCGAGGCCGGGGCCCCGCCCGCGACGGCTAGACCGAGCGGAACGCGACGACGGCGTTGTGGCCGCCGAAACCGAACGAGTTGCTGATGGCCAGGAGATCGCCGGTGCCCAGGGCACGCGGCGAGGTGACCACGTCGAGCGGGATGGCGGGGTCCTGCTGGGTCAGGTTGATGGTCGGCGGAAGGATCCGTTCGGCCAGGGCCTTCACCGTGAACAGCGCCTCGATCGCGCCGGCTCCGCCGAGCAGGTGCCCGGTGGACGCCTTGGTTGCCGAGACCGGGATTCCGTCGAGGAGGTCCCCGAACACGCGGCGGAGCGCGTTGTACTCAGCGATGTCGCCCACCGGGGTGCTCGTGGCGTGGGCATTGATGTGCATCACGTCGGACAGGTCGGCCCCGGCGTTGTGGATCGTCGCGATCATGGCCCGCGCGGCGGCCGATCCCTCGGGATCCGGCGCGGTGATGTGGTAGGCGTCGCTCGTGATGGAGCCGCCGAGCAGTTCGGCGTAGATGTGCGCACCACGGGCGAGGGCGTGCTCTTCGGTTTCGATCACGAGGGCCGCAGCGCCTTCGCCGAGCACGAAGCCGTCGCGGCTGACGTCATACGGGCGGGACG
The DNA here is from genome assembly GCF_004402435.1 of Cryobacterium sp. TMB1-7. Lineage (NCBI taxonomy): Bacteria > Bacillati > Actinomycetota > Actinomycetes > Micrococcales > Microbacteriaceae > Cryobacterium > Cryobacterium sp. TMB1-7. The sequence continues at coordinate 85,625 of NZ_SOFZ01000009.1, forward strand.
CGGTGGCGGGGGAGTCGTTCCGCTTGGAGAGCGCCTGCATCGCCGCGAAGGATGCGATCGGCAGCGGGTGGATGGCCGCCTCCGAGCCACCGGCGATGACGACGTCGGCCAGTCCGGCCTGCAGACGGTTGTACGCGTTGACGAGAGATTCGGTGCTGGACGCACACGCCGACACGACCGTCGTGATGCCGGCGCGGGCGTGCAGGTCCATGCCGATCGCTGCTCCGGGACCGTTGGGCATCAGCATGGGCACGGTCATCGGCAGGACCCGACGGGGTCCACGCTCGCGCAGGGTGTCCCAGGCGTCGAGCAGGGTCCACACTCCGCCGATGCCGGTGGCCCAGTCGACGGCGAGACGTTCGGGGTCGACCTCAGGCATCCCGGCATCGGCCCAGGCCTCGCGGCCGGCGATCAGGGCGAACTGGCTGGACGGGTCGAGGCGTTTGGTTTCCTGACGGGCCAGAACGTCGACGGGGCGCACCCTGGCCTGGGCGGCGAAGGTGATGGGGAGCGCGGTGCGCTCAACCCACTCGTAGTCCAGAGTGGATGCGCCGGACTCGCCGGCGAGGAGGGCGTTCCAGGTGTCGGTGGCGTTCCCGCCGAGGGGCGAGGTGGCACCGAGGCCGGTGACAACGATTTTTTTGGTCATAACAACGACTCTCCGTCAGAACGTGCTCGAGTGAGAACGTGTGCGAAACGAGGTGGAAACCCCGGTTGGAGCGTCCCTGGAGAACGGACCGGCTGGCAGAGCCAACCGGCCCGTTCGGGCGTGGACCTAGTCCTGGGCCTTGACGATGAACTCGACGGCGTCGCCGACGGTCTTGAGGTTCTTGACCTCTTCGTCGGGGATCTTGACGTCGAACTTTTCTTCAGCGTTGACGACGATGGTCATCATCGAGATGGAATCGATGTCCAGGTCGTCGGTGAACGACTTGTCCAGCTCAACCGTGTCGGTTGCGATGCCCGTCTCGTCGTTGATGAGCTCGGCCAGGCCGGCAAGAACTTCTTCGGTGGACAATGCCATGTTGTTTCTCCTTGGGGGTGTCTCGTTTGACCGAGATTCAGTTTAGTTGGACAGAGGGGAGCTACGGCAGCACAACCACCTGCGCGCCGTAAACCAGGCCGGCTCCGAAGCCGATCTGGAGGGCAAGACCTCCGCTGAGTTCGGGGTGTTCCTCGAGCAAGCGGTGGGTGGCTAGGGGGATCGACGCGGCCGAGGTGTTCCCGGTCGTGGCGATGTCGCGGGCGATGACGACGGACTCCGGCAGCTTGAGCTGCTTGGCGAACTCGTCGACGATGCGCATGTTCGCCTGGTGCGGGATGAAGGCGGCGAGTTGGTCGGCGGTGATGCCGGCGGCGGCCAGGGTCTGCTTGGCGATCTTCGCCATGTCCCAGACGGCCCAGCGGAAGACGGTCTGGCCCTCCTGGCGCAGGGTCGGCCATTCCTTCTCGCCCCGTCGGTATTCCTGCAGGGTGCCGTTCATCCCCACGGCGTCAGCGCGCCCGTCCGAGCCCCACACCGAGGCGGAGATGCCGGGGTAGTCGCTCGGGCCGATGACAACGGCGCCTGCACCGTCACCGAGCAGGAACGAGATGCTCCGGTCGGTGGGGTCGACCATGTCGGAGAGTTTCTCCGCACCGATGACCAGGGCATAGTGGGCGGCGCCGGACCGGATGAGGGCATCCGCCTGGGCGACACCGTAGGCGTAGCCGGCGCAGGCGGCGTTGAGGTCGAAGGCGGCGGCGGGAACCGCACCGATACGCTCGGCGACGACGGCGGCCATCGACGGCGTCTGGCGGCCGTTGCTGATGGTGGCGATGATGATGGCGTCGATGAGCTCAGGGGCGATGCCGGAGCGTTCGATGGCCTCGAGTGCGGCGGTCGTTGCGAGGTCGACGGCCAGCACATCCTGGCTGGCCCTGGTGCGGGTGATGATTCCGGTGCGCTGCTGAATCCACTCGTCGGACGAGTCGATCGGGCCGACGATGTCGTCGTTGGGAACAATGAGGTCGCCGCGGGCGGCGCCGACGGCGAGGATGCGGGTGTACTGGGCGCCCTGCGACTGCAGGAGTTGTGGCTGGGTCATTCGTCTCTTCCGGTGGCGACTCTGGCTGATTCAGGCCTGGCGGTCGATCAGGTCGTACGCAGCGGGCAGGTCGTCGGGGGTCTTGATGGCCACGCTCGGGATGCCCCGCAGGGCGCGCTTGGCCAGTCCGACGAGTGCGCCGGCCGGTGCGACCTCGATGATTCCGGTCACTCCAGCGTCGGCAAACGACTGCATACACAGGTCCCACCGTACCGGCGACGACACCTGACCGACGAGCAGGTCGACGAAACGCGACCCGTCGGCCACGGTGCTGCCGTCATGATTCGTCCACAGCGGCAGGGTCGGGGTCTGCGGGTTCAGGCCTGTCGCCACGTCGGCGAGGTGCGCGACGGCGGGACGCATGTGGCGGGTGTGGAAGGCGCCGGCGACCTGGAGCGGGATGACGCGGCTCTTGGCGGGCGGATCAGCGGCGAGGGCGGCGAGGGCGTCGAGGTCACCGGCGACCACGATCTGGCCGCCGCCGTTGAAATTGGCCGGTTCCAGGCCGAGGTCTGCGAGTCGGGCCAGGAGTTCGGCCTCGTCCCCGCCGAGGACGGCGCTCATGCCGGTGGGCGTGACGGCGGCTGCGGCCTTCATGGCACGCCCGCGCTCCCCGACGAAGGTGAGAGCGTCCGAGGAGCTGAGGACTCCGGCGCCGGCCGCGGCGGTGATCTCCCCGACGGAGTGCCCGGCGATACCGCCGATGGCGTCGCGCCGGCCGTCGGCGAACAGGGCGGTGAGGGCGAGGAGCCCGGCGGCCACGATGAGCGGCTGGGCGATCGCGGTGTCGCGGATCGTGTCGGCATCAGCGACAGTTCCCGCCGTCACGAGGTCGGTCGAGGACTGCTCCGACATGGCGCGGAGCTGTTCGGCATAGGCCGGATCCTGCAGCCAGGGTTCGAGGAATCCGGGCGTTTGCGAGCCCTGACCGGGACAGACGACAACAATCATTTCCTTAGTCTCCCAATTCGAAACGGACGGAGGGTGTGGGCAATCTACCGACTATCCGCGGAACGTTTGTCAGATACCGCAAACGGGGGTTCAGCGGCGCCGAGTCGAGCCGTCGTGGTCACTGATCGAACCGATGATCAGCGCCGACTGCAGGATGAGCGCCTCTCTGGCCCCCGTCGCGTCATAGCCGATCACGTCGGACACCCGCTTGAGGCGGTAACGCACGGTGTTGGGATGCACGAACAGTTCACGCGCCGTCGCCTCGAGCGAGCGGCCGTTGTCCAGGTAGCACCACAGCGTGGTGAGGAGTTCGGTGGAGTGCGCCTGCAACGGGCGATAGATCCGGTGGATGAGCGTGGCGCGCGCGAGCGGATCACCGGCCAGGGCCCGCTCGGGAAGCAGGTCGTCGGCCTGCACCGGCCTGGGAGCGTTCCGCCAGGAGCGGGCGACGGCGAACCCGGCCAGGGCCGCCTTGGCGCTTTTGGAGGCATCGACGAGGTTGGGCACCTCGTGACCGAGGACGAGGTGGCCGGGGCCGAAGCTGGGCTCGAGCTGCATGGCGATCTCCATGAAACTGAGTGAGGACGGTCCTCCGGCGGCTTCGTCGGCCTCGGGGTTGGCCGGGTGGGCCCGGCCGATGACCAACACCAGCCGGTTGCCCTGCACGCCGATCAGCACGTCGGCGGTCATGTGCCGCGCCGCCCGGCGTAGCTGGTCGACGTCGAGCATCTTCGGTGTGGTGCCCACGAGCACACAGACCTCGCCGTGGCCGTGCCAGCCGAGGGCCGCGATCCTGCTGGGCAGTTCGTCGTCGTACTCGCCGCTGAGGATGGAGTCGACGACCAGGGCCTCGAGCCTGGCGTCCCAGAGCCCCCGGGCCTCCGCGGCGCGGGCGTAGACATCCGCGGCACCGAAGGCGATTTCGCGGGAGTACAGCAGGATCGCCTCGCGGAGGGTCTCCGAGCCGTCCTTGACCCGCTCTTCGACGACCTCGACGGTCACCCTGATCAGCTGCAGGGTCTGCTGCAGGCTCACCGAGCGGAGCAGTTCCCGGGGAGCGGCGCCGAAGACATCCGCCGCGATCCACGGTGTGGACCGTGGGTCGTCGTACCAGGAGATGAAGGAGGTGATGCCGGCCTGGGCCACCAGGCCGACGGCGGACCGCCGCCCTGGTGGCATGTCGCCATACCAGGGCAGCGTGTCCTCGAGTCGTTTCAGAGTCGCCGTAGACAACTCACCCGAAATTGTGCGCAACCAGGTGAGGGTCTGTTCCTTTGTCTTCGGCGCCGGTGACACGGTCCGGGTTAGCTCTCGCCACCGGCCGAGCCGGTGTTGCCGGCCAGGACATCGTGAAGGCGGTACTTGTCGATCGCCTGCTGGATGAGGCTGCGGTCGATTTCACCGCTGTTGGCGAGCTGCTGCAGCGTGCGGACCACCATGGACGGGCCGTCGATCTTGAAGAACCGGCGAGCCGCGGGGCGGGTGTCGGAGAACCCGAAGTCGTCGGCACCCAGGGTGGCGAAGTCGCCGGGGATGAACTGGCGGATCTGATCCGGAACGGCGTGCATGAAGTCGGACACCGCCACGAACGGACCGGCCGTGTTGGCGAGCTTGTCCGTCACATACGCGGTACGCGGCTCCTCGTTCGGGAAGAGGAAGTTGTGCTCCTCCGCCGCGAGGCCGTCCCGGCGCAGTTCCGACCAGGACGTGACCGACCAGACATCGGCGGACACCCCCCAGTCCTCGGCGAGCAGGGTCTGCGCTTCGAGTGCCCACGGCACCGCAACGCCGGAGGCCAGCAGCTGGGCCTTCGGGCCGGCCACGGTGGACTCCGACACGCGGTGGATGCCGCGGATGATGCCGTCGACGTCGACATCGGCCGGCTCGACGGGCTGCACCTGCGGCTCGTTGTACACGGTGATGTAGTACATGACGTTCGGGTCGGTGTGGGTGCCGCCGTACATCCGCTCGAGGCCGGACCGGACGATGTGCCCGATCTCGTACCCGAAGGCGGGGTCGTACGACACGACGGCCGGGTTGGTCGACGCGAGCAACGGCGAGTGGCCGTCGGCGTGCTGCAGGCCTTCACCGGTGAGGGTGGTCCGGCCGGCGGTGGCGCCGATCATGAAGCCGCGGGCCATCTGGTCGCCGGCGGCCCACATGGCGTCGCCGGTGCGCTGGAAGCCGAACATCGAGTAGAACACGTACACCGGGATGAGCGGCTCACCCTGGGTGGCGTACGACGTTCCGACGTTCGTGAAGGCGGCGAGGGCGCCGGCCTCGTTGATGCCGACGTGGATGATCTGGCCCTGCGGGCTTTCCTTGTAGGCCAGCAGCTGCGCGTGGTCCACCGACGTGTAGTGCTGACCGTTGGGGTTGTAGATCTTCGCGTTCGGGAAGAACGCGTCGATGCCGAAGGTGCGAGCCTCGTCGGGGATGATCGGCACGATGCGGTGGCCGAAGTCCTTCGAGCGCAGCAGCTCCTTGAGCAGCCGGACGAACGCCATGGTGGTGGCGATCTCCTGGGTGCCGGAGCCCTTCTTGGTCACGGCGTAGGTCGAGTCGTCCGGCAGGTTCACCTGGGTGTACTTGCTGCGACGCTCGGGCAGGTAGCCGCCGAGCGCGCGGCGGCGCTCGTGCATGTACTGGATCGCCTCGTCGTTCTCACCGGGGGTGTAGTACGGCGGCTGGTACGGGTTGGCCTCGAGCTGCGCATCCGTGATCGGCACGTGCATGCTGTCGCGGAAGGTCTTGAGGTTGTCCAGCGTCATTTTCTTCATCTGGTGGGTCGCGTTGCGCCCCTCGAAGCTCGGGCCCAGGCCGTAGCCCTTGACCGTCTTCGCCAGGATGACCGTCGGTTGGCCCTTGTGCTCCGATGCGGCCTTGAACGCGGCGTAGACCTTGCGGTAGTCGTGGCCACCACGCTTGAGGTTCCAGACCTCGTCGTCGGTGTAACCCTCGACGAGCTTGAGCGCGCGCGGGTCGCGACCGAAGAAGTTCTCGCGCACGTAGGCGCCACTCTCGGCCTTGTAGGTCTGGTAGTCACCGTCGGTGGTGACGTTCATCAGGTTCAGCAGGGCACCGTCGGTGTCACGGGAGAGCAGGTCGTCCCACTCGCGGCCCCACACCACCTTGATGACGTTCCAGCCGGCGCCGCGGAAGAAGCTCTCCAGCTCCTGGATGATCTTGCCGTTACCGCGCACCGGACCGTCGAGTCGCTGCAGGTTGCAGTTGACGATGAAGTTGAGGTTGTCGAGACCCTCATTGGCGGCGACCTGGAGCTGTCCGCGGCTTTCGACCTCGTCCATCTCGCCGTCGCCGAGGAAGGCCCAGACCTGCTGGTCGCTGGCGTCCTTGATGCCCCGGTTGGTCAGGTACCGGTTCAACTGCGCCTGGTAGATCGCGTTGATCGGGCCCAGGCCCATCGAGACCGTCGGGAACTGCCAGAAGTCCGGCATCAACCGGGGGTGCGGGTACGACGAGATGCCGTCGGGCGCGTGCGACTTCTCCTGACGGAAACCGTCGAGCTGGTTGGCACTCAGACGGCCCTCCAGGAAGGCGCGGGCGTAGGTGCCGGGGGAGGCGTGGCCCTGGATGAAGATCTGGTCTCCACCGCCCGGGTGGTCCTGGCCGCGGAAGAAGTGGTTGAAGCCGGTCTCGTAGAGAGCAGCTGAGGAGGCGTACGTCGAGATGTGGCCGCCGACCGCGATGCCGGGGCGCTGGGCGCGGTGCACGAGCACGGCGGCGTTCCAACGGATCCAGGCGCGGTAGCGGCGCTCGATGTCTTCATCGCCGGGGAAGTCAGGCTCGTTCGACGAGGCGATGGTGTTGATGTAGTCCGTGGTGGGCACCATCGGAACGTTCAGGTGCAATTCCTTGGACCGCTTGAGCAGGCTGAGCATGATCTCGCGGGCCCGGCCGGGGCCGTTGGCCGCGACCAGCGCGTCGAGGGATTGCGACCATTCGGACGTCTCATCCGGATCGGCGTCCGAGTTGTCCATTGAATACGGGTCTTGGTCGTTGACAGTCACACTCGACCTCTTTCTGTAGGGCAGATCGTGTGGGGGAAGATCATGCCTGGTTAGGCGTGCCGGACAGAACTAGGTCGGGTCACGACCGAAAGGCACCCCGTCAGCCTAGTGATTCTTACTGGGAAGCGCGTACGGCGGCGCCGCAGTATGCCGGGTCAGTGTTGGTGAAGCCTCCTGGGGCGGCTAGGCTTGCCCCCCGTATTCAGCCATCGTCCCCCGATGGCCGGAAAGGACACGCACCATGGCGCTGGAGAATGACACCCAGGCACCCGACTTCGAGCTCGTCAGCCAGTACGGCGAGCGAATCCAGCTCAGCCGGTACCGGGGTGAGAAGTCCGTGGCGCTGGTGTTCTTCCCCCTGGCCTTCTCCGGAATCTGCAGCGGCGAACTCTGCGAGCTGCGCGACAACCTCGCGCTCTTCGCCGACAACAGTGTCGAGCTGATCGGTATCTCCGTGGACTCCCGGCACACCCTGCGGGCCTGGGGAGACCAGGAGGGCTACGGGTTCACCCTGCTCGCCGACTTCTGGCCGCACGGCGCCGTCGCCAAGGAGTACGGGGTCTTCCTCGAAGACAAGGGCTTCGCCAACCGGGCGACCTTCCTGATCGATCCGGACGGCATCATCCGGGCGAGTTTCATCACCGCTCCGGGGGAGGCCCGCTCGCTCGCGGCGTATCGGGCAGCCCTCGACGAGCTGCAGCCGGCCTAGTTTTCCTCCCGGCCGGAATGTCGCTAAGCTCGTGCCATCCTGTTATCCGAAAATCTTCGGTCGGGGCCTTTAGCTCAGTTGGTAGAGCGCCACGTTTACACCGTGGATGTCATCGGTTCGAGCCCGGTAGGGCCCACACACTTCTGATCGTCGGTAGCCACGCGTGATTTATGATGGGGTGATGGCGACACAGACACGCGAGGGCCAACTCGTCGAGGCCTTCGTGACTCTCGCCGACACTCTGGTGGTCGGCTACGATCTCGTCGATCTCTTGCACACCCTCGTCACCCAGTGCGTGCCGCTCTTCGACGCCTCGGCCGCGGGCATCATCCTCACCGACGATGAGGAGTTCGAGGTCGTCGCTTCCACCAACGAGCGCAGCCGCCTCATCGAGATCCTCCAGCTGCGCAGCGGTTCCGGTCCGTGCGTGGAAAGTGTCATCACCGGGCACGCCGTCTCCGTTCCCGACATCGAGGCCTCCGGTCCGAAGTGGCCCCGATTCCGTGCCGGCGCCGTCGAGCAAGGCTTCAGGTCGATGTTCTCGGTGCCGATGCGCCTGCGGACGACCACGATCGGGTCGCTGAACCTGTTCTGGGACCGCACCGGTGGGCTGCCGGGTTCCGACGCGCCGACGGTGCAGGCCCTCGCCGACGTGGCCACGATCGGGATCCTTCAGGAACGGGCGTTGCGGGAAAGTGACGTCGCCCGGCAGCAGTTGCAGTACGCGTTGAGCAGCCGAGTCGTGATCGAACAGGCCAAGGGCGTCGTGGCCTACACCCGGAGCGCCACCATGGACGAGGCCTTCGCTCTGATGCGCCAGCACGCGCGGTCGAACGGGCTGCCGCTGGCCGAGGTGGCCGCGCAGATTGTCAGCGGAGACCTCGCGCTTTAGTCCGCACGGACGTAGTATTTGCCTATAGCCCCAGACCCTGGCTGCACGTGTCTTTTTCCGTGACAAGCAGGGAAGCATCATGAAACGCATTTTTCATCCGGGTGGCTCGATAGTCACCGGTACCGCACTGGCTGACGCTGTGATGCTCTATGCCGAAGCGCTGAGCAACCGTCGGGAAACCGATGTCGTCGACATCCCGGTGATAACCGCTGACGGCAGTCACGGTCGGGCGCAGTTCCTGATCGGGTCGTCCAGCCAACTGGTCTGCGTGACCAGCACCGAAAGCGACTGGGAACTGACCGAGATCGCGACGACCCAAGCGCTGCAGGACAAGGTGCGGGTGGGTACGATGGCCGCGTCGCTGGCGTGGGCGGGTGCGCCGCAGGGGTCGCCACAGTTCGACGAATTCGACTACTGACCGCGCCCGGCAGCATCACCGTGCGGGAAAGCAGCGGGTTCGGATGCCCTCAGGCGCTGGCCGACGATGCGAGCGACGTCGTGTCGCTCGTGGTGGGGAGCCCGCGTGCGATGAGAACGGGGACGTTGATGTTCATCAGGACGTCGTGGGTGACCGAACCGATCAGCGTGTTCTCGCCGTGCCGGGTCGATACTCCCAGGATCAACAGTGCGGCGTCGAAACTGGCGTCGAGGAGGGCCTCGGCCGGGTCCCGGTGCGCGACACGCCGTCGCACCGTGATCCGGGACGCCATGGTGGCGGCCTCGGTGGCGGCGTCCTGCAGCATACGCGCGGCCTGCGGGCTACGGTCCTCAACAGGGTCCGAGCGCGACGACTCGGATCGAGGCGAGCCCGGAGGAGCGTAAACCAGGAGCAGATCCTGGTCGAGTCTGGCCGCCTCCTGCGCGCCCAGCCGCACCGCGGACAGGGCGCCGTCGGTGCCGTCAACGCCGACGACGACGTCGTGGCGGGAATCGAGAGTCGTGTCTGGCACGATGGCCACCGAGCAGCGCGCCGCAGAGGCGATCTGTACGCTCCGCGAGCCGAGCACCCGGCCGCGCAGGAAGCCGGTCTTGTGGGTGCCGACGATCAGAAGGTCCTCGGGGCTGGGCAGTGTGGCGAGCGCCCACGCCGTGCCGCCGTGCACGATCCGCGTTGTCAGGGTCACCCCGGAGTGCAGCGCTGTGACCCGGGCGGACTCCTCGATCAGAAGTTCTTTGGCCTGACGCTCCGCATCGGCGGCAGCGTCCCGGCCGACCAGACCCCATTCGTCGTCGACCGTGTTGACGAGTACCACGTCGGCGTTCCGCTCTGCGGCGCGGCGGACCCCCCAGCGCAACGCGGCTCGGCTCGGGCCGGAACCGTCGACACCGATGTAGTAGGTGGCGCTCATTCTGACGCCCCCGATCGCTGCGGCTCGGCGGCGGGCCGGCTGCGCGGCACGACGACGACCGGGCAGGGCATGTTCAGGAGCACGTCGTGACTGACGGAGCCGAGAATCAGTCCAGCCACGGCACCGCGGCCGTGTGTTCCTACGACGAGAAGCGCCGCGTGCCCGGCTGCTTCGACCAGGGCAGGCGCCGCGGCGCCCTGTACCAGGGTCCCGGATGCGTCGACCGCCGGGTGTTGGGCCCTGACCCGTTCGAGGGCACGGGCCAGGATGTCCTCGTGCGCCTCGATCAGGGCGTCGAACGGCACAGCGGCGCCGTAGTCCACACCGAGAGTCGCCGGGATCGACCAGGCATGCACGAGTACGAGCGGTACGGCGCGGCGGGCGGCCTCGGCCGCCGCGACGTCGAGGGGGGCATCCATGGTGCCGTCATCCTCGATGCCGACCACGACCCTGTCGCCGCCGGCGACCCAGCCGGCCGGAACGACCACGACGGCCGAGTGCGCGTGAGCGGCGAGCCGAAGCGGCAACGTGCCGTGCACGGCGCCGGCCAGCGCGCTGGTCTTGTTGGTCCCGATCACGAGCAGGTCGGCCGCGGACGAAGCCCGCACCAACTCGTCGACGGGAACACCACGGCGCACGACACCTGTCGCCTTGACCGCGGGGACGTTCTGCGCCACAAAACGGGTGGCCTCGGCCAGGGCGCGTTCGTAGACGGGCTGAAAATCATCCTCGGGGCCGCCGACCGGCGACCAGCCGAGTTCAACGACGGTGGTCAGCTCCAGACTCAGCGGCACGTCCTCGGCCCTGGCCAACGCCCAGTCCAGGGCGGCCCGGCTCGCCGGCCCCCCGTCAACGGCTACGATCACTCTCTCAACCATGAGTTGATCTCCAGTTCTTCCCGGGGTGCTTCGGGAGATGACACATCTCCAGAATGGGCCGGAGTGCGAATCCGGGGAAGGGCCGAAGGTCCCAGTCAGGTACACTTTGGGCTAGCTCCGACCGAAAGGGGACGCATTCCGTGACCGTTCCTGAGACCAGGCTTTCGTTTCCCGACGGACCGCGGTCCGCTCTTGACCAGGCGCTGTCCGAACTCGTCCTGAACGCCCAGAAGGTGCTCGCCACCCAGGGGCGGCTGCGCAGCCTGCTTCAGGCGAGCCAGGCCGTCGTCGAAGAACTCGACCTCGCGGCCGTGCTCCGCCGCATCGTGGACGTCGCCGTCGACCTCGTCGGAGCCCGGTACGGCGCGCTGGGTGTCATCGCACCCAACGGCAATCTGGAGCAGTTCATCCACGTCGGCATCCCGGACGAGCTGGCCACGTCGATCGGCCACTTACCGGCCGGGCACGGTCTACTGGGCGCCCTCATCGACGACCCGCACGCCATCCGCCTGACGCACCTGGGCGAGGATCCCCGATCTTCGGGCTTTCCGGCGCACCACCCGCCGATGGACAGCTTCCTCGGCGTGCCCGTGCGGGTGCGCGGCGAGGTGTACGGCAACCTCTACCTGTCCAATCAGGTGTCCGGCGCGTTCAGCGAAGAAGACGAGGAACTGCTGACCGCCCTGGCCGCCACGGCGGGCATCGCGATCGACAACGCCCGTCTCTTCGACGAGACCCGCCGCCGGCAGCGCTGGTCGGCGGCATCGGCCGAGATCAGCGCCGCGCTGCTCTCCGACCGGGCGGATGCCTCCCTCGAACTCCTCGCCGATCGTTTCGCGTCACTGGCCGACGCCGATCTGGTCTGTGTGGTCCTCGCCGCAGGCGAAAGCACGCTCATCGTCGACACCGCCAGGGGAAAACTCGCCAAGCAAGTGAAGGGACTCGTCATCCCGTCCGCCGGAACCACCGTCGGGCGGGCCTTCGAAAGCGGTCAGCCGATCCTCACGGCCGACGGCGGTGCCAGCCTCGACCAGCCGGACGCCCAGCTGGTGCTCGGCCCGACAATGGTGATCCCGCTTCTGGCCTCCGGCCGCACCCACGGTGTCATGACGGTGTCCCGCTCCTCCGGCCGACCCCGTTTCACCACCTCCGACCTCGAGATGGCAGCGGACTTCGCCGGCCAGGCCAGTGTTGCGCTCGAACTTGCCCGCGGTCGGTCCGCCGGCCAGAAACTGGCGCTGCTGGAAGACCGAAGCCGGATCGCCCGCGATCTGCACGACAACGTCATCCAGCGGGTGTTCGCGGCCGGCATCGGGCTGCAGGCCATCAGCGGGTCGGTTGACGACCCCAACGTCCGGGAGCGCATCATCGAGGAGGTCGTGGCGCTCGACGTGGCGATCGTCGAGATCCGCACGGCCATCTTCGCCCTGACCGCCGAGACCAGCCGCGACCGCGGCTCGATCCGTCACCGTGTGATCGACCTGCTCAGTGAGCTCGCGTCGCTCTTCGACCAGACCCCCCGCCTGGTCTTCACCGGCCCGATCGACCTGCTGACCCCGCCGGAGATGTCCGATGACATCGCCGCGGTCATCCGGGAGGGGCTGATGAACGTGATCCGTCATGCCGACGCCACCGAAACCGTCGTCAACCTCAGTGTCGCGGACGACCTGGTGGTGATCGAGGTGGTCGACAACGGCATCGGCGTCGTGGAATCCGACCGGCGCAGCGGACTGGCCAACCTCTCCGCCAGGGCGCAGCAGTGGGGCGGCGACCTCGTCCTCGAGAACCGTGCCAGGGGCGGCAGCCGACTGCGCTGGACCGCCCTCATCGAACCTGAACCTGTACGAAAGGAATCGTGATGATCCGAGTCTTCCTGGTGGATGACCACGAAGTGGTGCGCCGCGGAATCGCGGACATGATCAACGCAGAGCCCGACCTCGAGGTCGTCGGTGAAGCGTCGACGGCTCGGCAGGCGGTCGCCAGGGTCGCGGCAACGGTACCCGACGTGGCGGTCCTCGACGTGCGGCTGCCCGACGGCAGCGGTATCGACGTGTGCCGCACCATCCGCTCGGCCAACCCCGGGGTGCAGTGCCTCATGCTCACCGCATACGACGACGACGAGGCCAGCTACTCGGCTGTCCTCGCCGGCGCATCCGGCTACGTCCTCAAGGACATCCGCGGGCAGCACCTGGTCGAGTCCATCCGTCGGGTCGCCCGCGGCGAGTCCCTCGTGCAGAAGGCCGTGACCCGCAAGGTGGTCACCGAGCTCACCGGCACCGCCGCGGATTCGCCGGCCTCCAATCTCACGACGAGGGAGCGCCAGGTGCTCGAGCTGATCGCGGAGGGACTGACGAACCGGCAGATCGGTGACCAGCTCGACCTGGCCGAGAAGACCGTGAAGAACTATGTGTCGGGCCTGCTCGCCAAGCTCGGCATGGCCAGGCGCACCCAGGCAGCCGTGTACGGCGCCGGGTTGCGCCCGCGGTAGTCAGCCGATGAGCGCCACGAACCGGCACCCGGCGATACCGGGTCCCGGCCAGGAGTCGGTCTGGGACTACCCGCGCCCGCCGCGGGTGGAACCGAGTCTGGAGCATGTTGTGCTCCGGTTCAACGGCACAGTGATCGCCGATACCAGGGACAGCGTTCGCGTGCTGGAGACCAGCCATCCGCCCACCTACTACCTGCCGAGGGACGCGTTCTCGGCCGGTGTGCTCGCCCCGGTCAACGGGCACAGCTTCTGCGAGTACAAAGGGCTGGCGTCCTACCTCAGCATCGTCGTCGGCGACCGACGGGCCGATGCGGTTGCCTGGCACTATCCCCATCCGGAGGCCGGCTTCGAATCGCTGGCCGGCCGGGTGGCCGTCTACCCCGGCCGGCTCGACGAGTGCACGGTGGACGGCGAACTCGTGCGCGCTCAGCCGGGCGACTTCTACGGCGGGTGGATCACCGACCGGATCGTCGGCCCGTTCAAGGGTGCGCCGGGCACACTGGGCTGGTGAGCGTCGGCACGTCGCCGGTTGTCGCGGCCGCCGGATAGTAGGCTGACAGGGTGTCATTCTCGCTCGCTGAAGTCGCCCGGGTCTCCCATGAACTGTGGCCCCTGTCCGGCGCCGAGGAATGGGATGCGCCGGGTCTGATCAGTGGCGACCCCGCGCGTCGGGTCGATTCCATTCTGCTGGCCGTCGATGTCGTCTCCGAGACCGTCGCGGAAGCGATCACCTCCGGGGCCGACCTGTTGCTGGCCCATCACCCGCTGCTGCTGCGCGGGGTCACCAGCGTCGCCGAAGACCGCTACAAGGGTGCCCTGCTCGCTCGGCTGATCCGTGCCGATTGCGGTCTCCTGGCCGCCCACACCAATGCCGACGTCGTCGAAGACGGGGTCTCCGATGTCATCGCCTCCAGTCTGGGCCTGGTCGACACGCGCCCGATCACGGGTGGACTGGTCCCTGGCACGGGCATCGGTCGGGTCGGCCGGCTCCCGGAGCCCACGACGCTCGGTCTTCTCGCCCGCCGCCTGGCGGCGCTGATCCCCCCGACGGCGACGGGTGTGCGTGTGGCCGGCGGCTATGCCGACACGATCCAGACCGTCGCCCTGTGCGGGGGAGCCGGTGACTCGCTGCTGCGCGAACCTGCCGTGCGCTCCGCCGACGTGTTCATCACCTCCGACCTCCGGCATCACCCGGCGTCGGAGTCCAGGGAACAGTCGATCCTGGCGGGGGTTGGCCCCGCCCTCATCGACGTGTCACACTGGGCCAGCGAATGGCTCTGGCTGGACGTCGCCGCGTCGGCGCTGCGGCAGAGGCTGCCCGGCATCCGCATCGAGGTCAGCGACGTGCGGACCGACCCCTGGGACTTCGCCGTCACCCAGTGAGCCTGGCTCACCCCCGTTCATTTCAACTCCATAATCATGAAGGTCAGGACATTGTGAAGGCATCTCCCACCGAGCAGAAGGAGCTTCTGCGGCTCCAGGCCCTCGATATCAAATTGCAGCAGGTCGAGCATCAGGCCAAGGCGTTGCCGCAACACGCCGAGCTTGCAGAGCTGGGCCGCGGACTCGATGCGTCCAAGACGGTCCTGACCGGTCGCGTCGGCGAGGTCGAGGACGCCCAGATCGAATTGCGCCGCATCGAGTCTGATGTCGAGGTGGTCGAGAAGCGCATCGCCCGCGATACCGAGCGCGCCCAGCACACCTCCTCGATGAAGGATGTTCACGCACTGGAGAGCGAACTCACCGCCCTGGGCGCGCGCCTGGCCGCGCTCGAGGAGATCGAACTCGCGGTGATGGAACGTCTCGAGGAAAAGGAAGCGGCCGTCGCTGAGACCGAATCCGAACGCGCCGACGTCGCGGGCCGGGTCGCCGGAATTGAAGCCGACCGCGACGCGCTTCTGGTCGATCTGAACCGCCAGCTGGGCGAGTTGGCCCGGGACCGGGTCGCGATCGTCTCCGCCATCGGCGAGGACCTGTCGGGGCTGTACGAGAAGCGGCGCGTGGCCGGGCGGGGCAACGCGGCGTCCCTGCTCCGCGCCCGCACCTGCAGCGGATGCACCATGACCCTGACGGGCAACGACCTCGAAGAGGTGCGGGCAGCGCCCGCCGACGACATCGTCTTCTGCCCGGACTGCGGCGCCATCCTCGTCCGCACCGAGGAATCCGGCATCTAGAGCAGGCCGCCGCCAGGGCCCGGTTCGGCAACAGGGCCGGGGCGCTGTAGGCTCGACGACGGAATGGGTCGACAAGACGGTCGCGTCATCCGGGCTTTTCACAGCTCGTGATGCCGAGGAACGTCCGGGCTCCACAGAGCAGGACGGTGGGTAACACCCACCCGGGGCAACCCGCGAGACAGTGCCACAGAAAGTAGACCGCCACCGGCGCAAGCCGGGGGTAAGGGTGAAACGGTGGTGTAAGAGACCACCAGGGGCCAGGGTGACCTGGCCGGCTAGGTAAACCTCGTCCGGAGCAAGGTCGAACAGGAAACGCCAAGGCGGCTCGCCGAGTTTCCGGGTAGACCGCTAGAGGGCTGCGGCAACGTAGTCCCGAGATAGATGGCCGTCCATGGTGAAAACCGGGACAAAACCCGGCGTAATAGTCGGCCCATTCCCCTCTCGAACCTGTGAGTTGCGCGGGACCGTGCCGCGGGGGTGGTGCATTCCCAGCCTGTGCTCCTACGCTGGGGCCATGAGCACCCCCGGGTCCACGTCCGATGCCGTCACCACGCACCGCCCGGCCACGGCCTCGTCCGGGGTCTGGCTGCGGTTCAGGGCGCTGCTCGGCCGGTCCAGGACCTGGATCCACGCTCACCCGCGCCTGCGGGCGCCGTATCGGCTGCTCGTCGCCCTCGCCGGGCTGACGGTCATGGTCGTCGGTCTCATCCTGGTTCCCCTGCCGGGACCGGGCTGGCTGATCGTCTTCGTGGGCGTCGCCGTGCTCGGCACGGAGTTCCCCGCTGCCCACCGGGTCACCACGGTCGTCCGACGGCTCGCGCACCGGGTGCGACTCTGGTGGCGGGCGCGTCAGCAGCGCCAGAGCACCCGGGCGTACAGCTAAGCGGAGTCGGCGAGGCCGGAGTCCGCTATGCGGAAACTGGCGCGTGCTTGACGGCCAGGGCGGCTGCGCCCAGGATGCCGGCATTGTTGCGGTGGACGGCCGGGATGATCCGGGTGTTCAGGTCCAGCAGGGGAAGGAAGTTCTCGTGGTGTTTCGATACGCCGCCGCCGACGATGAACAGGTCGGGAGTAAACAGGGACTCCAGCTTGGAGTAATACTTCTGCAGGCGTGACGCCCACTTCTCCCAGCTGAGGTTGTCCCGTTCCTTGGCCGAGAAGGCCGCGCGGGTCTCGTAGTCCACGCCGTCGATCTCCAGATGACCGAACTCGGTGTTGGGCACCAGGGCCCCGTCGTTGATCAGGGCCGTGCCGATGCCGGTGCCCAGCGTGGTGAGCAGCACGACACCGTCGACACCCTTGGCCGCGCCGAACGTCGACTCCGCGTATCCGGCCGCGTCAGCGTCGTTGACGAAGTGGATGGGCACGCCCAGGCCCTTCTCGAAAAGTTTTTCCGCGGCGAGGCCGATCCACTTGTCGGACACATTGGCCGCCGACATCGTGTGACCGTGCTTGACGACGGCGGGGAAACACACGCCGATGGGCATCTCGCCCGTTCCGGCGGACACCGTTGCCAGGAGCTGACGGGTGGTCTCGATGATGTCCTGGGGCCGGCCGCCCTTGGGAGTGGGCAGCTTGACGCGGTCGGAGAGCAGGGCCCCGGTGGACAGGTCCACCACAGCCCCCTTGATGCCGGTTCCGCCGATATCGATGCCGATGGCAGTGGTTGAACTCATGATGTCAATCTACCGGCTGCGGCAGCGTCAGGATTTCGGCGCCACGTTCGGTGACCACCAGGGTGTGCTCGAACTGCGCGGTGATGCTGCGATCACGGGTCAGAACCGTCCAGTCATCCGCCCACATGTCCCAGTCACTGGTGCCGAGGGTCAGCATCGGCTCGATGGTGAACACCATGCCTACCTCCATGACGGTGTCGTATTGCGGTGCGGAGTCATAGTGCGGAATGATCAGGCCCGAGTGGAACGCGTCCCCCACCCCGTGACCGGTGAAGTCGCGAACGACCCCGTAGCCGAACCGCTTGGCGTACGACTCGATGGTGCGGCCGATCACGTTCACCTGCCGTCCGGGTGCCACGGCCTTGATTCCGCGCGCCAGGGCCTCCCGGGTGCGGTCGACGAGCAGGGTGACCTCCTCGGTGGCCTCGCCGACGATGAAGGTGACGTTGGAATCACCGTGCACCCCGTTCTTGTACGCGGTGATGTCGATATTGACGATGTCACCGTTTTCGAGCACGGTGTCGTCAGGAATTCCATGGCAGATGACCTCGTTGACCGAGGAGCACAGCGACTTCGGGTAGCCGCGGTAGCCGAGCGTGGACGGGTAGGCGTCGTTCCGGATCAGGAACTCGTGGCCGACCCTGTCCAGTTCCTCGGTCGTGACCCCGGGGCGCACCGCACGCCCGACCGCCTGGATCGCGTTCGCGGCGATGCGGCCGGACTCCCGGATCAGTGCGATGCGTTCGGGGGAGTAGACATCGGATCCGGTGAACCGGGCCGGCGCGGTGTGCCCGACATACTCGGGCCGAACGATGTGGGAGGGAACGGAGCGGTGGCTGGACACGGCTCCCGGAACGAGGTGACCGATTGAATCCTTAGGCATAGGATCAACCTTATGGCCGAAGATGCTGATCACCAGTTCTGGTACAACATGCGCACTGGCGCCGTCGAGAAGGGCATGCTGTCGCCGTCCGTCGACAGGGTAGGCCCGTTCTCGACATTCGACGAGGCGACGAACGCCCTCGACAAGCTCCGCGCCAACAGCGCCAAATGGGCCGAAGACGACGAGGCCGAGGACCGCTGAGGCGCACCCGCTCCGGCAGTGTTTACTCGTAGCTGTGCTCGGGGCCCGGATAGGCGCCGGAATCGACGTCGTTCTTGAACGAGTGCACCGCATCGGTGAGGACCGAACGCAGGTTCGCGTACTGCCGCACGAACCGGGGCACGCGTCCCCCGGTCAGGCCGGCGAAATCTGTCCAGACCATCAGCTGACCGTCGACGCCGGGCCCGGCCCCGACGCCGATGGTGGGGATCTCCAGGCGTTCGGTGACCTCTGCGGCGACGCCTGACGGCACCATCTCCAGAACGACCGCGAAAGCGCCGGCGTCCTGCACGGCGAGAGCATCCGTGATCAGCTGTTCGGCGCCCGCGCCGCGTCCCTGTATCATGTGCCCGCCCAAACCGTGTTCGCTCTGGGGGGTGAAGCCGATGTGCCCCATGACCGGGATGCCGGCAGACACGATCCGCGAGATCTGCTTGCGACTGCGCACCCCGCCCTCCAGCTTCACGGCGTGAGCCTGGGCTTCCTTCATGAAACGCACCGCGGTGTGCAGGGCCTCAGACGGGCCGGTCTCGTAGCTGCCGAACGGCATGTCGGCAACGACCAGCGCCCGGGTCACGGCCCTGGCCACGGCGCGGGTCAGTGGGATCAACTCGTCGACGGTGACGGGGAGGGTGGTCTCGTAACCGAAGACGTTGTTCCCGGCGGAATCTCCCACCAGTAGGAAGTCGATGCCGGCCTGGTCGAAAATCTGGGCGGTGAGCATGTCGTAGCTGGTCAGGCCCGTGATCGGGATACCCTGCTGCTTCGCGTTCTGAAAATGCCTGGTGCGCACGCGCTTGGGCCCTGCGGTGGCACTGACGTATGGATTCTGCACCTCGACGGCGTTGGCGGCGTCTGGCGTGGGGATCTCTGGCATGTGCCCAAGTGTACTCAGCGGTCGATTCTGAGAGTCATTCGCAGGTGCGATCAGCCGGTTTTCGCCCGCGCGCCGTCGGCAGCCGGTAGCCTAGGGGCAACAAGAAAGGGCGTGGATGGACAAGCAGCGCGACTTCGTTCTTCGGACCATCGAGGAACGGGGCATCAAGTTCATTCGACTATGGTTCACCGATGTGGTCGGCACCCTCAAGTCGGTTGCCATCGCGCCGGCCGAGGTGGAGGGTGCGTTCGCCGAGGGACTGGGCTTCGACGGGTCAGCGATCGAGGGCCTGACGCGCTCGTTCGAGGCGGACGTGCTGGCCCACCCGGACCCCACCACGTTCCAGATCCTGCCCTGGCGGGGCGAGGTCGACCCCACCGCCCGCATGTTCTGCGACATCACCACTCCGGATGGACAGCCCGCCGTCGCCGACCCCCGGAACGTGCTCAAGCGCACCCTGGCGAAGGCCGCCGAGCGAGGCTTCACGTTCTACACGCACCCGGAGATCGAGTTCTATCTCCTGAAATCGTCCAAGTTCGGCAAGAACGGACCGGTCCCGGTCGATTCTGCCGGGTACTTCGACAACGTTCCCGGCGGCACGGCGCACGACTTCCGGCGCCGGTCGGTGCGGATGCTCGAGGATCTCGGCATCTCGGTGGAGTTCAGTCACCACGAGGCCGGCCCCGGCCAGAACGAGATCGACCTGCGTTACGCGGATGCTCTCACCACCGCCGACAACATCATGACCTTCCGCACCGTCATCAAGGAGGTGGCGATCGAGCAGGGCGTCTACGCGACGTTCATGCCCAAGCCGCTCTCCGACCAGCCCGGCTCCGGAATGCACACCCACCTCTCCCTCTTCGAGGGCGACACCAACGCGTTCTACGAAGCCGGCGCGCAGTACCAGCTGTCGACGACCGGGCGTCAGTTCATTGCCGGTCTGCTGCGGCACGCGCCGGAGATCACGGCGGTGACCAACCAGTTCGTGAACTCGTACAAGCGCCTGTGGGGTGGCGACGAGGCCCCCAGCTTCGTGTGCTGGGGTCACAACAACCGGTCCGCGCTGATTCGCGTTCCGCTCTACAAGCCCAACAAGGGCCAGAGCTCGCGCATCGAGTACCGGGCGATCGACTCGGCAGCCAACCCGTACCTCGCGTACTCGCTGATGCTCGCCGCCGGGCTCAAGGGCATCGAGGAGGGCTACGAGCTTCCGCCGGAGGCCGAGGACAACGTGTGGGGACTCAGCGACACCGAGCGTCGCGCGCTGGGCTACCACCAGCTGCCCGCCAGCCTCGACCATGCCATCCAGTACATGGAGGAGTCCGAGCTGGTCGCCGAGACGCTGGGGGAGCACGTGTTCAACTATGTGCTGCTGAACAAGCGTCAGGAATGGCGAGAGTACCGCTCGCAGGTCACCCCATTCGAACTCAATAAGAACCTCGAGATGCTCTAGGGACTCACCTCAGACAGGTACAGGACATGGCGAGAGAACAGTTGACTCTGACGGACCTCGCTCGGGTGGGCTTCGCCGATCTCGGCGAGGCCCGCGCGCGTCTCGACGAGGTCGGTGAACTCGGCGGGCCTGACCCGTCGGATCTGTTCCCGCTGCTCACCCGGGCTGCGAATCCCGATGCGGCCCTCTTCGCCGTGCTGTCGTTGGTGCGCCAGGCCCCGACCGAGTTCGTGGCGCTCCGGCGGCATCCCGGCGCCCTGCAGCGCCTGGTGCTCGTGTCCGGGGCTTCGACCGGGTTGACCGATTTTTTCCTCCGGCATCCGGCAGAACTCGCGGTGTTGCACGAGAAGACCACCGCCGTGGCCGGGCTCCGTGAGCTGACAGACGACCTGCTCGACGCCGTCCAGTCGAAGGATGGCTTCGCCGAACTCATCGACGACGACGGGTGGGTGGCCCTGCGGGTGCGGTACCGCCGCCGGCTCGCCGAACTGGCAGCCTTCGACCTCGAACAGGCCGACCCCGTGGCCGGACTCGACCGGATCGCCAGGACCCTGGCGCACCTGGCCGCGGCGGCGCTGGAAGCCTCCCTCGCGGTCGCGAGGGGGATGTGCAGCGGCACCGTGGCCGCGCACGGCGTCTATCCCGTTGACGAGGTGCGGCTGACCAAGCTCGCCGTGATCGGAATGGGTAAGGCGGGGGCGGGGGAGCTGAACTACGTCAGTGACGTTGACGTCATCTTCGTCGCAGAGGGCAACGACGACGCCGGGCTCAGCGCCGCCAGGGCGGTGGACATCGCCACCCGGCTCGCGGTCCTGATGATGCGTGGGCTCAACCAGCCCAGCATGGAGCCCGAGCTGTGGGAGGTCGATCCCAACCTGCGCCCCGAGGGCAAGTCCGGCGCCCTGGTGCGTTCCCTCGACTCCCACATCGCGTACTACGACCGCTGGGCCAAGAGCTGGGAGTTCCAGGCGCTGCTGAAGGCACACCCCCTGGCCGGCGACCTGGAGCTCGGCTCCCGCTACGTCGCCGCGGTGGCCCCCAAGGTATGGACCAGCGCCAGCCGGGAGAACTTCGTCGACTCCGTGCAGCGGATGCGCGAACGGGTGACCAGTAACATCCCCGCCGACGAGGTCGCCGTGCAACTCAAGCTGGGCCCCGGCGGTCTGCGGGACATTGAATTCACCGTGCAACTGCTTCAGCTCGTGCACGGCCAGACCGATCCCGACATCCGTCAGCCCGGCACCCTGCCGGCCCTGGCCGCCCTGGCCGATGCCGGCTACGTCGGTCGCGCCGAGGCCGCCGAGTTCGCCCAGGACTACCGGATGCTGCGCCTGATGGAACACCGGCTGCAACTGGACCGGCTGCGCCGAACACACCTGCTGCCCCGGGACGAGTCCGGGCTGCGGGTCCTGGCACGGGCGACGGGCCTGGCCACGAGCGCGGCGGCGCTGACAACCCGGTGGGAGGCCACCAAACACCGGGTGCGCGGCCTGCACGAACGGCTGTTCTATCGGCCGTTGCTCTCCGCGGTCGCCGCCCTGCCCGCTGAGGGCCTGAACCTCACCAGCGCGCAGGCCGAGGCCCGGCTGGCGGCGATCGGCTTCCGCAACACCACGGGCGCCCTGGCCCACATCGCCGCGCTGACCAGCGGTGTGTCCCGGCGGGCGACCATTCAGCAACACCTGTTGCCGGTGCTGCTGCAGTGGCTGTCCGATGGCGCCGACCCCGACTACGGGCTGCTGGCCTTCCGGCGGCTGAGCGACAGCCTCGGTTCCACCTACTGGTTCCTGCGGATGCTCCGGGACTCGTCGGGGGCCGCCGAACGTCTCACCCGGGTGCTCTCGGCGTCGCGGTACGTCGGCGAACTCCTGGAGACCATTCCCGAGGCCGTCGCCTGGCTGGAACACGACAATGACCTGCGCCCCCGCCCGCTCAGCGTGTTGCAGGACGAGGCGCGTGCCGTGCTGGCCAGGCACGGCAGTCCCGACGCCGCCGCGTCCGTGCTCCGCACCAGCCGGCGACGCGAGATGCTTCGCCTGGCGCTGTCGGCCATCCTCGGTCGCATCAGCATTGACGAGCTCGCCGCGGGCCTGACGGATATCTCCACCGTCATCATCCAGGGAATCCTCGGCGCCATCCGTGGTGCCGGTCTCACCGGGGACGACGGTCCGTTCGCTCCGGATGGCATCGAGTTCGCTGTGATCGCCATGGGCCGGTTCGGGGGAGCCGAACTCGGTTTCGGTTCCGACGCTGACGTCATGTACGTCTTCAGGCCCGCTGCCCTCGAGGGCGGTGCGGCCCACGACCGGGCCACCTTCATCGTCCGGGAGCTGAACCGACTCACCGAGGACAACCGGCTGCCGTTCGACCTGGATATCGGCCTGCGCCCCGAGGGCAAGAACGGTGCGGTGGTGCGGTCCATCGATTCCTACCAGGCCTACTACCGCCGGTGGTCGCTCACCTGGGAGGCCCAGGCGCTGTTGCGCGCCCGCGGTGTCGCGGGCGATCCCGCGCTCCTGGAGTCCTTCCACGCCGTGATGGACACTGTGCGGTACCCGGAACAGATCAGTGACCAGGACGTCCGTGAGATCAAGCGCATCAAGGCCCGCGTCGAGAACGAACGTCTCCCGCAGGGAGCCGACCCGAACCGGCACCTCAAGCTGGGCCGCGGCTCGCTGAGCGATGTGGAGTGGTTCGTCCAGTTGCTGCAGCTCCAGCACGCCGCGAGCGTCCCCGCCCTGCGCACGACGTCAACCCTCGAAGCACTCGAGGAGGCCACTCGCGCCGGTTTGGTCACCGAACCGGATGCCGCCGTCCTCCGCGCCGCGTGGCTGTTCGCGTCACGGTGCCGCTCGGCGATCACCCTGTGGACGAACAAGACCGCGGATGTGCTGCCCACTGACAGGATGCAGCTCGACGGCGTCGCCCGCATGATGGAGTACCCGCCGGGTTCGGCGAATCAGCTCGAGGAAGACTACCTCGCGGTGACCCGGCGCGCCCGTGCGGTCTTCGAACGCCGGTTCTATGGACCGGTCGAACGGCCGGGGCCGTTCTCCGGCTGACCTCGACACCGTCGACGACGAAGGGGCCGCAACCTGACGGTTGCGGCCCCTTCGTCGTGCGTTGGGGAGATTAGACCCCGTAGTACAGTTCGAACTCGAACGGGTGCGGGCGCTGCGCGAGGGGCTTGATTTCCTTCTCGCGCTTGTAGTCGATCCAGGTCTCGATCAGCTCGGGGGTGAAGACGTTGCCGGCGAGCAGGAAGTCATGGTCGGCCTCCAGCGCCTGCAGGGCCTCTTCCAGCGATGCGGGAACCTGCGGGATGTTCTTCGCTTCTTCCGGCGGCAGCTCGTAGAGGTCCTTGTCGACGGGCTCGTGCGGCTCGATGCGGTTCTTGATCCCGTCGAGGCCGGCCATCAGCTGGGCGGCGAAGGCGAGGTACGGGTTGCCGGAGGCATCGGGGGCGCGGAACTCGAGGCGCTTGGCCTTGGGGTTGGTGCCGGTGATCGGGATACGGATCGAGGCCGAGCGGTTACCGGCCGAGTAGACCAGGTTGACCGGAGCTTCGAAGCCCGGAACCAGGCGGTGGTACGAGTTGACCGTCGGGTTGGTGAAGGCGAGCACAGCCGGGGCGTGCTTGAGCAGGCCACCGATGTACCAGCGTGCAACGTCGGACAGGCCGCCGTAGCCGGCCTCGTCGTAGAACAGCGGCTTGCCGTCGGCCCAGAGGGACTGGTGGGTGTGCATGCCGGAGCCGTTGTCGCCGAACAGCGGCTTGGGCATGAACGTGGCGGTCTTGCCCCACTCGTGCGCGGTGTTCTTGACGATGTACTTGAACTTCAGCAGGTCGTCGGCCGCGTGCACCATGGTGTCGAACTTGTAGTTGATCTCGCCCTGGCCGCCGGTGCCCACCTCGTGGTGGCTGCGCTCGAGGATGAGGCCGGCGTCCATCAGCTTGAGGCAGATGTCGTCGCGCATGTCGGCGTGCTGGTCGACCGGGCTGACCGGGAAGTAGCCGCCCTTGAACGGGGTCTTGTTGGCGAGGTTGCCGCCCTCTTCCTTGCGGCCGGAGTTCCAGGCACCCTCGCTGGAGTCGACGGAGTAGAAGCTGGTGTGCTGGTTGACCTCGTAGCGCACGTCGTCGAAGATGTAGAACTCGGCCTCTGAGCCGAAGTACGCGGTGTCGCCGATGCCGGTGGAGGCGAGGTACTTCTCGGCCTTCTTGGCCACCTGGCGGGGGTCCTTGGAGTAGATCTCGCCGTTGCGGGGGTTGTAGATGTCGAAGAGCATGATCAGGGTGCGTTCGGCGCGGAACGCGTCGATGTACGCGCTGGTGACGTCGGGGATGAGCTGCATGTCGGATTCGTGGATCGACGCGAAACCGCGGATCGACGAGCCGTCGAACATCTGGCCGACGGTGAAGAAGTCCTCGTCAACGGTCGACGCGGGGATGTTGAAGTGCTGCTGCACACCCGGCAGGTCGGTAAAACGGAGGTCAAGGAACTTGACATCGGTGTCCTTGATGAACGAGAGGACTTCGGACGAATCGCGGAACATGCGGGTTGACTCCAAACGACGTAGGCGTGGGTGACTAGAAATGTCGCACACTGCGGCTTCCCCGACACTATTACGGACGGGTTACTTAAGAATGACGCTTATGTTTCCTCCATGTTACAGAGGGCTCGGTCGGTACACTGATCGGGTGAATTCGACGCCGTCAAGACCCACCACCTTCGGGCAGTTACCGCCCAGCACCTGGCCGGGGGAGCGACTCGGCCTGCCTCGGACCGGACCGCATTCCGTGGGGCGGGTCGGCAGGCGCATCGCGGCGCTGGCCATCGACTGGGCCGTCGCCGTGGCCCTGACCTGCCTGATCTGGGGGTACACCTGGCTCAACTATGACGGCTTCGTGGTCCTGATGGTCTTCGTGGGCCTCCAAGCCCTGCAAGTCGCCGTGTTCGGGGGGAGCGTCGGCCACCGCCTGCTCGGCCTGCGTGTGATCGCCCTCACCGGAGGCCGTGCGGGCCTGTGGCGCCCGATCGTCCGGTCGGTGCTGCTGGGTCTGGCCGTTCCCGCCCTGGTCTGGGACTCGGACCAGCGGGGCTTCCACGACAAGATCGCCGGCACCGTCCTGATCAGGCGCTAGTCTCCGGCACGCAGAGAAGGGCACGGGGTTGACCCCGTGCCCTTCGTTGTTCTGGTGGATGCGTGTGGCTAGTTGCCGCGCTGCGGACGGGCCTTGGTGGGGTCGACACCCTTGGGAATCGGCAGTTTCTTGGTCATGGAGTTGAGGCGGTTGTTGACCGCCAGCACTTCGGCCTTGGTCAGGGTCGGCTTGATCTTGGTCAGCCGCCGGGCGAGCTTGTGCAGCGGAACGGCGTCGGCGTCTGGGCCCACGGTGATGACGGTGACCGCGACGTTGCCGCCGACCTTGGCCACCGAACGCTTTTCCTCGTCCAACATGCGGGCGGTGCGGGTGCGCGGTCCCTCGCTGATGAGCACAACTCCACCGCGGCCGACGGCGCGATAGATGGCGTCCTGGGTCTTACCGTTGACGGCGACGGGCATTTCGCTCCCCACCCAGCCGCGCTTCAACGAACTGCGCAGAACCGCGCCGACGGCGCCGGGCTGGCCCTCGATCTGCGAGTACGCGGCCTTCTCTGCACGCCGACCCAGGATGATCAGCATCGCCAGGACGCCGGCGAGCACGCCGGCGACGATCCAGAGGGCGATGGTGAAACCGTTGTCGGGGGTCAGCAGCAGCGCAAGGGCCAAGCCGACAACAACAGGGATCAGGAAACCCAAGATCATGAACAGAACGATGTTCGAGTCGTAGCGCCGGGTCATCTGGAAGACCTGCCACATTTGCTTCAAGCGGCCAGGTTCTTTGGGGGTGCGGGGACTCTTGTCCTTGCTTCGTGCCATGGTTCTAAGACTACCCAGTCGGTCGATATCCGCGGAACGGATTTAGGGTCAAACGGCCTGGCTGAAGGCCACGGTCGCGTCGGCGAGGTGCTGCAGGTGGGCGGGCACCGGGCGTCCGGTGGCCGTCATCGACTGTGCCCAGAGCCGACCGGCCCGGTAGGAGGAACGCACCAACGGTCCGGCGAGCACGCCGAGGAAACCGATCTGCTCCGCTTCGGCCTTGAGGTCAACGAACTCCTCCGGTCGCACCCACCTGGCCACCGGCAGGTGCCGGGGGCTCGGCCGCAGGTACTGCGTGATGGTGATGATGTCGGTCCCGGCATCGTGCAGGTCCTGCAGCGCTTGGGACACCTCGGCGCGTTCCTCGCCCATGCCGAGAATCAGGTTCGACTTGGTGATCAGTCCCGCGGCCCGCCCCTGGCTGAGCACGTCGAGGGACCTGTCATAACGGAAGGCGGGACGAATGCGTTTGAAGATCCGCGGGACCGTCTCGACGTTGTGCGCGAAGACCTCAGGGCTGGCAGAGAACACCTCGGCCAGGTGGATTGGGTTGCCCGTGAAATCGGGGACGAGGATCTCGACCCCGGTCCCCGGGCTTTGGAGGTGGATCTGCCGGATCGTCTCGGCGTAGAGCCAGGCGCCCTCATCGGGCAGGTCGTCGCGGGCGACCCCGGTCACCGTCGCGTAACGCAGGTTCATCGCCACCACCGACTCGGAGACTCGGCGCGGCTCGTCGGTGTCGTAGTCTGCGGGCTTGCCCGTGTCGATCTGACAGAAGTCGCAGCGCCTGGTGCACTGGGAGCCGCCGATCAGGAAGGTGGCCTCGCGGTCTTCCCAGCACTCGTAGATGTTCGGGCAGGCGGCCTCCTGGCACACCGTGTGCAGGTTCTCGCTCTTCACCAGATCCTGCAGGTGGCGGTATTCGGGGCCCATCCTGGCGCGAGTCTTGATCCAGTCGGGCTTCCGCTCGATGGGCGTCTCGGCGTTGCGGATTTCCAGTCGCAGCATCCGGCGTCCGTCGGGCGCGGCGGTCATACGGACACCGCCAGCCGGCTGCGGAAACGGGTTGTGATGGAGTCGACGACGTCCTCGGTGCTGACGTCTCGGCCGAGTACCTGAGACATGGTGGTGACGCCCGCATCGACGATGCCGCAGGCGACAATACGGTCGTACGGTTCGAGCGAGTTGTTGCAGTTGAGGGCGAACCCGTGCATGGTCACACCGTCGGCGACCCGGATGCCGATGGCGGCGATCTTGTCCTCGGCCCCGGCGGGCCCGACCCAGACACCGCTGCGTCCGGGAACCCGTCTGCCGTCGATCCCGAAATCGGCCAGCGCGTCGATGAGGATGTCCTCGAGCAGACGCACGTAGCCGACCACGTCGAGAGGTTCGGGCAGGCGCAGGATCGGGTAGCCGATCAGCTGACCGGGCCCGTGCCAGGTGATCCGGCCGCCGCGGTCGACGTCCACGACCGGCGTGCCGTCGGTGGGACGGTCCTCCGGCTGGGTGCGTTTGCCGGCCGTGTACACGGCGGGGTGTTCGAGGAGCAGGACGGTGTTCGGTCGTTGACCGGATACCACCGTGCGATGGACGGCGCGCTGGAGCTCAAGGCCCTCGAAATACGGCACGGAGTTGGCGCTTAGCCCCGCGACGACAAAGTCGAGCATGCGGTAAGTCTAGGGGGTCTCCTCCCCAGCCTGAGCACCGCTCGAGTTTCCGCCAGATTCCCACCGAGGGGAGGGGGCCGCCGGTCCGAACGGCACGGTGGAGTGATGGAGCACAGGCAGATTCCCGCCCGAGAGGAGACCCTGGCCGGGTTCCGGCTGATACGCCGGATCGGCACGGGGAGCCGTTCGATCATCTACCTCGGCCGGGCGCCCGGAGAGCAGGGCCAGGCCCTGAATGTGGCACTGAAGGTGTTCGGGCCGGAGGCTGACAGGCCGGCGCTCGACCGGCAGGTGCGAGCCATGCTCACAGTGCCGCCGGCGATGCTCGCGCCGTTGCGGGACGTGGCGACGGCACCCGACGGCCGGCTCTGCCTCGTGCTGGACCGCCTGACCGGTTCGTCGTTGGACCGGCTGCTGGCCGAGCGGGGCACCCTCGGTGCCGGTGAGGTCGTGACCATTGCCGCGACGATCACGGCAGCACTGCAGGCGCTGCACGACGCCGGATTCAGCCACTCCATGATCGGACCTGCCTGCGTACGGTTCGACGGCTGTGGCCGACCGGTGCTTCTCGGGCTGGGCGCGCTGGAGGATCTGCCCGCCGGGGGAGCCGGTGTCGCGCGGCGGCGGGACGACCTCGTGCGCCTGGCGGGCTGTGTGAGATCCATCCGGGACCACCTGGACCCTCAGGCTCCGGAGGCGGCGACGGCGGAGTCGGTCGTGGCCGAGTTCGAAGCCGCGGCCACGGCGCGACCCGTCCCGCCGGATTTGTCCGGCGTGGAATCCGTTCTGTTCGACTGGGCGGCAGCGACAGCCGTCCGGGGTGCGGTACCGGGCACCGTGCCGGCAGATCCCGAGGGACCGGAGGATACCCACGGCCTGGCCGCACCGTCGAGCCGACTGACCAGACCGGCCCGCCCGGCCGGGGCGCGTGAGCCGGCCATCCGAGCCGGCGGGCGACTGGCGGGTGCAGAGCGTGGAAGCGCGGCGAAGCCGACAGGACGGTTGGAGCGGCAGGTGCGGCGTGGGCTGGCCGGATGCCGGTCAGGGCTGCGAATCGTGAATGCTCGGTCGCGGGTGGGCGCTCGGTGGCTGCAGGCGCTGCGGCGGAACCGGAGTCGAGCACGGCCGGTCATCGTCGGTGTCTGCCTCGCGGTGGCGCTGGCCGCCGGAGGCCTTGCGGCGCTGTCCCCAGCCGAGTCCCCGGTGGTCGCCGGGGACGCCGGCGACCTGTCGGCGCCCGCGACGCGGTCCTCGTCACCGGGTGCCGAAGCGACCGCGGGGCCGGGAGACGACGGGCCGGCAGGCGCCGACGGATCCGCAGCGACTCTCGTGTCCGACGATCCGGCGGCGGCGACCCTGGTCCTGCTCGAGCTGCGCGAGGGGTGTTTGGCGGAGGCGTCTGTGCTGTGTCTGGAAAGTGTCGACCAGGCCGGTTCCGTGGCCATGGCCGCCGACTCGTATCGGGCACTTCAGATGGAACCGAGCGCCGACCGCACTGCTGCGGGTTTCACGGCCACCGTGCAGGAGCGCCGCGGCAACGCCGCGCTGATTGTTCTGACGCCGGCGGCCGGCGGTCCCGCGAACACACAACCGGCCTCAGCCCTGGTGATCAAGGGCGAGGCCGGCTGGCGGTTACGCGAACTCTTCGACTACTGACCCGTCTGGCGGGTCTGTGACACTAGATTCCGAGGTTGGCCTCGAATGCGCCGGCTTCCAGACGTGCCTTCATGGTGGTGAGGAAGCGCGAGGCGTCCGCTCCATCGATGATGCGGTGGTCGTAGGACAGCGCCAGGAACACCGTCGAACGAATCGCAATGGAGTCCAGACCCTTGTCGGTCACGACGACGGGCTTCTTGTAGACAACGCCGGTGCCGAGAATGGCGCTCTGCGGGAGGAAGACCACCGGGGTGTCGAACAAAGCGCCGCGTGAACCCGTATTGGTGAGGGTGAACGTGCCACCGGACAGCTCGTCGGGCTTGAGCTTGTTGTCGCGGGTGCGGGCAGCCAGGTCAGCGATCTGGGCGGCGAAACCGGCCAGATCGAGGTCACCGGCGTCGCGGATGACGGGAGTCAGCAGTCCGCGTTCGGTGTCCACGGCGATGCTCATGTTCTCCTGGCCCGGGTACACGATCGACGTGCCGTCGACGGTCGCGTTGATGATCGGGTTCGCCTTCAGTGCCTCGGCCGCGGCCAGGGCGAAGAACGGCAGGAAGGACAGCTTGTTGCCGGTCTTCTCGTGGAAGGAGACCTTGACCTTGTCGCGGAGCATGGCGACACGGGTGACGTCAACCTCCACGACAGTGGTGAGCTGGGCCGTCTGCTGCATCGACGCTACAGCGCGCTCGGCGACGACCTTGCGCAGGCGCGACATCGGCACGGTGGTTCCGCGCAGCGGAGACACCTCGACCTCGGCGGCGGCCGGAGTCGCGGGCGCAGCCGTGGCGGAGGCGGAGACGATGTCCTGCTTGCGGATGCGTCCGCCGACACCGGTGCCGGTGATGGTGGACAGGTCGACGCCGGCCTCGTTCGCGAGCTTGCGGACGATGGGCGTGACGTAACCGCTGGTGCCGGCGTGGGCGCCACGGGTCGGCTCGGCAGCGGATGCTGCCGGGGCGGCGGCGGGTGCTGCTGCTACCGGTGCCGGGGCCGCCGGTGCGGGGGCGGGTGCTGCCGCCACGGGTGCCGGGGCTGCGGGTGCAGCAGCGACCGGTGCGGGTGCGGCGGGCGGC
>NZ_SOFZ01000025.1:0-180295 GCF_004402435.1 Cryobacterium sp. TMB1-7
CGGCTGAAGTTCGTATCCGGTATTAGACACCGTTTCCAGTGCTTATCCCAGAGTCAAGGGCAGGTTACTCACGTGTTACTCACCCGTTCGCCACTGATCAGAAGGAGCAAGCTCCCTCGTCACCGTTCGACTTGCATGTGTTAAGCACGCCGCCAGCGTTCGTCCTGAGCCAGGATCAAACTCTCCGTAAATGTTTAATAGCCTCACCACCGAAGTGATGGGCACATCTAGTGCCGAAAGCCACCGGAATAGGCGAACAATCAGCAAGTTTGAAACTGACAGAACAAATCATTACTGACTTGCTTTGTTGTTTAAATGTTTTCCAAAGGAATCTCTTTCGCGGTATCCCCTAGAAAGGGACCCTACGACCGAGGTTTTTGGCATTTGACATTGTGCACGCTGTTGAGTTCTCAAGGATCGGACGCACCCGACTTCAGGCCATGTGATTGGCTGTCGCTCCGGGGCAACTTGACTACCTTAGCCTCCGTTCGAATCCGTGTCAAATCGACTGAGCGGCGTGTTTCCGGCAAACTAGTGCCTGAAAACGCTCCGTTCGTTCGATCCGAGGGATCTTGCGAAGAGCTGATTCCTGGCCAAAACGAAGAGCCACACCGAAACGATGTGGGTTGTTTTGACTGGGAGTTGGTCCCGCTTGAGGCCGGAAGCTCTGCGGCTTTTCCGAACCTGTGGGGTGACGAGAGATGACATTACGGGGATTCCGGAGGGGCCGCAAATTGGATCTGACACCCGGGCGTGTCGGGGTGGTTTGCCCCATATGGCGCGCCGACAGCGGGTGTCCGAGAGACGACTAGGGCGAGGGCTGAACGCCGCGTTGGGCATCCGCGATCGACACGATTCGATGCCTGATCAGCTGCCAACCCTGAGGCGGGGTGGTCACACGCGCGTGCCGTTCACAGAGGTCATAGGTGTGTGGCTCGTGGGTGCCGGCGAGCGGTCCCAGGACAGCCATCGAGTCGGCATAGGAGAACGTGAGAGTCGCCACGGCCTCATCGTTGCAGGAGATTCTTGAACACGCTCTGACTGACATGGTGATTCAGGGTACCGCCGATGCCCCGGAAGTAGACTGGGGGTATGCCTCGTTCACGCCGCACAACCGTGCAAGCACCGACCTCGCGCGGTCGGGGCCGGGACCGACACGGCCGTGGCATCCGCAGTTCTGCCACCGGACCTTTCCTTCCTCCCCTGCGTACGCGGGTGGACACTTTCGACATGACCATCGCGTCGACGGTCGACTACTTGCGCATGGTGTGGCCGGCCGAACTCGCCGATGTGTCCTTCGAGGTGGCCGCAGGGCCGCTCAACGTGATTCCCGGCGTCGGGGTGGCGCGGTACGCGGTGGATGCCCGTGAGCGTCGCATCACCTTCTTCCGGCTGCCGATCCAGCGGCTGAGCGGACTGCACCGCAATGACGAGTTCCATCAGCGCATGGTGATCGAGAGCTGCGTCTTCCGCGGGGTCGCCGAACTCCTCGGCAAGGACCCCTGGGATCTCGCGCCGGATCGATTCCGCCACTTCTAGGGGCGCATCCCGCACGCGAACGCCACGAGGACCAAACCTTTTCTGACGTGGGGACGAACCACCTGCATACCAAGCAGCACTCCCCCACAGCAAAGGACTTCATCATGCGCAGCTTCACCAAGACCGCACTCGGCCTCACCACCGCAGGCCTGCTCGTCGCCGGCCTCGCCGCCTGCTCCACCGANTAATGGCTGTCGCTCCGGGGCACTTCGATGTTTGTTCTTGTTGTCTGCTTGGATTTCGGTTAGGAAATTCGAAGCAAACTTCATCAAGCTGTACAAAGCGAAGAATCGCTTTCTTTTCTGCTTGGATTTGGTCCCGCTTGAGGCCGGTAGCTCTTCGGCTTTCCGAACCTGTGGGGTGACGAGAGATGACATTACGGGGATTCTGGGGGGGTCGCAAATCCCATCCGCATCCCGGGCGTGTCGCCCCGGCGAGGATAGGGTCGACAGACCAGCATCGGCGCTTGAGAAGGGCTCTTACATGGACTCCACACACGACATCGTGATCGTCGGAGGCGGCCATAACGGCCTCACCGCCGCGGCCTATCTGGCCAAAGCCGGGCGGAGTGTGCTGGTGCTCGAACGGGACGACCACGTGGGCGGAGCAGCGGTATCGGCCGCCGCCTTCGCGGGGGTGGATGCCCGTCTGTCCCGGTACTCGTACCTGGTGAGCCTGCTGCCTGCCCGCATCATCGACGAGCTCGGCCTGTCGATCGAGCTGGCACGGCGGCGGTACTCGTCGTACACCCCGGATCCGGCCAACCCGGCGACCGGCCTGCTGGTGGATGCGGGCGATGCCGAGGCGACGCGGGCCTCCTTCGAGAGGATTGGAGCCGGGGCGGACATCGCGGGGTGGCAGCAACTCGGTGGCGACCTGGGGCATCTGGCCCGTGCGCTGTTCCCCACGGTATGCGAGCCGTTGCCCACGCGGTCAGAGGCCCGCCGGCTGGTCGGTGACGACGCCCTGTGGGACGAGTTCATCGAGCATCCGCTCGGCGACCTGCTCAACCGGCGATTCGGCTCCGACCTCGTGCGCGGGGTGGTGGCCACCGACGGCCTGATCGGCACGTTCACCTCGGTGCATGACGCGTCACTGGATGCGAACCGCTGCTTTCTCTACCACTCGATCGGAAACGGCACCGGGGACTGGGACGTACCCGTCGGCGGCATGGGTGCGGTGACCGGGGAGCTGGAGCGGGTGGCCCGCCAGGCCGGTGTGCGCATCCTGACGAGCGCAAAGGTCACCGGCATCGATCCGGACGGCACCGTGCGCTACCGGCATGAACACCGGGACGAGAGCACCGTGGGAAGCCACGTGCTGGCGAGCGTGGCGCCGTGGGTGCTGGACGGCCTGCTGGGTGAACGCACACCGGACACCGTGAAGCCCGAGGGCGCCCAGGTGAAGGTGAACCTGCTGCTGAGTCGCCTCCCCCGCCTGCTGGATGCGTCGGTGTCGGCCGAGGCCGCGTTCGGCGGAACCTTTCACATCAATGAGACGCTCAGCCAGCTCGAGGACGCGTATCGGCAGGCCGGTGCGGGCCGGGTCCCCGATCTGGTCTCCTGTGAGATCTATTGCCACTCCCTCACCGATCCGAGCATCCTCTCGCCGGAACTGGTGGCGGCCGGCGCGCAGACCCTCACGGTGTTCGGCCTGCACACCCCCGACCGGCTCACCCGCCTGGACAACACCGCCGTCAGGGCCCAGTTGCAGGCCGCCGTCCTGGCCTCGCTCAACTCGGTGCTGGCCGAACCCGTCGAGGACCTGCTGCTCCGGGATGCCGACGGCAGGCCGTGCATCGAGACCAAGACCACCGCGGACCTCGAGTCGGCGCTCAACCTGCCCGGCGGGGACATTTTCCACGGGCTCCTGTCCTGGCCGTTCCTGGAAGACGACGCACCCAGGGACACCGCCGCCCAGCGCTGGGGCGTGGCTACCCGGCATCCGCGGATTCTGCTCTGCGGAGCCGGCGCTCGACGCGGCGGCGGGGTCAGCGGACTCGGCGGGCACAACGCTGCCATGGCCGTGCTCGAGAGCGACTGAGGACTCTGGCGGCGGCCTCGAACTAGGCATAGCCTCAGAGGGAAGGCTCGTGTTTCACTCAACGTGGAGGTCACCATGCCCACCCAGCCCCTGCCCGGTCCGCCGGACGTCGCCCACGCCACAGGGCGGTTCGCCCACCGGGAGGACGGGCTCTACCTGCTCTTCGACCGCATCTTCCCTGCGGCCCCGGAGTCGGTGTGGGAGGCCGTGACCAAACCCGAGGGCCTGCACGGCTGGATCGGCACCTACACAGGGTCCCCTCGCACCGGGGCCGTGCGGTTCCGGATGGAATCGAAGAACGACTCGCAGTGGGAGTACGTGAGCATTCTGGAATGTGTCGAGTTCAAGAAGCTGGCGCTGGACATCGGCGAGGGCGAGGATGCCTGGCGGGTGATGGCGCATCTGTCGGGCGGATCCGGCAAGACCGTGCTGACCTTCGGGCTGCGGCTGCACTCCCCCGCCGAGGCCGCCACGTTCGGGCCGGTCTGGGACTATTACCTCGATAGGCTCGTCGCCTCCCGCACCCACCACCCGCTGCCGTCGTTCAGCAAGTACTACCCCGCGCTGCAGAGTCACTATCAAGAGCTCCTGGTGCCCAAGCCCACCCCTGCGCCAGCGAGCGAGGACCGCGCCTAGCCACTACTCCCAGATGCTGGGGGCCGGCGCCCGGGTAGCCGGCATGGCCACGTCGGCGCTCCACTCGAGCAGCCAGTCGGGCACGCTCACGTCGGCGGGCACGGCACCGACGGCGTCGGTGAGTTCGTCGATGGTGACCACGCCTCCCGTGCGTTTGAGGAACCGGCCGCGGATGAAGCCGCGGGCGTAGACCTCGACGTCGCCCGGTCTCGCATCCGGGCCCTCAACGGGCCGCACGAAGCGTTGCTCGACGTAAACGGCCTTGTCGTCGAAGCCCAGGATGCGCGACTCGACGGTGAACCGCTGGCCGAGCGTCAGTGACTTGCGAAAACTGATGGTCTCGGCCACCACCACCGGATACCAGCCCTTGGCCTGGAAGATCGCCCAGATTCCGGTGCGGTGCAGCATGTCGAACCTGGCGATGTCCATGATCGACAGGTACACGCCGTTGTTCATGTGCCGCAGGATGTCCTGGTCGGTGGGCAGGGTGATGAACCGCGTGCGGGCGACGTCGTAGTGCCCGAGGCGTGGGCCGAAGCGCGACAGCAGGCTGTGGAGCAGGGTTCGAAAGAACATGTGCACCCGATGATGCTAGCGGGCGGCGGCCTCCGACAGCTCGCGCAGGGCCGACGTCTCGTCGATGGTCTGCAGCACCCTGTCGCGCAGCACAATCCGGCCGCGGGCCACGGCGTGTCGCACGTCGGTGGCGGTGGCCGTGTAGGCCAGCGCAGACCATGGGTCACGGCCGGGCCTGCTGTTCAGTGTGTCGATGCGCACGACCTGGAGGTCGGCCTGCATGCCGGGCTCGATCGTGCCCACGTCGGCCAGACCGAGGGCGCGGGCGCCGTCGACGGTGCCGAGCCGCACGGCGCGTTCGGCGCTGATCATGGTGGGGTCGTTGCTGGTGCCCTTGTGCAGCAGCGCGGCCATCCGCACGGCGGCGTACATGTCGAGGGAACCGGTGGAGGCGGCCCCATCGGTGCCCAAGCCCACGGCGGCGCCGTGCTGCAACAGCTCGGGCAGCCGGGCGATGCCGCAGCCGAGCTTGAGGTTCGACATCGGGCAGTGCGCCACGGCGGCGCCGCTGGCGGCGATGCGGGTGACCTCGTCGTCGGTGAGGTGCACGGCATGGGCCAGGACGGTGTGGTTGGTCAGCAGCCCGGCCGCATCGAGCACGGCGACCGGCCGGTCACCGTTGACCTGAACCGTCAGCGCCAGTTCGCCGAGGCTCTCAGAGGCGTGCGTGTGGATGCGGGCGCCGCGCGAGGCGGCCAGCTCCCGAATGCTCTCCAGCTGGTCGCTACTGAGGGTGTAGGCCGAGTGGGGCATCACCCAGAGGTCGTCGTCGGGCGACTCGGTGCGGTTGTCGGTGAGGATCGATCTGGCTTCCTCGAGCATGCCCGCGAAGTCGCGGCCCTCGGGGTCCGCGTTGCCGAGGAAGGTGGGGCCGTTCAGCAGCCGGAATCCGGCCTCCGCCGCGACAGCGCGGCTGGCCCGCGGGAACCAGTACATGTCCAGCGCCGTGGTGGTGCCGCCCAAGAGGCACTCGGCGATCCCGGCCCTGGTGCCGATGGCGACAGTCTCGGCGCTGAGGGTGGCCAGTTCGGCGCCGACCATCCGCTCGAGGAACACCTCGAGGGTGACGTCGTCGGCCGCGCCCCTGAACAGGTTCATGGCCAAGTGGCTGTGGGTGTTCACCCAGCCGGGGGCGATCACACAGCCCGGGCTCTCGAGCACCTCCGCCGCGTCGTACCGGGCGAGCAGGTCGGCAGCCGGCCCGACGCCGACGATGATCCCGGCACGGATGGCGACGGCGCCGGCCTCGATGATCGTGCCAGCGGCGTCGACGGTGAGCACGGCATCCGCGGTGAGGATCAGGTCGACGTGGTCGGTGGCCATCAGACGAGCTCCGGCAGGGCGACGAGGGCGTCGAGGGTGACGGAGATGCCGCGACTGACGCCATCCGCCACGACGGTGCGATGCGGGTCGTATCCGGTGGTGTCGACGAGGTCGTCGGCGGTGGCGCCGTCGATCACGAGGCCGCCGCCCGCGCGCACGCCGCGGGTGGAGGCGAGCACGAGCAGGGCCGAGAGTTCCATTTCGATGGCGAGCACGCCGAGCTTGACGTAACCGGCCTGGTTGAGATCGATGATTCCCGGGTAGAAGGCCGCCCGGGTCCAGACGATTCCGCGGTGGTGGGGGGCGTCGTGCCGCCGGGCTGCCTCGGCCAGTGCGATCACGACCTCGGGATTCGCGGCCGCCGGGTAGCTCTCCGGCACCAGCTGGTGGGTGACGCCGTCGTCGCGCACGCAGGACTCGGCGATGATCAGGTCGCCGTCGCCGATGCCACGCAGCAGGGCTCCGGCGGTGCCAAGCCTGATGATGGTGTCCACGCCGGCATCCATCAGCTCCTGGAACAGACAGATGGCGCCGGGGGCGCCCACACCGTGCGAGGAGACGACGACGGTGCTGCCGTTCCAGTCACCGACGAACGAGCGATACTCACGCTGGTGGGCGACCTCGCGCACGTTGTCGAGCAGGTGGGAGATCTGCTCGGCCCGGAACGGGTCACCGACGACGAGGGCGCGGGTGGGTAGCCCGGTCTTGGGGAGCCCGGTCACCGGGAACGTGTCGGCCTGGCTCATGTGTGCTCCTCGTGGCTGGCGCGGCCCGAATGGCCTGGCAAGTGTCGAACTTGTCTACCATGCCCGGGCAGACCCGCGCAGGCCGGGGAGCTAGGCCAGGGCGGGCTCGGCTTGAGCAGGCGTGGACCGAGCCTGGGCGGGCAGCGCCGCCACCTTGCGCACGAATGAACCCAGACGGCGGTAGACCTCCTGCGATTCGGGGTGCCGGGCGTCCTGCTGCCAGGTGTGCCGGGTGTTGGTGCGGTGCCGGCCGTAGATCACCGTGTCGGCCAGAATGGACCGTCGGCGCAGGGCCTCGATGAAGTTGAGGTTGGCCCGGTAGAAGTAGTCGCGCTCGGAGGTCGTGATGAAGACCGGCGGGAAGCCCTTGTCGAGCCACTCGATGGGCGAGAGGAATCGGGCGGCGTCGCGCAGCGACATTCCGGGGCTGCGTTCGGGGAGCAGCATCCGCAGGAAGTTGAGGCTGAGCACGAAGCCGCGCTCGAACATGACCGAGAAGTCGGCGATACTGCAGTGCTGCACGAGTCCGCGCAGGTGGCCGGCCTCGATCGGCAGGTCGAGGTTGTAGTGCGCGGCGAGGGTGTCGTCGTTGGCCGCGGCGGTGAGCAGGGCCGCGATGTGCCCGCCCGCCGAGTCGCCGCCGAGAACGATGCGGGTGGGGTCTCCGCCGTATTCGACGATGTTGCGCTGGACCCAGGTGAGCACAGCGTTGGCGTCGTCGAGCATGTGGCCGATCTTGAATCGAGTGGCCATGCGGTAGTTGGCGTTGACGACCACCATGCCCTCGACCGCCTGGCTGGCGGCGTACTTGGTGAGCGGCGCCTTGTCGCCGGAGGTCCAGCCGCCGCCGTGGAAGTAGATGTAGACGGGCAGCGGGCTCGGTGGCGTGGTCACGTCGTGGCTGTCGGGGTGACCGTCGTGGTGCTCGTGCGGCACGAGAACGTCGAGGCGGTGATCACGGATGCCGTCGCCCACGTAGTCAAGGTCGAAGTGGTAGTCGACGTCGTCGATCGGGTCGGCGTTGAACTTGTGCAGTTCGCCCGGCGCGATGCGCGTCATGATCGCTTTCCAGAGCCACACCGGCACCCTGGACAGGCCGGTTTCCCGGTGCGTGAGGTGCGAGTCCGCGGAGGGGCCGGCAGCGGGGTCGAAGCTGGTGCTGGAGTGGGGGGACGAGTGAAACATGGTGCCTTACTGCCGACGTGGCGCTACCGGAAGCGGCTTCGAAGTGCCGACTGGCGTTGGTAGCGCTTGCATCGTTTTTTGCCGCGTGTAGAAGATAGGCGCGCAACCATGAGATGACCTGAGAATCTCTCACGTGGCTCGAATCGACCGTCCCCTTGCATCAGCCGCGGCTACTCGTCTTGCCGGCGGTATTTGGGGTCGTGGGCGCGGTGTTGGGGTGGTTTTCGCCAGGTTCCGGTGGGTCGATCCAGTGTGGGGCTTTGACTTCGGGCATGCCCAGGACCATGCGGATGTGCCACCCCGAGGTGTCGATGTTGTGGTGGTGGCGCCAGCACAGCAAAACCCCGTTGCTCACGTTGGTGGGGCCGCCGTTTTGCCACGGCTGCACGTGGTGGACTTCGGTCCATTGCGGTGGGCAGGTGCAGCCGGGGATGATGCAGCCGCCGTCTCGGGCGGTGATCGCCCTGCGTTGCAGCGGGGTGAAACACCGGACCTTATCGCCCAGGGCGAGGACGGCGCCGGTGCCGCCGAAGAAGATCGGCCGGAAGCCGCCGTTGTCGACCACCTGATTGATCGTCTTCATCGAGACGGGGCCCTCGACGCCGTCGATCCAACCGACCCCGACCCCGTTGACGAGGTCGGTTGCGTTCACGTGCACCATCACCGTCGGCGGCATCCCGCCCATGGTCGGGGTGCGGGGGTCTTGGGCGACCTGGACCAGGATGCCACGGAGGATGTCGGCACGTTTCTGGCCACCGTCGCGTTCGTCGAGGATCTCGCCGGGCACGAGTTCGCCGGCCTCGATACGCTGCTGCTCCTCCGCGGACGGGAACGCGGGAGCGCTGCGGGCGGACTGAAAGGTGTTGAACAGGGTCTGCATGATGCCCTTGAGCTCCGGCGTCACCCCACCGCGCAGCGGGTGCAGGCCTTGGCTGAGTTTGCCGAACGAGAACGTGGATTTGGCCTCGAGGATCTCCGCGGTGGGCGCGGCCCCGTCCGGGTTCAACACCGCCTGCCACGTCGCCGCCATCTCCCGGATCCGGTCCGCCGGGAACGTGAACCCCGCCGACGCACCCAGACGCCGGACCGGGCCGGTGCAGACTTGTCCGGCGCCGGCGCCGGCGCCGGTGTCGGTGTCGGCGTCATCGGCATCGGTGGCGGTGGCGCTGTCGCCGGGTCCGGGGGTGCGGCCGAATACCGACCCGGTCGCGGACTCCACCAGCTCGGCTTCACCGCCGTCCACCAGCGACTGGTCGGCATCGAAGCGGCCGTGCACCTTGTAGTCAGCCAGGCCCTTCACGATGTTCTCGGCCGCATCAATACCGATCTCCCCGGCCGCCAAGGCTGCGGCAACGAACGGGAACTCGGGCTCGAGGACCGTGCCGCCCAGCATCCGCGGGGCGACCTTCTCACCCAGGGATACGCGTCGTTTCATCTCCGGCACCGACGTGCCGGTCAGCCCGATCAGCAGATCATTCTGGTGCGACGCCCCCAACCGCCAGGCCAACGACTCCGTGCCCAGCCCAGTGCTGTACCGGTAACCCACCACGGTCGCCGTGCTAACCCGGGCCGCGTCCACCGGCCGACCGGTGCGCTCGACCATCTGCGTCAACGCGACCACCTCAGGGTCACTCAACGCGTTCACGTCAATGGAGTCCATCACCGCCATCACCGTCCGCGCCGCATCATCCAGGGCCTGGAGCTTCTGACCGAACGCACCGGTGTGCGCGCGCTGCACCCCCAGCAACTCGGCCGGATCCCGCCACTCAGGCCGCGGCTTAGACGGACCCCGACCGGCCCGACCGGCCCGGCTCGAGCCCGTCGCGGGGCCGGCCGCAGGGCCGGCCGCGGCGGCGGTCTTCGTGTCGGAGGTGCCGCTCAGACTGGCGGCATCCACGGCCGAGAGGGGATCCGGACCGGCCAGACCGGTGTTCCAGTCGTGCGGGTTCGGACCGGTGGGAGTCATTCCCGTCGGTGCGGTGGAGCCACTATCCAGCTCGTCGTCCATACCCCCATTCTCTCACGAATCGCACTTATATGCGAGGAAATGTCAACAAGAACTTGAGCAAACATCGAACATAATTCTGAGCCAAAGCGGACAGGCAGCGAGGGTCCCGACAGGCTCGACCGACGGAATGGGCACGTTGTCGAGGATGGCAAACGGACGAGCGACCTGCCGCCCGAGGAGATAGAGGGTTGTCGGGATCGGCTAGGCGGCGCCTCCGGCGACTCCGGTGGCCTCGAGCACGGCGCGGGCCAGGGTGTGGAAGTGCACGTTGAAGCCGAGCACGGCCGGGGTGGCCTGCGGGTCGACGCCGAGGTCTGCGACGTCGAGGGCGTGCAGCACGAACTGGTAGCGGTGCGTGCCCGTTCCGCGCGGCGGCGCGGCGCCGATGAAGGTGGGCTGGCGGATCTCGTTGGGCATGACGACGGCACCGGCGGGCAGCAGCACCGAGTTCGCGACTCCGGCACCGGTGGGCAGGCTGTCGACGTCGGCGGGGATGTTGAAAACCGCCCAGTGCCAATACCCGGAACCGGTCGGGGCATCCGGGTCGAACACAGTGAGTGCGAAGCTCTGGGTCTCAGCCGGGAAGCCGCTCCAGTGCAGGTCGGGCGAGACATCCTGACCGCCGGCGCCGACGCCGTACTGGGCGGCGGCCAGCGGGCCACCGTCGGTCATCACCGAGCTGGTCAGGTTGAACTCGGGCACCTCGCCGAAACGGGCGAAGGGATCGATCGTGGTCATGCACACTCCAAGGATCTGGTGGCGGTCTGGTTGGCTCAGCCTACGTGGGCCGCCTCGCGCCCCTCGCCGCCGCCTAAAATGTGGGGGTGGCCATTCCGAAGATCCTGCTCTACTACGTCTTCACTCCGCTCAGCGACCCCGAAGCCATCCGCCTGTGGCAGCGCGACCTCTGCGAGTCGTTGGGCCTGCGCGGCCGCATCCTGATCTCGAAGGACGGCCTGAACGGCACCGTGGGCGGCGACCTGCCCGCCCTCAAGCGCTACGTACGCAAGACCCGTCAGTACGCACCGTTCGCGGAGATCGACTTCAAGTGGAGTGAGGGAACCGGCCTCGACGAGTCCGGGGCGAGCCTCGACTTCCCTCGGCTGGTGGTGAAGGTGCGCGACGAGATCGTGAGCTTCGGCTCGCCAGAGGCCCTCACCGTGGATGCCGGCGGCGTCGTGGGCGGCGGCACCCGCCTGGCCCCGGCCGAACTGCACGCCCTCGTGGCCGAACGCGGCGACGACGTGGTGTTCTTCGACGGCCGCAACGCCTTCGAGGCCGAGATCGGCAGGTTCCGGGGTGCCGTGGTGCCGGATGTGGCGAACACCCGCGAGTTCGCGGCCGAGCTCGACAGCGGCAAGTACGACCACCTCAAGGGCCAGCCTGTGGTGACGTATTGCACCGGCGGCATCCGCTGCGAGGTGCTGTCGTCACTGATGAAGGACCGTGGCTTCGGCGAGGTCTACCAACTCGAGGGCGGCATCGTGCGCTACGGCGAGGCCTACGGCGACGACGGGCTCTGGGACGGCTCGCTCTACGTGTTCGACCAGCGGATGTCGGTGGATTTCAGCGGCCACGCCACCGTTCTCGGCCACTGCCAGGTCTGCGGCGCGGGCACCAAGAACATGCTCAACTGCCGGGACCTGTCCTGCCGGGAGCAGCTGGTGGCCTGCCCGGACTGCGTGGCCGTGGCCGCCCCGGCCTGCGCGGCGCACGCGGCCTGAGCAGATCAGCCCGGCCACGCATCCGCTTGCTCGCAAAAAGTAGTTGCTTGCGCACTTACCTAGCGTGTGCAATTATTTATGACGCGCCTGCAACTACCAGCGCGTGGCCTCGACAGGCTCGACCAACGGCCCGCGCACCTCCGCACCCTTGAAGGAATTTCCGCATGCCCATTGGATTGATCGCACTCGCCCTCGGCGGCTTCGGGATCGGCCTGACCGAGTTCGTCATCGCCGGCCTGCTGCCCGAGGTTGCCGCCGACTTCGCCGTGACCGAGGCCGCCGCCGGCTGGCTCATCTCCGGCTACGCCCTCAGCGTCGCCGTCGGCGCCATCCTGCTCACCGCCGCGGTGACCCGGCTGCCCCGCAAACACGTTCTGGTGGGACTGATGGTGCTCTTCATCATCGGCAACCTGATCTCGGCACTCGCCCCGAGCTACTCGATCATGCTGCTCGGCCGCATCATCGCCGCTCTCTGCCACGGCGCCTTCTTCGGCATCGGCGCCGTCGTCGCCGCCAGCCTGGTGCCGCCGAGCAAGAAGTCCGGCGCCATCGCCATCATGTTCACCGGCCTCACCCTCGCCACCGTTCTCGGCGTGCCGTTCGGCACCTTCATCGGCCAGAGCTTCGGCTGGCGGGCCACCTTCTGGGCGATCACCGTGATCGGCGTGCTCGCCCTGGCTGGCATCGTGGCCCTCGTGCCCCGCGCCACCGACGACACCGCGCACGTCAGCAACCTGCGCGGCGAACTCCGCGCCTTTCGGTCTAGCCAGGTTTGGCTCTCCCTGGTGGTGACGGTGCTCGGCTTCGGCGGCATGTTCGGCGCCTTCACCTACATCGCCTACACGCTCACCGAGGTGAGCGGCTTCTCCAGCGCGGCCGTTCCGTGGCTGCTCGTGGTCTTCGGCGCCGGCCTGTTCGTG
Source organism: Cryobacterium sp. TMB1-7 (assembly GCF_004402435.1). Taxonomy (NCBI): domain Bacteria; kingdom Bacillati; phylum Actinomycetota; class Actinomycetes; order Micrococcales; family Microbacteriaceae; genus Cryobacterium; species Cryobacterium sp. TMB1-7. The sequence goes on from NZ_SOFZ01000025.1 coordinate 12,701, forward strand.
GGCAACATCCTCGGCGGCAAGGCCGCCGACCGGCGGCTCGATCCCACCCTGGTGGTGCTGTTGATCGGACTCACGGTGGTGATGGCGCTCTTCGCCCTCACCGCAGCGAACCCCGTCGCCACCGTGATTGCCCTCGTGCTGATGGGCGGCTTCGGCTTCGGAACGGTTCCCGGGCTGCAGACCCGCATCATGCTCTACGCCGACACCGCTCCGACCCTGGCCTCCAGCGCCAACATCGCCGCGTTCAACGTGGGCAACGCCATCGGCGCCTGGATCGGCGGCATCACCATCAGCGTGGGCCTGGGCTACACCTCACCGCTCTGGGCCGGCGCCGCGATCACCGCGGCCGCCGCGATCGTGATGATTGTCGCCGCCACCCGCCGCAACGTCCTGGTGCCGGCGGATGCCCCGGCGAGCGCACGTCCGCTCGTCACGGCCGACGTTCCCGTCGCCTGATCCGGCTCGCACCCCGGGCACTGGCATAGTGACGCGCTTGGGTGCTGGAGAGCGCCAGCAGAATCAGGATGTCGATGGTAACGCTAACCAGCGAGGTGCGCAGGGTGATCTGGGCACCGTTGAGCGCGTAGTCGGCGAAGGAGAGCAGGATGCTCACCGAGGCGAATGACATCGCCACCACCCGGGCCCGGTTGTGACCGGTGAACACCAGCACGGCCAGGCCCAGGTAGAGCAGGAGGTGGAGCCCGTAGGCCGCGAGCAGCCAGCCCAGCACAGCCCACCCGGTGCCCGCCGGGCAGCGTCCAGCCGTCCGGGCAGCGCCAGAAGCGCACCCCGGGCGAGACGCGCCGGCGTCCGGAGGGCACCGCCGGGGTCTCTGGCATGGCGCCATGGTAGTTCGGTGTCGGCGTCGGCGTCAGCGGCGGCGGCGGCGGTCACCGGATCAATGCTTGGATGGCAGGGTGACCTACGACGTCGAATCGATCCGCGCCCATTTCCCCGCCCTCTCGGCCGGAACCGTGCACTTCGACAGCCCTGGCGGCACGCAGACCCCGCTCGGCGTCGGACAGGCCATCCTCGACACCCTCACCGGCCCGCTGTCGATCCGCGGCCGCCGCAGCCTCTCGGAGCGGAACGCCGACGACGCCGTCACGGGATTCCGTTCGGCAATGGCCGACCTGCTCGGCGCCGACCCGCACGGCATCGTCTACGGACGCAGCGCCACCCAGCTCACCTACGACTTCTCCCGCCACCTCTCGCGCGACTGGGCGCCCGGCGACGAGATCGTGGTGTCCAGGCTCGACCACGACGCCAACATCCGCCCCTGGCTGCAGGCCGCCGACCGCGCCGGCGCCACCGTGGTCTGGGTGGACTTCGACCCGGAGACCGGTGAACTGCCCGCGTCCGCGGTGGCCGCGGTGCTCACCGCCCGCACCCGCCTCGTGGCGGTGACCGCCGCCTCCAACCTGATCGGCACGCGGCCGCCGATCGCCGAGATCGCCGCGGTGGTGCACGAGGCCGGGGCGCTGCTCTTCGTCGACGGCGTGCACTACGTGCCGCACACTTTCGTGGACCTCGCCGTGCTCGGCGCGGACTTCTTCGTCTGCTCGCCATACAAGTTCTTCGGCCCGCACTGCGGAGTGCTCGCGGCGGACCCGGCGCTGCTGGCCGGTATCCACCCCGACAAGCTGCTGCCATCGACGGATGTGGTGCCGGAGCGTTTCGAACTCGGCACCCTGCCGTACGAGACCCTGGCCGGGGTGAGCGCCGCCGTCGACTTCCTCGCGGGGCTCGGCGAGCTGGCCACCGGGGTGGCGGCGCGGCCGAGCATCAGCCGCCGGGCGCTGCTGCGCTCCTCGCTGAAACTGGCCGAGGCCCACGAGGATTCCCTCCGCGACCGGCTGGAGTCCGGGCTGGCCGCCCTGCCCGGCGTGACGGTGTATTCCCGGGCCGTCGAGCGCACCCCCACGGTGTTGGTGGGCTTCGCGGGCCGGAGTGCCGCCGACGCCACCGAGTTCCTGTTCGAGCGTGGGATCCTCGCGCCCTCCGGCTCGTTCTACGCGTTGGAGGCCTCCAGGCACTTGGGCCTGGGCGAGGCCGGCGCGCTGCGCATCGGCCTGGCCCCGTACAGCACCCCCGGCGAGATCGATGTGCTGCTGGCGGCGATCACGGATTTTGTGCTCCGCTGACCGCATTCGGCCAAAGTTGACTCACCCGCGCCCGGAAAACCCAGGCGGACCGGCTCGTTTTCCCCATAGGCTGGGCATCGAGCGATAGAGGGGACTCGGATGCCAATCGGCGCTGTCATCGAATTCACCAGCATCACCAAGAAGTTCGGCCAGGTCACGGCGGTCAATGACCTGTCCTTCACCGTCGAGCCCGGCCGGGTCACCGGTTTCCTCGGCCCGAATGGCGCCGGTAAGACCACCACGCTGCGGATGCTGCTGGGCCTCGTCGCCCCCACATCGGGCACCGCCACCTTCGGGGGCCTGCGCTACCGTGACCTGCCCCGACCGCTGCACACCGTCGGGGCGGCGCTGGAAGCCGCCAGCTTCCACCCGGGTCGTACCGCAGCCCATCACCTGGGCGTGTACACCATCGCCGCCGGGATCCCCCGCACCAGGGTCGCCGAGGTGCTGCACACGGTGGGCCTGGCCGAACACGCCGGTCAGCGGGTCGGCGGGTACTCGCTGGGTATGCGCCAGCGACTGGGCCTGGCTTACTCGCTGCTGGGAGACCCCGGCGTGCTGGTGCTCGACGAACCGATCAACGGCCTTGATCCAGAAGGCATCAAATGGATCCGCGGCTTCCTCAGCAGCATGGCCGCAGAGGGACGCACCGTGCTGGTCAGCTCCCACCTGCTCAGCGAGGTGCAGCAGAGTGTCGACGACGTGATCATCATCGCCAAGGGTGAACTGGTGCACTCGGGCCCGCTGTCCAGCCTCGACACCAACATCGCGCCGCAGGTCATCGTGGACTCCCCGGACCGGGACGCCCTCATCGCGGCCCTCACCGAGGCCGGCCTGCCCTTTACCTCCGGCCGCACCGGCCTGATCGTCGCGGTGCCGGACCCCGGCCGGGTGGGGCACATAGCTTTCGCCGCGGGCGTGGAACTGAACGCACTGCACCGGCAGAAGGCGGGCCTGGAAGAATCCTTCCTCGCCCTCGTCGAAGGAGGCGACTCACTGTGAACCTGATCCTGCGCCCCGTGGCCGCCGAATTCAGCAAGATCCTGACCACCCGGATGTGGTGGATCCTTGCGCTGGTGCTCTTCGGCTATATCACCCTGCTGGCCGGCGGCCTCGCCGCCCTGTTCGGCGGCCTGGACAGCGGCGCCATCACCCCCGACGCCATGAACGCCGGCGGCGGCGGTGCCGACCTGACCAGCCTGGGCAGCGTGCCCCTGTTGATTTACAGCTTCGCCTCCTCGGTGGGGTACGTCTTCCCGGTGCTGCTGGGCGCCCTGGCCACCACGGGCGAGTTCCGGCACCAGACCCTCACCCCCACCTTCCTCGCCACCCCGAAGCGCGGCCGGGTGCTTGGCGCCAAGACCATCGCCCTGTTCGTGGTGGGTGCGGCGCTGGGCGTGGTCGGCCTGGCCGCATCCGTCGGTGTCGGCGCGCTGGTTCTCGGTGGCTTCGGCGTGGACCCGCTGCTCGCCGACGGCGAAACCTGGGCCCTGATCGGCCGTACAGTGCTCGCCATGGCGCTCTGGGCCGTGATCGGTGTTGGCCTGGGCGTGCTCGTGCCGAGCCAGGTCGCGTCGATAGTGATCGTGCTCGCGTTCACCCAGTTCGTCGAGCCACTGCTGCGCTTCGCCGCGACGTTCACTGAGGTGACCGCCGACATCGGCAAGTTCCTGCCGGGCGCCGCCTCTGACGCCCTGGTGGGGGAGAGCTTCTACGCCCTGACCAGCCCGGGCATGGCCGTGCTCACCAGCTGGCAGGGCGGCCTGGTGCTGTTGGCCTACGGGCTGGCCGCCACCGTAGGCGGCTACTTCATCAGCTGGAAGCGCGACGTCACCTGAGGGCGCTCCGGGCAGAAAGGCCCGGTGCCGGACCGGATCCGGACCGGATCCGGCACATCCGGCGGGTCTAGGGTGAAGGCATGCCTGCTACCGAATTCCGCGCGATCGTCGTCACCCGCACCGAGGATGAGTCGGGCACCCGCACCCAGTCCTCGGCCCTGACCACGCTCGGTGACGCTGCGCTGATGGACGGCGATGTCACCGTGGCGGTGGAATTCTCCAGCATCAACTACAAGGACGGCCTGGCCCTGATGGGCAAGCCCGGCGTGGCCAGGGTCTGGCCGCTGATCGCGGGCATCGACCTGGTCGGCACCGTCGAGTCCAGTAACGACCCACGCTGGGCGGCCGGCGACCACGTCATCCTCAACGGCGCCGGGATCGGCGAAAGCCACCACGGCGGCCTCGCCGAACGCGCCCGCGTCTCCGGCGGCTCCCTGGTGCGCCTGCCGAAGGCCGTGAGTGCCCAGCGCGCCGCAGCCATCGGCACGGCCGGCTTCACGGCCATGCTCGCGGTGCTCGCCCTCGAACGCGGTGGCGTGACCCCCGACTCCGGAGATGTCCTCGTGACCGGCGCCGCCGGCGGCGTCGGGTCGATCGCCATCGCGCTGCTCGCGGCGCGCGGCTACCACGTGGTCGCCTCCACCGGCCGCGGGGACGAGCTCGGGGACCACCTGCGCGGTCTCGGCGCCGCCGAGATCCTCGACCGGCACACCCTCGACGAGGCCGGCAAGCCCCTGCAGACCCAGCGCTGGGCCGGCGCGATCGACTCCGTCGGCAGCTTCACCCTCGCCAACATCCTCGCCCAGACCAACCAGGGCGGGGTGGTGGCCGCCTGCGGGCTGGCCCAGGGTGCCGACCTGCCGACCACCGTGATGCCGTTCATCCTGCGCGCCGTCACCCTGGCCGGCATCAATTCGGTCGAGGCTCCCCTGCCCCTTCGCGAGGAGGCCTGGGCGCACCTCTCGACCGACCTCGACCTCGAGCTGCTTGACAGCCTGACCTCGGTCATCACCCTCGAGCAGTCGTTCGCGGCCGCCGAAGACATCCTGGCCGGCCGGGTGCACGGCCGCACCGTCGTCGACGTGTTGCGCTGACGCCTGCTGACACCTGCCGCGACGGTAAACGCCCGGCTAGGCTGACGGAATGGCCATCATCGCATCCGTTTTCATCGCTCTCGCAGCGGTGCTGCACGTCTACATCTTTCTGATGGAGAGTGCCTGGTGGACCCGGCCGAAGATCTGGCGGCGCTTCGGCCTGGCCAGCCAGACCGAGGCGGAGACCACCCGAGTCCTGGCCTACAACCAGGGTTTCTACAATCTCTTTCTGGCGGTGGGCGCCGTCCTCGGGCTGTTCCTGTACTTCGGCGGCCCCGAGCAGGCCGGCGCGGCCCTGATCCTGTTCAGCTCGGCGTCGATGTTCGTCGCCGCCATCGTTCTCACCACCTCGGGGCCGGGCAGGGTCAGGTCTGCCCTCACGCAGGGTACGCTGCCGCTGATCGGATTCATCCTCTTCCTGTCCGCCTAGGTTCCCGACCGGGCCGGACCGTGCCGAAAGGACCGTTGTGACCCACGTCATCCTCTTTCACCACGCGCAGGGCCTCACCGACGGGGTGGCAGATTTCGCCCAGCGCCTGCGGGACGCCGGCCACGACGTGGTCGTGCCCGACCTCTACGACGGGCTCACCTTCGACACCCTCGACGCCGGTGTCGCGCACGCCGAGAAGACCGGCGTGTACACCATCATCGCGCGTGGCGAACGGGCAGCGGATGCGATGCCCGCGGACACTGTCTACGCCGGCTTCTCGCTCGGCTCTCTGCCGGCCCAGAAGCTCGCCCAGACCCGCCCAGGTGCTCTCGGCGCGATCCTGTACCACGGCGGGGTTCCGGCCGCCATGTTCGGTTCGGACTGGCCCGCCACGGCAGCGCTGCAACTGCACGTGACCGCGGAGGACGACTGGGTCGAGTTGCTCGAAGTCGAGGAACTCGCCGAGGATGCCGGTGCGGCCGAGTTGTACATCTACCCAGGCTCCGCCCACCTGGTCGCCGACCCCAGCCTGAACGAATATGACGAGGAAATCGCCGAGCTCATCCTGGCGCGAACTATCGAGTTCCTCGACCGCCTCGCCTGAGTATGGCCGCGAGAGCGGGCACCCGGTTGCTTCCGCCGGCTGTGGCAGCCACAAGACCGCTTTCGCGAGTAGTGGCACGATGGGGCGATGACCTCTGACCCGCCATCCGTGGCCCAAACCGTGGGTGCCCGGCTGCGTGAGCTGCGCCTGCAGAGCGGCCGCACCCAGGCCCAGCTCTCCGCGACCACCGGAATCTCCGAGAGCACCCTCTCCCGCCTGGAGTCAGGGCAGCGCAAGCCCACCCTGGAACTGCTGCTCGCTCTCTCGAGCGCCCATGATGTGACCATCGACGACCTGGTGCACACTCCCGCCACCGACGACCCGCGGCTGGATCAACGCCCGTTCACCCGCCACGGCCGCACCTTCGTGCCGCTGAGCCGCACCGCCGGCGGCCTGCAGGCGTTCAAGGTGACCATCCCCGGGCGCACCGGCGACGAGCAACTCGAGCAGCGCCGCCACGAGGGATTCGACTGGTTCTACGTGCTGAGCGGTCGCCTGCGCCTGATGCTGGGCGACCACGACATGATCCTCGGCGTGGGCGAGGTCGCGGAGTTCGACACTCGGGTGCCGCACGCCTTCGGCAGCGCGGGGCCGGAGCCTACGGAGATCCTGAGCCTGTTCGGCCAGACGGGCGAACGGATCCACGTGCGGGCCAGCACCATTCGCTGACCCCTCTCGACCCGGGCGACCTAGGCGGTGGCCTCCGGCGACTCGACCGGCTCATCTACCGGCTCGGCGGCCGGCTCAGCGGTCACCTCAACGTCGCTCTCGGCGACAGGGGCCACCTTGGCGCGAGACGTGCGCTTGGGCTTGACCGCAACGGCGGGTTCGGCGGCCTCGACCACTTCGGCCGGTTCGACGACCGTGACGGGCTTGGCTGTCCCGACCCGTCGGGCGGGCTTGACCGGAGCGGCCGGCTCAATCGTCTCGGCGGTCTCGGCCGGTTCGACGGTTCCGACGGCCTTGCCGGGCCTGGCCCGCCGGGCCGGCTTCACCGGCGCAGCAGCGTCCACGGGATGACTCGTCTCGACGGGCTTGACGGCCTTGGGGGTTCGCACCCGTTTGACCGGCTTGACCGGCTTGGCCGGCTCGTCGAGCTCCGGCACGTCCCGCGCGTCGGTGGCCTCGAGCTTGAGCGAGGCGATGAGGTCGGGTGCGTGGTTGGTCGACAGGATCACCCGGGCGAAGTCGTCGCCGATCAGGTCGATCACGACGGCCTGGCGCCGGCGCTTGATGGCCAGGAAGTCCTTGCCGCCGTGGAACTTCCACACACCGACGGCCAGGACCAGCGGCACGAGGGCGCCAGGGGCGCGGATGCCGCGCACCCAAATCCACGGATCATCCGTGATCGTCACCGATCGGATGTTCTCACGCTGGATCACCACGTCTTCTCGGCGGAACGCCAGCGTCTTTTCCGCGGCCGTCAGGTGAATCTCCAGCCGATCGGGATGTACGCGCAAGGAAGCCATTCCCCCAGTCTGCCGGGTCCGGTTGGAAAACCTCCTGTCGCTACCTCACAAAGACGTAACGCCGCCGCGCTGGAGTGCCCCTAGACGAGCCGCATCTGTTGCCCGTGCGGACAATTGCGCCCGGTGCGCCGGGCGCAATTGTCCGATTCGGCAACAGTCAGCGGGTGGCTCCCGATTCAGGCTGCCGGACGCGCCTCGGCGGCCGCCTTGGCCGCGGCCGGCAGTGCCTCGAGAATCTTGCCGATCGAGTCGCCGTCGTGCGCGGCGGAGACGAACCAGGCCTCGAACACCGACGGCGGCAGGGAGATGCCGCTTTCGAGCATGGAGTGGAAGAACGGCCCGTACCGGTAGGTTTCCTGGCGCTGCACCTCGGCGTAGCTGCGCGGCGGCGTGATCGCGGCTTCCTGACCGAAGACGAAGCTGAACAGGTTACCCGCGTGCTGAACGCTGTGCGCGACTCCCTCGGCGAAGAGCGCACCGGAGACGGCCTCGGAGAGCAGCTGGGCGGTCTCGTTCAGTCGCTCGTACACGTGGCCGTCGGCCGCGGTGAGGGTGGCGATGCCGGCGGCCACGGCCACCGGGTTGCCCGAGAGCGTTCCGGCCTGGTAAACCGGCCCGGCCGGGGCGAGGAAGTCCATCACGTCGGCCCGGCCACCGAGCGCGGCGACCGGCAGGCCGCCGCCGATGACCTTGCCGTAGGTGAACAGGTCCGGCGTGTAGCTCTCGCCGTCCTCGGCCTGCAACGCCCAGTAGCCGCCCGGGTGCACCCTGAAGCCGGTGAGGACCTCGTCGACGATGAGCAGCGCGCCGTATTCGTGGGCGAGGTCGCAGAGGGCCGCGTTGAAGCCGGCATCCGGGGCGACGACGCCCATGTTCGCGGCGGCGGCCTCGGTGATCACCGCGGCGATCTGACCGGGGTACGCCTCGAACGCGGCGCGCACGGCGCCCAGGTCGTTGTACGGCAGCACCAGGGTCTGCGCCGCGGTGGCCGCGGTAACGCCGGCCGAGCCGGGCAGCGCGAGGGTGGCCAGGCCGGAGCCGGCCTCGGCCAGCAGACCGTCGGAGTGGCCGTGGTAGTGGCCGGCGAACTTGATCAGCAGGTCACGCTGGGTGAAGCCGCGGGCCAGGCGGATGGCCGTCATGGTGGCCTCGGTTCCGGTGGAGACCAGGCGCAGCTTCTCGATCGCGCCGACCCGGCTCTTGATCAGCTCGGCCAGCACGGTCTCGCCAGGGGTGGAGGCCCCGAAGGAGAGCCCGAGTGCGGCGGCCTCCTGCACGGCGCCGACGACGGCGGGATGCGCGTGGCCGAGGATCGCCGGACCCCAGGAGCTGACCAGGTCGACATACTCCCGGCCGTCGGAGTCGGTGACGTAGGCGCCGGCCGCCTTCACCAGGAACAGCGGGGTGCCGCCGACCGAGCGGAAGGCGCGCACCGGCGAGTTGACACCGCCCGGGATGGAGAGCTGGGCGCGGGCGAAGAGTTCGTCGTTGTGGGTGGTGTGCGTCATCGGGCATCCGTTTCGGTGAGCCAGGCGGCGAGTTCGACTGCCCAGTAGGTGAGAATGGCGTCGGCGCCGGCCCGGCGGATGCTGAGCACCGACTCCTCGATGGCACGGCGGCGGTCGATCCAACCCTGCGCGGCGGCGGCCTCGATCATGGCGTATTCGCCGGAGACCTGGTACGCCCAGACCGGGACCTCGCTCATCGCGGCGACCTCGGCGAGCACGTCGAGGTAGCTGCCTGCTGGCTTGACCATGACGACGTCGGCACCCTCATCGATGTCGATGCGGGCCTCGCGCACGCCCTCGCGGCGGTTGGCGGGGTCGAGCTGATAGGTCCGGCGGTCGCCGACGAGGGTGGACTGCACGGCCTCGCGGAACGGGCCGTAGTAGGCGGAGGCGTACTTGGCCGAGTAGGCCAGCACGGCGGTGTCGGCGTAGCCGGCGGCGTCGAGGGTGGCGCGCACGGAGGCAACCTGGCCGTCCATCATGCCGGACAGGCCCAGCAGCGCCGAGCCGGCCTCGGCCTGCGCCAGCGCCATGTCGTTGTAGCGCAGCAGCGTGGCGTCGTTGTCGACGGAACCGTCGGCGGCGAGCACACCGCAGTGGCCGTGGTCGGTGAATTCGTCCAGGCACAGGTCGGTCTGCACCACCAGGGCATCGCCCACCTCGGCGACCACGGCGCGGGTGGCGACGTTGAGGATGCCGTCTGGATCGGTGGCGCCGGTGCCGGTGGCATCGCGCACGGCGGGGACTCCGAAGAGCATCACTCCCCCGATGCCGGCCGCGGCGGCCTCGGCCACGGCGCGGCGGGCGCCGTCGACGCTGTGCTGCACGATGCCCGGCATCGACGAGATCGGGGTGGACTCGTTGCCCTCACGCACGAAGAGCGGCAGAACGAGCTCGGCGGGGTGGACACGGGTTTCGCTGGCCAGGCGGCGGAGTGCGGGGGTGCTGCGCAGTCGTCGCGGGCGGATGACGGGGTTTATCACCCGACCAGCCTAGGCCTCCAGCCTGAGTGCGCGGGCCTGGGGAGGGCGGGCCGGGGAGTGTGGCCAAGGGGCGTGGCCAGCAGGGTGCGGAAACGGCGCGGCCCGATCCGTGAGGGATCGAGCCGCGCCGTGGGCCGAGCGGGGTGCGTGCTTAGTCGCGCGGGGTGGTGACGAGCTCGGGCTCATCCGCCGGGTGCACCGGGTGCGTGCGCTCGAGCGATGCGCCTTCCACGTCGACGTTGGGCAGGATGCGGTCCAGCCACTTCGGCAGCCACCAGGCCGCGTCACCCAGCAGGTGCATCACGGCCGGGATGATGAGCAACCGCACCACGAAGGCGTCCAGGAGCACGCCGATGGCGAGCCCGAAGCCGATCGACTGGATCATCACCGAGTTCGAGAACACGAAACCGGAGAAGACCGAGGCCATGATCAGCGCCGCGGCGATGACCACCGTGCGGCCGGCGTGAAAACCGCGCTGCACGGCCATCCGGGCCGGTGCGCCGTGGGCGTACGCTTCGCGCATGCCGCTGACCAGGAACAGCTGGTAGTCCATCGCCAGGCCGAACAGCACGCCGACAACCAGGATGGGCAGGAAGCTCAGGATGGGCCCCGGGTCATGGATGCCGAACAGCGCACCGAGCCAGCCCCACTGGAAGACCGCCGTGATCGCGCCGAACGAGGCGAACAACGACAATACGAAGCCGAGGGTCGCGGTGATCGGCACCAGGATCGAGCGGAACACGAAGATCAGGATGATCAACGAGAGTCCGACGACCACGAGCAGGTACAGCGGCAGAGCGTCGGCGAGTTTCTCGCTGACGTCGATGTTGCCGGATGCGTTGCCGGCCACGCCGAGGGAACTGACCCCGTCGATGTCGAGGCCTCGCAGGTCGCGCACCAGCTGCTCGGTGGACTCGCTGTTCGGCCCATCCGCGGGGATGACCTGGAAGGCGAGCAGCAGGTCGTCGTCCGACGCACCGATCGGTGCGACCGCGACGACGTCGTTCTCCACCTTCAGCGCGGTTCCGATGCGCACCTGTTCGGCGATGAGCTCGTCGTCGGTGATGGCCGTCTCGAGGTCGGCGACCACGAGCAGCGGGCCGTTGACGCCGGCGCCGAACTTGTCGTCGACGAGCTTGTAGGCCCGGTACGCACTCGAGTCCAGCGGCTCGGACGAGCCGGCGGGGAGCCCCAGGCGCATGGACAGCGCGGGGATTGCCACGATCAGCAGCACGGCGATGCCCGCGATCACGGTCACGACGGCGCGCAGGGTGTTCATCGGCTTGATCGGCGCAGAGACCTTGGCGGAGGGGGTGCCGATGTGCGCGCGTGCCTTCTTGGTGAGGATCTTCTCGCCGACCAGGCCCAGCAGCGCCGGCGTCAGGGTGATCGCGACGAGGATCGCCACGAAGACACAGACGGCGCCGACGGTGCCCATCAGGCCCAGGAACGGGATGCCGGTGAGGTTGAGGGCGAGCAGGGCGATGAGCACGGTGGCGCCGGCGAACACCACGGCGTTGCCGGAGGTGCCGTTCGCCAGTCCGATCGACTCCTGCAGCTCTACCCCTCTGCGCAGCTGGGTGCGATGCCGGTTGAGGATGAAGAGCGAGTAGTCGATGCCGACCGCGAGCCCGAGCATGACGCCCAGGACCGGGGTGACGGAGAGCATCTCGACGCTGCCGGACAGGGCGAGCGACGCGAGCACGCCGACACCGACGCCGATGAGCGCGTTCACCAGCGGAAGACCCGCACCGATCAGTGTGCCGAGCATGACGAACAGCACGACGGCCGCGATGATCACGCCGCCGATCTCGCCCGGGCCGAGGATCTCGGGAATGCTGGCGGCGATCTCGTTGGACACCTCGGCGACGACGCCGTCGATCTGGGCGTTCTCCATCTCCTCGACAACCGCCTCCTTCGACTCGGCCGGAACCTGGTTGAGCGACGTGTCGAACTGCAGGCTCGCGACCGCGGTCGTCTCATCGTCCGATACCTGGCGGATGCCCGCGGCCAGGTCGAGCAGGTCGGAGCCCTGTTCCAGGGTGGTGCTCTGCGTCTCCAGGGCGGTGCGGCCCGCATCGAGAGTGGCCTGCTGCTCGGCGATGGCTGCAGCGCCCGCGTCAAGCTGGGCCTGCTGCTCATCCAGCGCCGGCTGGGCGGCGGCGAGTTGTCCGGCCGCCTCCGCCTGGCTGCGGGCAGCGTCGAGCTGTGCCTGACCGGCAGCGAGCTGGGCGGTGGCCGCGTCGATCTGCGCCTGCCCGGCATCTATCTGGGTCGTGCCGTCGACGATCTGCTGGCGGCCGTCGATGATCTGCTGGGCCTGGCCGTCGATCTGCGCTTGCGTGTCGAAGGGGTTGGTACTCGACGTCACGTTGTCGAGCTCGACGGTGTCGGCGAGCAGCTCACCGATCGCCGTTTTCTGCTCGGCCGTGAACGCCGTGTCGTCGGTGGTGGTGAAAACGACGGAGCCCCGACCACCGCTGGCGGCGGGGAACTTCTCGGCGAGCTCGTCGCTCACCTTCTGGGTGGCGGTGCCGGGGATGCTCACCGCCGAGGTGAGAGTGCCGCCGAAGAGGGCGAAGGCGCCGCCGGCGAGGCCGAGAATGACCACCCACGCGACGATGACCAGCCAGGCCCGATGGGCGGAGAACCGACCGAGTCGGTAGAGAAGGGATGCCATAATCCTCAGGTTCTTTCGTGTTTGCCTAGTGACGGGAGGGGAACTCGCATCGCGTCATCGGGAAGAGAGTGGGTACAGAAGCTCGAGGAGGGTGTGGGTCAGCTGGACGCCGAGTAGCCCATTCGGATGGTGGCGATGAGGCGGTTGAGCAGGTCGTCCCACACCGTCCGGGAGGACTCGTCGAGCGTGGCGCCCGTCGTGGCGATCCAGTGCACCGACACGACCGCGACGCCGTTCATCACCGTGCTGACCAGGATCGCCACCTCGAACGCGTCGATGGCGGTGCTGCGATCGGCGATCTCGGCGGAGAGCTGCTCGGTGGCGCGGGTGAAGACGTCGGTGAGAGCGTGCTGGGAGCGGCCGTTCTCGCCATCCGCGGCGAGGACGCCCCAGAGGTAGGCGACCACGGTGGGCAGGTCGACGGCACGAAGGGCCGTGGTGATCTCGTCGAAGAGAGCCACCCGACTGCCATCGCCCGCGGGCGTCGCCCGCGTTGCCGCCCGGAAGTCGTCGACGGTGACGCCGAGCAACCGGGTGCAGGTCGTCATGATCACGTCGTCGAGCGAGGTGAAGTGATTGAATACCGTGCGCCGGGAGACGTCGGCACGGTCGGCGAGTTCGTTGACACTGAATTGAGGCTTGCCCCGTTCGCGGATCAGCGCGTCGGCGGCATCCAGGATCGCCCGACGATGCCGTGCCTTGATGTCGGCACGCCGATCGGGGGCGATGAGGGGCGGAATCACATACTTACACTAAGTGCAACGACGCACAAAGTGCAATGCACTCCCAGCTGTTCTACAGGTCCCGGGGAGCGAGACCCACGAGAGCCTCGATGAGGGACTCGGCGCTGCGCTCGTCGGCGATCACGTCCACGCGCAGACCGATGGCCGCCGCATCCTTCGCCGTGCGCGGGCCGATACAAGCGACCAGGGTGGTCCGGGGAATCGGGCCGAGCTGATCCTGCACCTGCTGCGCGACGCTCCCGCTGGTGACCAGGACCGCGTGCACCCGTCCTGCCTTGATGTCGGCGACGACCCGGTCGGAGACCGGCACCCCGACGGTGCGGTAGGCCACGACGGACTCGACGTCGTGACCGATGCGGCGCAGGCCCTCGGTGAGCAGCGGTTTGGCGATCTCGGACCGCAGGGTGAGGATGCGAAGCGGGATGACGCCGTGGGTGGCGGCTTCCCAGTCGGCGAGCAGGCCCTTGGCCGAGTTGTCCTCGGACGGGACGATGTCGACGTGATAGCCCGCGGCCACGAGCGCGGCGGCGGTGGTCTCGCCGACCGCGGCGATGCGGGTGCCCGGCGCCACGACGGCCCGGTGGGAGGAGAGCACATCGACGGTGGTGGCGCTGGTGACGGTCATCCAGTCGAAGTCGCCGGCGGCGAGTTTGGCCAGGGCCGTGTCGAGGGACGCGGCGTCGTCGGTGGGCGCGAAGTTGATCATCGGAGCGACGATCGGCATGGCGCCGCGCGAGCGCAGGTTCGCGGCCACCTGGTCACCCCAGGGCCCGCCGCGGGGCACGAGGACCCGCCAGCCGGCCAACGGCTTGTCCGGATTGTGCCGCACGGCGCTCACAGGGTCACCGACAGCGGGGCGATCTCGGCGGCCCCGCCGGCCAGAAGCTCTCGGGCGGCGCGCTCGGCGACGTCGAGGGCGGCATCCTGCAGGTCGACAGCGGAGTGCGACTCGGGGGTCGCCGCGTGCGATGCGGTGATCCGGCGGGTGCCATCCGGGCTGTACACGGTGGCGGTGAGGAACAGCAGGCCGTCGTCGAGCACAGCGGTGGCCCCGATCGGGGCCGCGCAGCCGGCCTCGAGCCGGGCGAGCACGTGGCGCTCGGCCGTCACTGTGGCGTGGGTGGTGGCGTGGTTGAGCACGGCGAGGGCCTTGGTGAGCAGGCGGTCCGGCTTACCCTGGCGCACCTCGATGGCCAGGGCGCCCTGCCCCGGCGCGGTGGGCCAGTCGGAGAGTTCCAGGTAGTCGGTGGCCATGTTCTCCAGCAGGCCCAGGCGGCCCAAGCCCGCCGCGGCGAGCACTACGGCGTGCAGCTTCTCGTCGGCGACGAGCGCGAGCCGGGTGCCGACGTTGCCGCGGATGTCGACGACCTCCAGGTCGGGACGCTGGGCGCGCAGCTGCGCCGCGCGGCGGGGAGACCCGGTACCGACCGTGGCGCCCTCGGGCAGGGTGGCCAGGGTGTAGCCCTCCCTGGCGCAGAGTACATCCCTGGCATCGGCGCGCTTGGGCGTGGCGCCGATGACGAGGCCCGGGTACTCCTCGGTGGGCAGGTCCTTGAACGAATGCACAACAACGTCGCACTCGTCGTTCAGCAGGGCCTCGCGCAGGGCACTGGCGAAGACGCCGGTGCCGCCCAGGCTGGAGAGGGATTCACGGGACACGTCGCCGTGCGTGGTGATCGGGATGATCTCCACCTCGCCACCGGTCGCGGCCTGGATGCGGTTGGCGACGGCCGTGGTCTGGGCCATGGCCAGGGCGCTGCCCCGGGTGCCGACGCGGATGGTGCTCACGGCGCTACACCGGCGACGGCCGGCTTGAAACCGAGGCGCACGTTCTCGCAGCAGCCCGGCCGGCAGATGTCGTACCAGGGGCCGAGGTCGGTCAGGGCTGGACGGCCCTCAACGGGCACGTCGTTGAGACGTTCCTCGACGAGGTCGATCAAGCCGCTCACGTAGACCGGGTCAGCGCCGGGGGTGGGCACCCGCACCGAGAACAGACCGTGTTCCTTCGCCGTTTCGGTGGCCTCGTTGTCGAGGTCCCACATGACCTCCATGTGGTCGCTGACGAAGCCGAGTGGCACGATGACGACGGCGCGGATGCCGCGCGCCGGCAGCAGCGCGATGGCGTCGTTGATGTCGGGCTCGAGCCACGGCATGCTGGGGGGGCCGCTGCGGGACTGGTAGACCAGCTGCCACGGGGACTCGAGGCCCTGCATGACCACGTCGGCGACGGCCAGGTGCTGGGCGGCGTATGCACCACCCTCCCCGAAGCCGCGCTCGGCGGGCCCGCTCTTGGCGGCGTCCGTGGACGGGATCGAGTGGGTGCTGAACAGCACCTCGACCTCGGTGCTGAGGTTGATGCCGGGGTTCGCGGCTTCGACGTCAGCCAGGCCCTGGCGCACACCGGTGATGAACGGGGTGACGAAGCCGGGGTGGTCGAAGAACTGGCGGATCTTGTCGATCTGCACGGTGCCGGTCAGTCCGGTGGTGTCCAGCGCCTGGGCGAAGTCCTCCCGGTACTGGCGGCAGCCGGAGTAGGAGCTGTACGCGCTGGTGGCGATGGCGAGCAGGCGGTCCTGGCCGTTGGCGTGCGCCTCGGCGATGGTGTCCGGCAGGTAGGGCGCCCAGTTGCGGTTGCCCCAGATCACCGGCAGGTTGATGCCGCGACGGTCCAGTTCGGCCTGCAGGGCGGCGCGCAGCACGCGGTTCTGCTGGTTGATCGGGCTGATGCCGCCGAAGTGGCGGTAGTGCACCGCGACCTCTTCGAGGCGTTCCTCCGGAATGCCGCGGCCACGGGTGACGTTGCGCAGGAACGGGATCACGTCGTCCTGGCCCTCTGGTCCGCCGAAGCCGGCGAGCAGGATGGCGTCGTAGTTCGTCATTACTGCAGGACCTCCACAAGCTCGGCGGTCGAGATGCGCCGTCCGGTGTAGAACGGCACCTCCTCGCGCACATGACGACGGGCCTCCGTGGCGCGGAGCTCCCGCATCAGGTCGACAAGCTCGGTGAGCTCGTCGGACTCGATCGGCAGCAGCCACTCGTAGTCGCCCAGCGCGAACGACGACACTGTGTTGGCGATGGCGCCGCGGAACGCGGCACCCTTGCGGCCGTGGTCAGCGAGCATCTTGCTGCGCTCGGCCTCGGGCAGCAGATACCACTCGAAGCTGCGCACGAAGGGGTAGACGGTGAGCCAGGCCTTGGGCTCGACGCCGCGCAGGAAGCCGGGCACGTGGCTCTTGTTGAACTCGGCGTCGCGGTGCACACCCATGGCGTTCCAGGTGGGCAGCAGGCTCTTGAGCAGGCGGCTGCGGCGCAGCTCCCGGTTGGCCCACTGCAAGGTCTGAGCCTCATCAGCATGGGTCCAGAGCATCGCGTCGGCATCGGCGCGGAGGCCGGAGACGTCGTAGATCCCGCGCAGGGTCACGCCCTCGGCCTCGACCAGGGCGATGATGTCGTCGAGTTCGTCGACGAACCGCGGCACGTCGCGACCGTCGAGGTCGTCGGGGTTGGCCGGGTCCTTGCGCAGCACCGTGAAGAGGGTGAATCCGGAGGGCGAGGCCTCGGTGGGTTCAGCCTCTGATGAGGTGTGTGTAGCGGGGGTGGGCGTGGTCATGTCTACTGCCTCTCCGGCAGCCGGGTGAGTCATGTGTACTAGTCTCCACCGCTTTGCCCGGAGAGCCAAAAGTAGACCCGCCCACCCGCGCGCTCAGCGGCGGTCGAGGACCGTTTTCACGCCCCACCACACGATTGTTCCCGCTGCCGCGGCAGCACCCAGGGCGACGCCGGCCAGGGCGAGAGGGTTGTCATCGCCGAGCCTGTGCAACCCGAGGGTGAAGCGCCGGGTATTGATCTTGATCTGCTTGGGCACATTGAGCTTGTACTCGATGGCGTCCAGCGTGCCGGCGAGCGCGGAACGCGCCCGGTCGGCTTCGGAGCGCAACTCGGCGGTGCTTCGGTGTTCCGGCGTGGTCTCCGGGCTCTTGTCAGTGCTCATACTCGCCAACTCCCTTGAATGCGTCGACGTCCTTCTGGATGCTCGCGGTCACGCCATCCGGGTCGTGGCGGGTGCCCTTTTTGACCCGGTTGAGCCCGATCAGGGCCAGGATCACCGCGATCAGGAGCAGCGCGACGGCCACGATGAGGGCGGCCAGCCAAAGCGGCAGCACGAGGTCGAGAGCGATCACGGCCAGGGCGATGAACACGATGATCGCGAAGAAGCCGAACACCGCGGCACCGATGAACAGACCCAGGCCGATGCCGACGTTCTTGGCCTTGCCGGAGATGTCGGCCTTGAAGGCGTCGATCTCGGCCTTGACCAGATCCACGATCTGACCGGGAAGCTCGCTGAGGAGCGTGAACAGTGA
Organism: Cryobacterium sp. TMB1-7; assembly: GCF_004402435.1. Lineage (NCBI taxonomy): Bacteria > Bacillati > Actinomycetota > Actinomycetes > Micrococcales > Microbacteriaceae > Cryobacterium > Cryobacterium sp. TMB1-7. The sequence continues at coordinate 30,555 of NZ_SOFZ01000025.1, forward strand.
CTGCTTGCTCTTGGGGTTGTACCCGCTGTTGCTCACTGGCATCCTTCCTTGGACTGTCGTCTGTGAGATTACTGCGCGGCCGAGGTGTCGTCGGCGGCCTTCGCGGAATCAGCCGCGGAGGTGGCAGAATCCGCCGCCGCCTTGGCCGATTTCGTGGCGGATGCGGCGGCCTTCGTGGCCGCGGTGGCGGCGCCGGACGTGCCGGTGGCCGGGGCGCCCTTGGTCTTGTCGGTCTTGTTCGACACTGCAGAAGCGACCTTCTTGCCCGCTTCGTAGAGTGCGCCGGGAACGTCGCCGACACGCTCGAGGGCGAAGTCCTTGACCTCGTTCACGCGCCTCTGCACGGGCGGCCGGTTCCACAGGTCCGAGGCGGCCGACGCGATCTGGTCGTAGCGCTGACGTCCGGCGCGTGCACCCAGCACATAGCCCACGAGGCCACCCGTGATGAAAAGAAGCTTTCCCCGCATTGTGACTCCATTCCTATACGTTCATGAGTTGCCAGCGTAGCCCCCCAGCCCGGGGAGGCACATGTGTACGGCACCTAAAAGACTCCTGATCAGAGGTCTAGCACTGCCCGCCTGACCCGGATACCCGCCGCGAGGGCGTCGGGTATCACCGAGGCCAGGCCGGTGCCGGAGAGCCAGCCACCGGTCACGTCGAGGCCGGGCGTGGTCTCGACGACCTCCCGCACCCGGCGGATGCGTTCGGGCGCGCCGATCGTGGCCGGCGAGAGGCCGTCGGCCCACAGCGTGCGGGCGAAACCGGCCACCTGACTGTTGGCGAGGTCCACCCCGAGGATCGCGGCGGCGTCCTGCACGGCGAGCTGCTGCAGCTGGTCGTCGCTGAGGCCGAGGGTCGGCACCGGGGCGCCGGCGCGTCCGTAGGAGAGCCGCACGATGTGCCGGCCGGGCGGCGTGAGGGCATCCACCCAGGCCCACTTGGCGGTGACGTGGGTGATCGCCTTGGCGGTGACGCCAGGGGTCCCCTCCGCCACGAGCGCGCCGGTGCCGCGCGGATGCGCGTCCAGCACCGGGGCGTCGAGCACCAGTGTGGCGAGCTCCACGGCGGCCGGTTCCGGCCAGTCCAGGGCGGCGAGAGCAGCGAATTCGGCGCCAAGCGGGGCCAGCAGGGCCAGGGCGGCTGCCGCCGGCACGGCGAGGATGACCTGCCGGGCTTCGAGGGTGCCCGGCTCGGCGTCGGCCGCGGCCTCGGCATCCGCCGTCGGGGCAAGCCGGACGGCCCACGTGCGGGTGGTCGTCACGGTGCCGTCGGCGCCGGTTTCTTCGGTGTCAACGGGCGTGAGGCCGGTCGCGGCGGTGCTCGTGCGGATCTCGACGTCGTAGGTGTCGAGATCGGTGACGAGGGCGGCGACGAGGCGGTGCATGCCGCCGTTCAGCCCGCGGACGGCGGAACCGGCCGGTGCGGCGGTGCGGAGAGCCGTGACGGCGCCGGAGAGCGACCCGGCCGTGGTGAGGGCGCGGTTGAGGCCAGGGGCCACGACGTCGACCTCGAGGTCGGCGGCCGCGGTGGCGTAGACGCCGCCGGCGACCGGGTTGACCAGGCGTTCGAGCACCTTGGTGCCCATCCGTTTGCCGACGAGCTCACCGAGGCTCTGCTCACGGCCGATCTTGAGCACCGGCATCAGCCTGTCGGCGTAGGCGCGCAGGGCGCCGGACCAGCCGATCGCGCGGCGCACGTCCTCGGCCAGCGGTGAGCCCGGAATGCCGAGCACGCCGGCCTTGGGCAGCGGCACCGACATCGGGGCTCCGCCGGGCCGGTGCGGCGGCAGGTGCAGCCAGGCCCCGGCCGGGTTCGGTTCGATGATCTCGGCGGTGAGGCCGAGGTCGGCGATGAAGGCCGCCACGGTGTTGCCGCGCACGGCGAAGCTCTCCGCACCGGCATCGAGCCGGAGGCCGGCGACCTCGTGGCCGGCCACGGCTCCGCCCGGCGCGTCTGCGGTCTCCAGCACGACAACGCTGAGCCCGAGGTGGGCGCACTCGCGGGCGGCCACCAGACCGGCGACACCTCCGCCGATGACCAGAACGTCCTTCATGACCTTGCTTTCCGCCGGCGGCTACCGCCGGCACGTGCTCGAGTGAGCGGTGTTCTAGGACGCGCTGGAGGTACTCGACGTCGTGCTGTGCACGAACTCCACGAGCCGGGTGAGCACGTCGGGGTTCGTCTCCGGCGGCACACCGTGGCCCAGGTTGAGCACGTGGGACGGCGCCGTGCGGCCGCGCTCGAGCACGTCGAGAACGTGTGCTTCCAGCACCGGCCAGGGCGCGTTCAGCAGGGCGGGGTCGATGTTGCCCTGCACCGGCACGACACCGCCGAGGCGCCGGCTGGCCTCATCCAGCGGCACCCTGTAGTCCACCCCGACGACGTCGGCGCCGATGCCGTGCATGGCCTTGAGCAATTCGCCGGTGCCGACGCCGAAGTGCACGACGGGTACGTTGCGCCGGATCGACTCCGGATCGGCGGCCGCGTCGGCGGCGGGTTCCGTGTAGGTGAGGTCGCGCACGTGCGCGATCGCGGCGGTGGACGCCGGGGCGACGAAGCGGGTGTAGTCGTTGAGCGAGAGGGCGCCGGCCCAGGAGTCGAACAGCTGCGCAGCGCTGGCGCCGGCGAGCACCTGGGCGCGGAGGAACCGGCCGGTGACCTCGGCGGTCCAGGCCATCAGCCGGGCCCACGCGTCCGGATCCGAGTGCATGAGCGTGCGGGCGTGGATGTGGTCCTTGGACGGTCCACCCTCGACGATGTACGCGGCGAGGGTGAACGGCGCCCCGGCGAAACCGATCAGCGGGGTCGAGCCCAGCGCAGCGACGGTGAGCGCGACGGCCTCCCTGATCGGGGCCAATGCCGTGTCGAGCACGGCGGGGTCGAGCGCGGTGAGACTGTCGACATCCGCCGCGGTGCGCACGGCCTTGGCGAGCACCGGGCCCTTGCCGGCCACGATCTCCACGTCCACGCCCACGAGCTTGAGGGGCACCACGATGTCGCTGAACAGGATGCCCGCGTCGACACCGTGCCGGCGTATCGGCTGCAGGGTGATCTCGCTGGCCATGGCGGGGTCCAGGCAGGCGTCGAGCATCCGGGTGCCCACCCGCAGCTCGCGGTACTCGGGCAGCGAGCGGCCGGCCTGGCGCATGAACCAGACCGGAGTCACGTCCGGACGGGTGCCCTGGTATGCCCGCACGAGCCGGGAGTCTGCGGTGAGGCCGGAAGAAAGTGGGTGTGTCGTCGCGAGGTTCATCACTCTCGATTGTCCTCTACATCGGCCGGGGGAACGATTCGAGGTGTTGTTGCACACACCGTAGAATCAAGCGGTGTTGATTTGTTTGTCCGCGAACCACAAGAACTCCAGCTTTGACGTGCTCGAAAAGCTGTCTGTGGGCGCCGACTCGGCAGCGGGCGGGATGCTCACGGGGCACGATGCCCTCAGCGGGGCCGTGGTCGTGGCCACCTGCAACCGCTTCGAGGCCTACCTCGACCTCGACGAACCGTTCGGGGTCTCCCCGCTTCCCGCGGTCTACGCCGCGATCGACGCCGTGAGCGAGAGCACCGGCGTGAGCGCCGCGCTGCTGCGCGACACCCTTGACCTTGTGCACGGCAACGGCGTGGCCGAGCATCTCTTCGCCGTGACCAGCGGACTCGAGTCCGTGGTCGTCGGCGAGGGCGAGATCGCCGGCCAGGTGCGGCGCTCCCTCGAGGAGGCCCGCGCCGCCGGCACCACCAGCCCCGAGCTGGAGCGCCTGTTCCAGCGCGCCTCGCAGACCTCCCGCGGCGTGAAGAACCACACCGGCATCGGCGCCGCCGGCCGCTCCCTGGTGCGTCTGGCGCTTGAACTGGCCGAGAGCCGGGTCACCGACTGGGCACACACCCGGGTGCTGCTCGTGGGCACCGGCCGGTACGCCGGCGCCTCGCTGGCGGCCCTCCGTGAACTCGGCGTCACCGACGTGCGGGTCTACTCGTCGTCGGGCCGGGCCGAGAAGTTCGCCGTGGCCCACGACATCTCGGCCGTGTCGACGGATGCCGATTCCCTGGCCGCCGAGACCGCCCTGGCCGACCTGATCCTCACCTGCACCACCGTCGATCACCACGTCATCGATGCGGGCATCCTCACCGCCGGCCGGGCGCTCCTCGCCGCGACGCACGCCGGTGTCGGTGCGCCGGTTGCCGAGGCCGGTCCCGTGCGCTCCTGTCCCGTCGGTTCCGAGGCCGAGGCGGCCCGCCAGCTGGTCATCGACCTCGGCCTGCCGCGAAACGTCGACCCCGACGTCAGCGACGTGCCCGGGGTGGAGCTGCTCGACCTCGAGACCATCCGCATCCACGCCCCGCTCGAACAGCTCAACGCCACCAGCGAGGCGCGAGAGCTGGTGGGCCGCGCCGCCAGGAAGTTCTCGGCCGTGGCCGAGGAGCAGAGCCTGGCGCCCGCCGTCGTGGCACTGCGTTCGCACGTCTTCGACATCCTCGACGGGGAGATCGAGCGGGCCAGGCGGCGCGGTGACACCAGCGAGCAGACCGAATCCGCCCTGCGGCACCTCGCCGGGGTGCTGTTGCACACGCCCATGGTGCGTTCCCGCGAGCTGGCCCGCGCCGGCGATCAGGAAGCGTTCCTCGGCGGGCTCGACGCCCTGTTCGGCATCGAGGTGACCCTGCCGGAGACCGCGGCGGCGCCCGTCGGGCTGCCCGGCGCGGCCGGCGTCTCCGACGCCGCGTCCTGACCCGGCCGTCACGGTAGCCCGGAGGCGCAGCATCCGGAGTTATGCGGGTGCGGCGCCGCTCTGCGGGTGGCGTGCCACGCGCACAGCGGCGCCCGACCCGCGAAACGCTCAAGCGGGTCAGGCGCCGGATGGGGCGGGTTACGCTCCGCGCAGGCGCACGGCCAGGTAGGCGTCGAGCTCGGCCAGGGGCACCCGCTCCTGCGCCATGGTGTCGCGGTCACGCACGGTGACGGCCTGGTCCTCGAGCGAGTCGAAGTCCACCGTGATGCAGTACGGCGTGCCGATCTCGTCCTGGCGGCGGTAACGACGGCCGATGGCGCCGGCGTCGTCGAAGTCCACGTTCCACGATTCGCGCAGGCGCGCGGCCAGCGAGCGGGCCATCGGTGAGAGGGCCTCGTTGCGACTCAACGGCAGCACGGCGGCCTTGATCGGGGCCAGGCGCGGGTCGAGCTTGAGCACGGTGCGCTTGTCGACGCCGCCCTTCGCGTTGGGCACTTCTTCCTCGTGGTACGCATCCACCAGGAACGCCATCAGCGAGCGGGTCAGGCCGGCAGCGGGCTCGATCACATAGGGGACCCAGCGTTCGTTCTTGGTCTGGTCGAAGTAGGAGAGGTCCTTGCCCGACGCCTCCGAGTGCGTCTTGAGGTCGAAGTCGGTGCGGTTGGCGACACCCTCGAGTTCACCGAACTCGCTGCCGGAGAAGCCGAAGCGGTACTCGATGTCGACGGTGCGCTTGGAGTAGTGCGAGAGCTTCTCCGCGGGGTGCTCGAACAGGCGGAGGTTCTCGATGTTGATGCCCAGACCCGTGTACCAGCTCATCCGCTGGTCGATCCAGTACTGGTGCCATTCCTCGTCACTGCCGGGCTCGACGAAGAACTCCATCTCCATCTGCTCGAACTCGCGGGTGCGGAAGATGAAGTTTCCGGGGGTGATCTCGTTGCGGAAGCTCTTGCCGATCTGGCCGATGCCGAACGGGGGCTTCATGCGCGCCGCCTGGAGCACGTTGGCGAAGTTCACGAAGATGCCCTGCGCGGTCTCCGGGCGCAGATAGTGCATGCCGGCCTCGTCGTCGACCGGGCCGAGGAAGGTCTTGAGCAGGCCCGAGAATGCGCGCGGCTCGGTCCAGGTGTGCCGGTTGCCGCAGTTGGGGCAGGCGATGCCGTCGATGCCGCCCTCGGGGGCGCGGCCCTTCTTCTCCTCGAACTCCTCCACCAGGTGGTCCTCGCGGAAGCGCTTGTGGCAGCTGGTGCACTCCACCAGCGGGTCGGAGAAGACCTCGACGTGGCCGGAGGCCTCCCAGACCTTGCGCGGCAGGATGACCGAGGAGTCCAGGCCCACGACGTCGTCGCGGCTGGTGACCATGAACCGCCACCACTGCTTCTTGATGTTCTCCTTCAGCTCCACACCGAGGGGCCCGTAGTCCCAGGCCGACCGGCTGCCGCCGTAGATCTCACCGGCCTGGAAGACGAAGCCGCGGTGGCGGGCGAGGGCGATGACGGAATCAAGACGGGAAAGTGCGGCCACGGTGGCTCCAATGGTCCAAAAGGATGGTCAAAATACCGGGCAGAGGCTCGGGTACGGATTCGTCCATTTTAGCGATGCGGGCACGGCCCCCGATTACGGGCGTTGTCAGCGGCCGGCAGCGGCGATATCTTCGACTCGTTCGACTCACGCCCGGCTTGTTCTGGCTTTCCATCGGCTCCAACGACCGGCTCCGGGGGGAGGACCGCCGTGCGGCAGGACCCCGCCCTCACCCGGCGCACCGTGCTGGCCTCGCTTGGCCTTTCCCTCACCCTTGCCGGCTGCGCGACCCTCGCAGCCGCCCCGCGCCCGAGCGTCCCGGCAACGACGACGCCACCGACTCCCAGCCCGCTCCCCCGGCCGTTGCCCGGCGCGGTACCGCCGCCCGTGCCCGTCGCCCAGCCCGCGCCCGGTCTGGTGCGGGTTCCGGTGCCGCCCGGCACCCTGTCCGACCTGCCCGGCGAGGGCACCCTGCTGGCCTGGACCGTCGACGACGGCTCCAGCAGCGAGGTGCTGGCCCGGTACATCCGCTTCGCCGCCGAGACGGGCACCAGGCTCACCTTCTTCGTCACCGGCTGTTACGACGCCTGGACCGACAACGCCGACCGGCTCCGGCCGCTCGTGCAGACCGGCCAGATCCAGCTGGGCAACCACACCTGGTCACACCCCGACCTCAGCACCCTCAGTGACGCCGACGTCACCACCGAACTCCAGCGCAACCACGACTTCCTCAGCGACACCTACGGCGTCGACGCCCGGCCCTACTTCCGGCCGCCGTACGGCGTGCACGACGATCGGGTGGATGCCCTGGCCGCCGCGCTGGGTTACACGGTCCCGACCACCTGGTACGGGTCGCTGGCGGACTCGGGGCTCCTCACCGAACAACAGGTGGTGGATTTCGCGACCACCTGGTTCCTGCCTCAACACATCGTGATCGGGCACCTCAACTTCGAACCGGTCACCAACGTTTTCCCGCAGTTACGCGCGCTGCTGCACGACCGCGGGCTGACCACCGTCACCCTCAACGATGTGTTCACCAGCGCGGCTCATCCGTGACATTCGCACCTCACGACACGTCACCAGGGGGACCAATGGCACCGTTGCCGAGCGCGACGAGTGTTACCGTTACCGAGTTACCCGGCAAAATGCTGTGAGTTTCTCTGTGTTTTCATAGACCGTGTACCTCAAAGAGGAGTACCGATGGGCGCGACGTCCAGCATTCCGCAAGGCGCAACCGACGATCCAGACCTGACCCAGGACCCGGCCCTTCCGCCGGTGGCCCTGGATCCCAGAATCCACGAGGCCGAGGAGGCCCACTGGACCCCGGTGAAGATCGCGATCTGGCTGGCCATCGCGCTGCTCGGCGGGCTGAGCTGGGTGATGCTGGCCGTCGTCCGCGGCGAGACCGTGAACGCCATCTGGTTCGTCTTCGCCGCCATCTGCACGTACCTGATCGGGTACCGGTTCTACTCCAACTACATCCAGAAGCACCTGCTTCACCCGGATGACCGGCGGGCGACCCCCGCCGAGTACAAGGCCGACGGCAAGGACTACGCCGCCACCGACCGCCGGGTGCTCTTCGGCCACCACTTCGCCGCCATCGCAGGCGCCGGCCCCCTGGTGGGCCCGGTTCTCGCCGCGCAGATGGGTTACCTGCCCGGCACGATCTGGATCATCGTCGGGGTGGTGTTCGCCGGTGCGGTGCAGGACTACCTGGTGCTGTTCTTCTCGATGCGCCGTGGCGGCCGGTCGCTGGGCCAGATGGCCCGCGACGAGCTCGGCCGGGTCGGTGGCACCGCCGCCCTGCTCGCCACGCTCACGATCATGGTCATCATCGTGGCCATCCTCGCCCTCGTCGTGGTCAACGCCCTCGCCGAGAGCGCCTGGGGCGTCTTCTCGGTTGGCATGACCATCCCGATCGCCCTGTTCATGGGCTGCTACCTGCGCTTCCTGCGCCCGGGCAAGGTCACCGAGATCTCGATCATCGGCTTCGTGCTGCTCATCGCCGCGATCGTCGGCGGTGGCGCGATCAGCGAAACCACGTGGGGCGCGGCCCTCTTCACCATCGACAAGGTGCCGCTGGCGATCGGCATCATCGTCTACGGTTTCATCGCCGCCATCCTGCCGGTCTGGCTGCTGCTGGCCCCGCGCGACTACCTCTCCACCTTCATGAAGATCGGCACCATCGGCATGCTCGCCATCGCGATCATCATCGTGCGGCCCGAGATCCTGGTTCCCGCGGTCACCGAGTTCGCCTCCAGCGGCGCCGGCCCTGTCGTCAGCGGCACCCTCTTCCCGTTCCTCTTCGTCACCATCGCCTGCGGTGCGTTGAGCGGATTCCACGCGCTGATCGCCTCCGGCACCACGCCCAAGCTGATCGAGAAGGAACGCCAGAGCCGGTTCATCGGGTACGGCGGCATGCTGATGGAGTCCTTCGTGGCGATCATGGCCCTCGTGGCCGCGCTGTCGATCGACCAGGGCATCTACTACGCCATGAACGCGTCACCCGCCCTCACCGGCGGCACCGTGCAGGGCGCGGCCGCGTTCGTGAACGGCCTGGGCCTGACCGGCGTGAGCGTCACCCCTGAGCTCCTCACCCAGACCGCGATCAACGTCGGCGAGGAATCGATCGTGTCCCGCACCGGTGGCGCCCCGACCCTGTCGGTGGGGCTGGCCAACATCATGCAGCAGGTCGCCGGCGGCAGCGGCATGATGGCGTTCTGGTATCACTTCGCGATCATGTTCGAGGCGCTGTTCATCCTCACGGCAGTGGATGCCGGCACCCGCGTCGCGCGGTTCATGCTGCAGGACAGCCTGGGCAACATCTTCCCGAAGTTCAAGGACACCAGCTGGCGCACCGGCGCCTGGATCTGCACCGGCATCATGGTCGCAGCCTGGGGCGCGGTGCTCGTGATGGGCGTCACCGACCCGCTCGGCGGCATCAACACGCTGTTCCCGCTGTTCGGTATCGCCAACCAGCTGCTGGCTGCGATCGCCCTCGCCGTGTGTATGGCCATCGTGGCCAAGCGCGGACTGTTCAAGTACATCTGGATCGTGGCGCTGCCACTCGGCTTCGCGGCCGTCGTGACCATCACTGCCTCGATCCTGAAGATCTTCTCGACCGTGCCGTCGGTGGGCTACTTCGCCCAGAACGCCGCGTTCTCCAATGCCCTGGCCGCCGGGGAGACGAGCTTCGGCACGGCCACCTCGGTTGAGGCGATGGAGGCCGTGGTGCGCAACACCATGGTGCAGGGCATCCTCTCGATAGTCTTCGTCACCCTCGCCGTGGTCGTGATCTTCACCGCGCTGCAGGCCACCTGGAACGCGTGGAAGACCCACTCCAGTTCGACCAGCGAGGACCCGGCCGTGCCGTCGCGGATCTTCGCGCCGGCGGGCATCATGGCCACGCCGGCCGAGAAGGCCAACCAGGCCCTCTGGGACGCCCTCCCGAAGACCGGCAAGCGCAAGGCGCGCGAGCACTGATGTCAGGCCAGCACTGATGCGCGTCGCCACCGCGGTGCGCTCGGCCGCGGCCGGGCTCGCCTGGTACGTCAGAGGGGTCATGGGTGAGGATGCCTACGACAATTACCGCGCGCACCACGAGTCGGTGCACGGCACGGATGCCTCGGCACCGGTGCTGACCGAACGGGAGTTCTGGCGCGACCAGACCGACCGTCAGGACACCAACCCCCAGGGCCGGTGCTGCTGAGCAGCGTCCCTTCCTCGTCAGTACTGCGGCCCGCCCGGGTGAAAATCCGGGCGGGCCGTAGCATTGGAGGCGATGACTGACACAACGAAGCCCCCACTGACGACTCCGACCAAGCCCCCGCTCAACAAGGACACCCGGCTCTGCATCTCGCTGGCCGCGCGGCCGAGCAACTTCGGCACCCGGTTCCACAACTACCTCTACGAGCAGTTCGGGCTGGACTTCGTCTACAAGGCGTTCACCTCGACCGACCTGGCCGGCGCCATCACCGGGGTACGGGCGCTCGGCATCCGCGGCTGCTCGGTGTCGATGCCGTTCAAGGAGGATGTCATCGCTCTCGTGGACGAACTCGACGCCTCGGCCACGGCCATCCAGTCGGTGAACACCATCGTCAACGACGACGGCTACCTGCGGGCGTACAACACCGACTACATCGCTGCGGCCGACCTGCTCAGAGCCAACAACCTCGACCCGGCCACCCCGTTCCTGCTGCGCGGCTCCGGCGGCATGGCCAAGGCCGTCGGTGCGGCCCTCCGCGACACCGGCTTCGCCGCGGGCACCATCGTGGCCCGCAACGAGAGCCGCGGCCGGGCCCTGGCCGACGAGCTCGGCTACAGCTGGCTGGCCGAGCCCGGCACCGCGACAGCGCCGCTGCTGGTGAACGTCACCCCGATCGGCATGGCCGGCGGCGCGCAGGCCACCGAGTCCGCCTTCACTGCCGCGGCCGTCGCCGCAGCCGACACCGTCTTCGACGTCGTGGCGCTGCCCGCTGAGACGCCGCTGATCCTCGCGGCGCGGGCGGCCGGCAAGTCCGTCATCACCGGCGCGGAGGTCATCGCCCTGCAGGCCGCCGAACAGTTCGAGCGCTACACCGGCGTGCGGCCGACCCCCGAGCAGGTGCGGGACGCCTCGGCCTTCGCCCGCGCGTGAGCGACGCTCCGGCCGCGCCCGCCGGCGCGCACCCCGACATCCTGGTCGCCGCCGTCGCACTCATCCGTGACCGCCGGGTGCTCATGGTCACCGCCCGCGGGCGGGACGTCTGGTTCATGCCCGGCGGCAAGATCGACCCCGGCGAGGGCGAGGCGGATGCGGCCGCCAGGGAAGCCTGGGAAGAGGTCACCGTGCGCCTGGACCCCGCCGAACTCGACCTCCTGTTCACCGTGCTGATCCAGGCACACGGCGAACCCGACGGCCGGCTGGTGCGGATGAGCGTCTTCGGGGCTCAGACCACCGATGAACCCGCGGCCAGCGCCGAGGTCAGCGCCGTGCACTGGGCCACCTCGGCCGACCAACAGCGGTGCCCGCCGGCCGGTGTCGAGGTGCTGCGCCGCTTGCACGCCGCCGACCTGATCGACTGAGCGTCGCGCTGCGCGGGCAACGGGCACCCCGAATGCCCCTGCCGGGTGGAGCCGGTACGGTGGAAAGGCCGAACCCATCACGCAGCCGCCGAGCTGCCTTCGGCTCCCCCATGCACTAAGGAGATCTATGTCGGTGCTCGACAGGCAGTTGGTTCCAATTTTCGAGGAGGTCCTCGACCGGAACCCGGGCGAAGCCGAATTCCACCAGGCGGTGCGGGAGGTTCTGGAGAGTCTCGGACCGGTGGTGACCAAGCATCCGCAATACGCCGACTCGGCCGTGATCCGACGCCTGTGCGAACCCGAACGCCAGATCATCTTCCGGGTGCCGTGGGTGACGGATTCGGGCAAGATCGAGGTGAATCGCGGGTTCCGGGTGGAGTTCAACTCCGCCCTCGGGCCGTACAAGGGCGGCCTGCGCTTCCACCCGAGCGTCAACCTCGGCATCGTGAAATTCCTGGGCTTCGAGCAGATCTTCAAGAACTCCCTCACCGGGCTGCCCATCGGCGGCGGAAAAGGCGGGTCAGACTTTGATCCGAAGGGCCGCTCAGACGCCGAAGTGATGCGTTTCTGCCAGTCGTTCATGACCGAGCTGTATCGGCACCTGGGCGAGTACACGGATGTCCCGGCCGGTGACATCGGCGTCGGCGGGCGTGAGATCGGCTACATGTTCGGCCAGTACAAGCGCATCACCAACCGCTACGAGTCAGGCACGATGACCGGCAAGGGACTGAGCTGGGGCGGCTCCCAGGTGCGCACCGAAGCGACCGGCTACGGCACCGTGTTCTTCGTCGACGAGATGCTCACAGCCGCCGGCCAGGGCTTCGACGGCAAGCGCGTCGTCGTGTCCGGCTCGGGCAACGTCGCGATCTACGCGATCGAGAAGGTGCACCAGCTCGGCGGCACCGTGATCGCCTGCTCGGACTCCGGCGGTTACGTCGTCGACCCGTCCGGGATCGACCTCGCCCTGCTCAAGGAGGTCAAGGGTGAGCGCCGGGGACGGATCGCCGAGTACGCGACCCTGCGCCCGGGAAGCGTCACGCACGTCGCCGGCGGGTCGATTTGGGATGTTCCGTGCGACATCGCGCTGCCGTGCGCGACCCAGAACGAACTCGACGCCGACGGTGCCGCGGCGCTGATCCGCAACGGCTGCCAGATCGTCGCCGAGGGCGCGAACATGCCGACCACCCCGAACGCCGCCCGGTTGTTGGCGGAGGCCAACGTGTTGTTCGCTCCCGCGAAGGCCGTCAACGCGGGCGGGGTGGCCACCAGCGCGCTGGAGATGCAGCAGAACGCGTCGCGCGACTCGTGGACCTTCGAGCACACCGAGGACCGTCTCGCCGAGATCATGCGCGGCATCCACGATCGGTGCCTGGAAACCGCTGACGAGTACGGGACACCGGGAAGTTACGTGGCCGGGGCGAACATCGCCGGCTTCACCAGGGTCGCCGACGCGATGCTCGCGCTGGGCGTCATCTAGGCGACGAGCCGAAACCCACGGCGCTGCCGGCGCAGAATCGGTGCGCGGGCGGCGCCGCGGGCGTACCCTGCCTGCATGACCGACGAGCAGCCACTGCCCTGGGCCGCGATCCGGCTCTGGGAGATCGGCATGTTGCAGCAGTCCACCGGCAGCGGCCTCGAGCACTGGCTGGCCCGCATCCAGGAGTTGGACCCACCCGACGAACACGCCCTGCGCGAGTGGTTGGGGACCGAGGGGCTCAGCGGCTACCCGCGCGCGCTTCTCGTGCACGAGACGTTCGGCTACCCGGACTCCACGGTGCGGGCCGCCGACGAGTTGATCGACGCCCAGTATGCCGACCGCCCGTTGCTGCGGCCGATTCTGGACGCCGTGCTGCTGTACGCCGGCGACCTCGACGAGGTGGGCATCCAGACGCGCACCACGCACGTCGCGTTGTCCGGACCGCAGCGCACCTTCGCCGTGGTGCAGCCGACCACCCGGCACCGTGTGGACCTGGGTCTGCGCATACCGATGCCTGACGTGGCACCGAGCACCCGGCTGCGGCCGGCCACCGAGCTCGGCGCCGACTTCCCCGCCCGGATCCCGCTCACCTCGGCCAGCCAGGTCGACTCCGAGGTGGCCGCCTGGCTGAAGCACGCCTACGATGCGACGCTCTAGCCGCGTGCGCCCGGCTCGCGGGGTTCAGCGCACCGTTCGCGGGCTATGGTGGGGCCGTGAGTGACGACGCCGAACGGGTGCACCCGGACGACCGGGCCGCGTGGCGGGCCTGGCTGGCGAAGAACCACACGACGAAGACCGGCGTGTGGCTGGTCACCTGGCGGCAAGGCTCCGGGATGCCGGTGCTCGGCTACGAGGAGGCCGTGCTCGAGGCCCTCGCGGTGGGCTGGGTCGACAGCAAGGGCGGCAAGGTCGACGAGCGGCGCACCATGCTCTACTTCGCGCCGCGCCGCCGCGGCAGCGCGTGGTCCAGGCCCAATAAGCAGCGCATCGAACGGCTCCGCGCCGAGGGACTGATGCGGGACGCCGGGGAGGCTGCGGTGCGCTCCGCCGAAGCCGACGGCTCCTGGACCCGGCTCGACGAGGTCGAGGACCTGATCGTGCCGCCCGACCTGGCCGTGGCCCTCGCCGCTCTCGACGGTGCCCGGGCGAACTGGGATGCCTTTCCCCGCTCGCCCCGCCGCGGCATCCTGGAGTGGATCGTCCAGGCCAAGCGGCCGGCCACCCGCGCCGCCCGCATCCGGGAGACGGCCGAGGCGGCCGCGCGCAACGAGCGCGCCCACCAGTGGGTCCCCCCGGCCCAGCGCCGCGAACTGTGAAAAAGGCCCCACACCCGATGATTCCGGGGCTTAACTCACAGTTCGGTGGGGGGGGTCAGTGCACGTATTCGAGCAGGTCCAGGCCGACCGAGCGCATGCCGTCCAGCACCGAGAGGCGGGAGGACAGGTTGTGGTCATCGAAGAAAATCGACACGGCGTAGGCGACGCCGGCGCGCGGTCCGCGCAACACGCCCACCTCGCTGCGCACCCCGTTGTCGGAGCCTGTGGAGTTGACCAGCAGCACGCCGTGCGACGCCGACCGGTGAGCGTGCGGCTCGAAGCCGAACGCGCTGGCCACCATGGACAGGTCGGAGTTCAGCGACAGCCAGCCGAGAACCCGTTCGCTGCCCTCGTCGTCGAGGATCTCCCCGCGCGCCAGGGCCGTGAACAGCCAGGTGAGTTCGCGGGCGCTGCCCACCGACAGGTTGGGGGCGTCGTCGGGGCCACGGGCGTCGCGGACGAGGTCGAGCAGGCCGGTGCCGCTCAGGCCGAGTTCCTCGGTGCGACGGCGCACGGCCTCCAGGCCCACCGCGCGCAGCAGCACGTTGGTGGCCAGGTTGTCGTTGGTGGCTCCCACCAGTGCGGCGAGGTCGGCGACGGGCAGCGACGGCGCCTGCAGGTGCTGCCAGAGTCCGGAGCCGTCGACCGAGTCGCGCACCGTGCGGTCGAGGATCGTGTACGCGCCGAAATTGGCGTCGCGCAGCCGCGAGGCCACCTCGATGAGCAGCAACACCGTGCCGACGCCGGCGGTGGGCATGACGACGTGGTCATCGACGGAGAACAGCACCCGGCCGGTGGCCAGGTCGGTCGCCCGAGCCGACACCTGCGCACCGCCCATGGCGAGCTCGCCGAGCGAGTGGAAGCCACGCTCGAAGCTGGCCGGCACCGAGGATTCCCGGTGTCTGCCGCCGCGTTCGATCGCGTGCCTGGACCGGCGTTCGGATTCCTGTGCTGGCGCGACCACTACTGCGTTGTCCTCTGACTATCGGTACTGCGACATCCCCGCGAACACCCTAACCCACGGGTCGCGGGGCCGGAGGAGACCGCTACCAGATCGTGACGCGCTTCTCGGGAGCGAGCCACGCGGCATCCGTCTCGGTCACGCCGAACGCCGTGTAGTACTCGTCGATGTTGCGCACAATCTGGTTGCACCGGAACTCGTTCGGCGAGTGCGGGTCGATCGCGAGCAGCCGGATGGCCTCCTCGTCGCGCATCTTCATCTGCCACGCCTGCGCCCAGGAGAGGAAGAACCGCTGGGCCCCGGTGAGCCCGTCGATGACGGGCGGCTCGGCGCCCTCGAGCGACAGCAGGTACGCCTCCCAGGCGATGGAAAGGCCGCCGAGGTCGCCGATGTTCTCGCCGATGGTGAGGGCACCGTTCACGTGGTGATCGGGCACCTGGGCCGGGTGGAGCGCGTCGTACTGCTCGATCAGCGACGCCGTGCGCTGCTCGAACGCGGCCTTGTCGGCCTCGGTCCACCAGTCGGTGAGCCGGCCGTCGCCGTCGTACTTGGAGCCCTGGTCGTCGAAGCCGTGGCCGATCTCGTGGCCGATGACCGCGCCGATCGCACCGTAGTTCGCTGCGGCATCCCGGTTCACGTCGAAGAACGGCACCTGCAGGATGGCCGCGGGGAAGACGATCTCGTTGAAGCCCGGGTTGTAATAGGCGTTGATGGTCTGCGGGGTCATGAACCACTCGTCGCGGTCCAGCGGGTTGCCGATCTTGCCCAGCTCACGGTGGAACTCGAACTCGCCGGTGGCGCGCACGTTCTTGATCAGGTCGCCGGGCTCGATGGCCAGGCTGGAGTAGTCACGCCATTTCACCGGGTAACCGATCTTGGGGGTGAACTTGTCCAGCTTCTCCAGGGCGCGAACCCGGGTCTCCTCGGTCATCCAGTCCAGACCCGAGATGCTGGCCCGGTAGGCCTCGACGAGGTAGCCGACGAGCACGTCCATGCTCGTCTTGGCGTCGGGCGAGAAGTGCCGGTCAACGTAGATGCGGCCGACGGCCTCGCCGAGGGCGCCCTCCACGAGAGAGACGCCGCGCTTCCAGCGGGCACGGATCTGCGGGGTGCCGGTGAGGGTGCGGCCGTAGAAGTCGAAGTTCGCCTCGACGAAGTCGTTCGACAGGTACGACGCGCTCGAGCGGATGACCTGCCAGCGCAGCCAGTCCCGCCAGGCATCGAGCCGGTCTTCGGTGAGCATCTCGGCCAGGCCGACCACGAAGCTCGGCTGGCGCACGACGACCTCGGCGAAGGACACGGCCGGGGCGTCCAGACCCTCCAGCCACAGGTCGAGGTCGGCGCCCGCGGCGAGCGCGGACAGCTGGTCCCAGGTCTTGAGGTTGTAGGTCTTCTCGCTGTCGCGGGTGCGCACGTTGTCCCAGTGGTGGCTGGCGAGCTCGGTTTCCAGGGCGAAGATGCGACCGGCGCGCTCCGCGGCGGCGTCGACGCCGGCGAGGGTGAGCATCCGTTCGACGAAGGCAAGGTAGGCCTCGCGCACGCCGGCGAACTTCTCGTCACGGTAGTAGGACTCGTCGGGCAGGCCCAGGCCGGCCTGCTCGACGAAGACCAGGTAGCGCTCGGGGTTGCCCGGGTCGTTGTCGACGAAGAGCTGGAAGGTGCCCGCGACGCCGGACCGCTCGAGGCGGCCGAGGGTGGCGAGGAACACCGGCACGCTGCTGATGCCGTCCACGGTGGCCAGGTCGGCCGCGAGCGGGGTGGCGCCGAGCTGCTCGATGCGTTCCTCGTCCATGAAGCTGGCGTAGAGGTCACCGAACTTGCGCTCCTCGGTGCCCTCGGCGGCGGTCTGCGCCTCGAGGATGATGGCCCGCACGGCCTTCTCGGCCTCCTCGGCGAGCAGGTAGAACGAACCCCAGCGGGCCTTGTCGTTCGGGATCTCGGTGCGGGCGATCCACTTGCCGTTCACGTGGCGGAAGAGGTCGTCCTGCGGGCGCACGCCCGGGTCGAGTTCGTCGGTGTCGATTCCGGATGCCGTCGCCTGATCAGTCATCGCACCAGCCTAAACCTCACCGTGAAATGGTGGGGGATGTAGCGGGCGTGGGACCATGGGCCGTGGTGGGCGATGCGGCGGCATGGGAGCATAAGGACAACGGCGCTCCACACGGGTCGCCCTCGACCCAGGAGATCCCCATGCGCGTCATCACCCTGCCCGAGTTCGGCTCCGCCCTCGAACTGACCGAGATCGACACCCCTCAGCCGTCTGCGGGAGAGGTCCGCGTGCGCGTGCACGCGGCATCCGTCAACGGGTTCGACCTGGCCGTGGCCGCCGGCTACCTCAATGGCCTGATGGAGCACCGGTTCCCGGTGGTGCTGGGCAAGGACTTCGCGGGGATCGTGGATGCCGTCGGCGACGACGTCACCGCATACGCCGTGGGCGACCGGGTCTTCGGCGTCGTCACCAAGGCCCACCTGGGCGACGGTTCGTTCGGCGAGTTCGTGGTTGTCCCCGTCGCGACGGGCCTGGCGAAGCTGCCCGAGCAGGTCGACTTCGCCCGCGGCGCCGCCCTCGGGCTGGCCGGTACGGCGGCGCAGGCCGCCGTGGATGCCGCCGAGCTCAGCGCCGGCAGCACCGTGCTGGTCGTCGGCGCCACCGGCGGTGTCGGCAACCAGGCGCTGCAGCTCGCCGCCGCGGCCGGCGCCACCGTGATCGCCACCGCCCGCACCGCCCTCGGCATCGCCCAGGTGCGCCTGCTCGGCGCCAGCGAGGTTGTTGACCACACCCAGAACCTCAGCGAGGCCGTGCTCGCCGCCCACCCCGACGGTGTCGACGTAGTACTGCACTTCGCCGGTGACGCGGCCACCGTGCTGCCGGCGCTGCGAGCCGGCGGTCGCCTGGTCTCCACCCTGATCGGCTCGCCCGACCAGCTCGGCACCGACACCGTCACCGTGGTCCCGATCCTCGCCGACCCCACCCCCGAGGTGCTGACCCGCCTGGCCGAGAGCCTCGCCGCCGGCCGCACCTCCGTGACCGTTCAGGGCAGCTACGCCCTCGCCGATGTTGCCGAGGCATTCGACGACTTCGAGGCCGGCGCGCGCGGCAAGCTCGTCATCCTGCCGTAAGTCGTCTCGCCGGCGCCCGGACGACCGGGCCGCCGACGGGCCGACCCGATACGATCTGGTATATGCGGGCACGGACACGGACACTGGGACGATCGGTCGGCCTCGTCATCGCGGGTCTGGCCATGAGTGCGGCGGCGCTGCTGTGGCTCGCCGTCGCAGCGGGGAGTCCGACGCCCGATGCAGCCCCCTTCCGGTACCTGATCTTCGGCGTGCTCCCGGTCTTGTACGATCCGAGCCGGCCGGCGCTCTGGGCGATCCTGGGGGCCATCGCCCTCGCTGTGCTCTTCGCCGCCGGCATCGCCCTGCTCGAACGCCGGGCGACGAACAGATCCCGCCGGTCCTCGAATTCGAGCCGTAACCCGCTGGCGCCGAAAATCGTGATGGCCAAAAGTGGCGGCGTTTTCGCGAAACCCGTGACGGTGACCGTGCTGATCCCCGCGCACAACGAGGAGCTCTCGCTGCCGGTGACCCTGGCCTCGCTCTTCGCCCAGTCGCACAGGCCGGAGCGGGTGATCGTCGTCGCCGACAACTGCACGGACGACACCGTCGCCATCGCCCGCGCGCACGGCGTAGAGGTCTTCGAATCCGTGGACAACAGGAAGAAGAAGGCCGGCGCCCTGAACCAGGCCCTCAGCCGGGTGCTCCCCGGACTACTCGACAACGACGTGGTCATGGTCATGGACGCGGACACCGCGCTCGACGACGGGTTCCTCGCCGAGGCCGTCGCCCGTTTCACGAGCGATCGCGCCCTGATGGCGGTCGGGGGCCTCTTCTACGGTGAGCCCGGGTTCGGCCTGATCGGACTGCTCCAGCGAAATGAGTACGTGCGTTACTCCCGGGAACTCGCCCGACGGCGCGGCCGTGTCTTCGTGCTCACCGGCACGGCTTCGATGTTTCGACCCCTCGCGTTGCGTTCCGTCGCCCAGAACCGCGGCGTCACCCTGCCGGGCGTGCACGGCGATGTCTACGACACCCACGCGCTCACCGAGGACAACGAACTCACCATCGCACTGAAATCGCTCGGCGCACTGATCACCTCCCCGGCACAATGCACAGTGGTCACAGAGCTGATGCCGACCCTGCCCGCCCTCTGGCAGCAGCGCCTGCGCTGGCAACGCGGCGCCCTGGAGAACATCGGCGCGTACGGGCTAACCCCGGCCACGCTTCGCTACTGGGCGCAACAGCTCGGCATCGGCTACAGCGTCATCGCCCTGACCTCGTTCCTGACCCTGATTCTGGTCACCCTGCTCGCCGTCAGCACCTGGGTGTGGTTCCCGTTCTGGCTCGGCCTCGGCACGATTTTCGTTGCCGAACGCGTGGTCACCGTGTGGGAGGGCGGCTGGCGGGCCCGGTTGCTCGCGCTCACGGTGCTCCCCGAACTCTGCTTCGACTTGTTCCTGAACGTAGTCTACGTCAAGGGCATCATCGACATCACCCTCGGCCGGCAGGCCAACTGGGAACACGCGAACACCCCGACCCTCACGGTGAGGGCCGTCTGATGCCGGTGCCAGCGCTGCTCCCGTTGCTCTCGCCCACCGGCATCCTATTGCCCGATTCGGCCGTGACCACGCACTTCTTCGCGATCTTTTCAGCATTCGTCGGAATCAACACAGTCATCTATGTTGTGCTCGCTGTGGCGAAGATCCTGCCGAAGATCTACCTCACGGATTGGCTCGGGGGCCGGAACCGTCGGTCTGCGGACCGCAGCATCTACGGCGCGGATCCGGCGCCCGGGCAGTCGGCAGAGCGCGTGCGCGACACCGCTCCTCCGCACCCCCAGTAGCGCGCTGGCCAGCACCGCCTCACAGCGCGAGGTCGCGGCGACGGATGCCCACGGCCGCCACGGCCGCCAGCGGCACGGCCAGCGCCGGCATCCACCAGGCCCCGCTCCAGTCCACCTCCGCGGCCGCCACGATAGGCGTGTGGCTGAACGGTGAGAGGTCGCGCAGCCACTGGGGCAGGTCGAGCAGGTCGCCGAACTGACCCACGACCACCGCGGCGAGCAACAGGCCCCAGCTCAGGCCGATACTCAGGCGCGGCAGCAGCGCCACGAGCACCGCGGCGACGCTGAGCAGCAGCAGCGCCGCCGGTAGCTGGGCGGCACCGGCCGCCAGCACGCTGTCGATGCGGTCGCCGGCGTTCGCGGAGCGGAGGAGCCCGGCCGCCGCACCGGCCACGGCGGCCGCGAGCACCAGCACGATCCCGGCCAGGCCGACGATGAGGTAGTCGAACAGCCAGCGGATGCGGCCGAGGCTCGTGCTGAGCATGGCCTCGGCCACCCCGGCGGCCTCCTCCTGACGCGCCCGGAGCATCGCCTGGATCGCGGCGGCCGTGGCCAGCACCCCGACCAGGCTGAACAGGGTCGCGGTGAACAGGTCGATGATCGCGCCCCGGCCACCGGCCAGGCCCACCAGCACATTCTGGAAGACCGGGTTCCCCTCCATCAGCTCGACCACGGTCTCGCCGAGGCTGCCCGCCAGCAGCCCGAACAGCAGCCCGGTGATGGCCCAGCCGAGAATAGCCGGCCAGTGCAGCCGCCAGGCCAGTCCCAGCGAGCCGTGCAGCAGCCAGCCGGCCGCCGGTCGGCCGGCCCGCTCGGCGAAGACGCTCGAGCCGGTGTCGCGGCGGGACTGCAGCAGTACGGCAACGGCCACGAGCAGGCCGGCGAGGGCGACCGACAGCAGCAGCGGTGCCGGGTTGTTCTCGGTGAACGCACGGGTGCGCTGGCCCCAGCCGATCGGGGACAGCCAGCTCGGCCAGGCGCTCGTCAGGCTCAGGCCGTCGGCGGACGGGGTGCCGCCCGCGTCGCCGGCGGCGCGCAGCACATAGGCCAGACCGACCACCGCGGCCGCCAGTCCGTTCGCACCCCGGGAGGTGCGCATCAGCTGCGCGGCCACCACCCCCACACCGAGAAACGCGACGCCGGTACCGGCCAGAGCGGCGCCCGTGACGAGCGAGCCGAGCGGGTCGAGCCCGGCGATGACCAGGGCCAGCGCCACCGCGGCGCCCGCGGCCAGACTCGCGACGACGCCGAACAGGACCGTGGCCAACAGCGGCACCACCCGGCCGGCCACGGTGGCGCCGATCAGCTCGCTGCGGCCGGCCTCCTCCTCTGCGCGGCTGTGCCGCACCGCGAGGAACGTGCTCATGAACGCCACGGCGGCGGCGAGGTTGGCGAACATGCTGAAGAACAGCAACGCGTCGGTGGTGGGGCCCCTCGGTTCGCCGCGGAGCATCAGGATGCTCGGCGTGCCCACGGCGATCTGCACGAGAGCTTCCCGGTCGGCGAGGGTGCCGAAACTGGCGGGCACGGCGATACCGGCGAGCAACGCGATAGCCGCGAGCGAGAGAAGCCAGATCGGCAGTTGCACGCGGTCCCGTCGCAGCCGCAGCCGCAGCATCGGCCACAGGGTGGGCACCGCTGCTCGCACGTACGTCGGGGCGGCCTGGCGTGCCGGGGCTGCCGAGGCCGTCATCGCCGGTGCCGGTGCTGCGGAGAGTGGGCGCCGGCCGGGTCTGAATCGACGTTCTCCGGCCCGTTCGGGGCCGCCGACGCGTCATCGTAGTGGCGCAGGAACAGGCTCTCCAGGGTGGGCGGCGCCACGGTGAGCGCCTGCACCCGCAGCTCGGCGAGTACCGGTAACATCCCGGGCAGCGCCTGGGCGTCCACTGTGAAGCTCACCCTGTCGTCACCGACCGAGAGGTCACGCGCGCCCGGCAGCCGTGCGGCGAGGCCGGCAAGTTGGGCATCCGTGAGCGCGGCGGCGGCGAAGGCCACCTCGGTGCGGGTGAGGTGGCGCAGCTCGGCCAGGGTGCCGGTCTCGATGATCCGGCCGGAGCGGATGATGCTCACCCGGTCGCAGAGGCGCTCGACCTCGCTGAGGATGTGGCTGGAGAGCAACACCGTGGCGCCGTCGGCGGCCGCGGCGACGATCTCGGCCCTGAAAACGGCATCCATCAGCGGGTCAAGGCCCGAGGTGGGTTCGTCGAGGATGAGCAGGTCGGCGGGCACGGCGAGCGCCGCGACGAGGGCCACCTTCTGCCGGTTGCCCGTCGAGTAGGTGCGGCCCTTCTTGGTCGGGTCGAGCTGGAAGCGCTCCAGTAACTGCCGGCGCCGCGCCTGGTAAGTCGGATCGGCGGTGCGGGCCCCGCGCAGCCGGGCGAGCAGGTCGATGGCCTCGCCGCCGGAGAGGTTGGGCCACAGGCTCACGTCACCGGGGACGTAGGCGATGCGGCGATGCAGCGCGGAGGCATCCACCCAGGGATCACCGCCGAGCACGCTGGCCGAGCCGCCGCCGGCGCGCATCAGGCCGAGCAGGATGCGGATGGTGGTGGATTTGCCCGCGCCGTTCGGGCCGACGAAACCGTGCACCTCCCCCTCGGCCACCGACAGGTCGAGGCCGGCGAGGGCCTGCACCCGGCCGAACCGCTTGGTGAGGTCACGCGTCAGAACAACGGGGCTCATAGCCGTGAGACTACGCCCGAACCTTGGTCGGCGTCCTCCCCCGTCGGTGCGGATAACTAGAGTCGAAGCATCGAACTTCTACGCCCGCAACCCATCGACCGTGAGATCCGCCGGCTGGCCCTGCCTGCCCTCGGCGCCCTCATCGCCGAGCCCCTGTTCCTGCTGTCCGACTCGGCCATGGTCGGCCACCTCGGCGCGGTGCCACTGGCCGGTCTCGGCCTGGCCAGCGCGGTGCTGCAGACCATCATCGGGCTGATGGTGTTCCTCGCGTACAGCACCACCCCCGCCGTGGCCCGCTGGCTCGGTGTCGGCGACCGGCGCCGTGCGGTCTCGGTAGGGGTGGATGGCCTGTGGCTTGCGCTCGGCCTCGGCGCCGTGCTCGCCGTGGCCGGCTGGTTCGCGGCCCCCGCGCTGGTGGCCGCGTTCGGTGCCGACCCCGAGGTGACCCGCGCCGCCGCCGACTATCTGGCCCTGTCGATGCTGGGTGTGCCCGCGATGCTGCTGGTCTTCGCCGCGACCGGACTGCTGCGCGGCCTGCAGGACACCCGCACCCCGCTCTGGGTCGCCGGGCTCGGCTTCCTGACCAACATCCTGCTCAATCTGTGGTTCATCTACGGCCTGGGCCTGGGCCTGATCGGGTCGGCGCTGGGCACGGTGCTCGCCCAGTGGGGCATGGTGGCCGTGTATCTGGTCATCGTCGTGCGGCACGCCCGCCGCGAGCGTGCGCCGCTCCGACCGCACCGTGCGGGGCTGCTCCGCGGGGCCACCAGCGGCGGCTGGTTGTTCCTGCGCACCGCGAGCCTCCGCGCCGCCATGCTGTTGGCGGTGTTTGTGGCCACCAGCCTCGGCTCCCCCGAGCTCGCGGCGTTCCAGATCGCGATGACCGTGTTCGCCACGCTGGCCTTCGCCCTCGACGCCCTCGCCATCGCCGCGCAGGCCCTGGTGGGCCGGGGTCTCGGCGCCGGCGACCTGCAGCAGGTGCGCCAGGTGCTGCGGCGCTGCCTGGAGTGGGGCATCGGCGGCGGCGTGCTGCTCGGTCTGGTCGTGGTGGCCACCAGCGGGGTGCTCGGCGGGGTATTCACCAACGCCGCTGAGGTCACCGCGCTGCTGCCGCCGACCCTCGTGGTGCTCGGCCTGTCCGTGCCGCTGGGCGGCCTGGTCTTTGTACTCGACGGGGTGCTGATCGGTGCCGGCGACGCCCGCTATCTCGCGATCACGGGCCTGGTCAACCTGGCCGCCTTCGTCCCGCTGGCCGGCCTGGTGCTGCTCTTCGCTCCCGCCGGTGCCGCGGGGCTGGCTTGGCTGATGGCCGCGTTCGTCTTCGGTTTCCTCGGCGCCAGAGCGGTGACCCTGTCCGTTCGCGCCCGAGGCACCCGCTGGGTGCGCCTGGGCGCCTGACCGGTCCGCGAACTGTTGAGAAAAGCCCCGGGATCTCTCGATTTCCGGGGCTCAGCTCACAGTTCGCGGGGGCGGTAGCGTGGGTGGAATGACGAAGACTCGCGGACGGCGCGAACTCACCCGCTGGCGGAACGCCATCTTCATGCTGTTTTTTGTGAGCGGGCTCGGGCTGGCGTCGTGGGTGTCCCGGATCCCCACCGTGCGCGACGACCTGGCGCTCCGCACCGACCAGGTGGGCCTGCTGATCTTCGGGCTCTCCGCCGGATCCATTCTCGGACTCGTCGCGGCCGTCTGGCTGCTGTCGGCGTTCGGCGCCCGCCGGGCCCTGGTGATCAGCATCGCCACCTCCTCGGCAGGTCTGGTCCTGGTGGGTGCCGCGGCCACGGTGTGGGGGTCGTCGCCGATCGCGTTCACCGCCCTCGCCCTGGTGGGCTTCGGCATGGGTTCCACCGACGTCATGATGAACGTCGAGGGGGCAGCGGTCGAACGCGAACTCGGCATCACCCTGATGCCGTTGCTGCACGCCTGCTTCAGCCTGGGCACCGTGGCCGGGGCGCTGCTCGGCGCCGGGGCCGCCGCCCTCGCCGTGTCGGTGGTCTGGCACCTCAGCCTCGTCGCCGCCCTCGCGCTGGCCGCCGCCGCGATCGCGGTCCGGTTCGTGCCGCTCCGCCCGGCCCTCGGCGACCCCGCAGACCAGTCCGCCGCGCACACCGTCGTGCGGCCGAACTGGGTCGAACGGATGCGCACCAGCCTCGCGGTGTGGCGCGACCCGAGCATCCTGCTGATCGGGGTGATCGTGCTGGGCATGACCTTCGCCGAGGGATCGGCCAGCGACTGGCTGGCCCTGGCCGTGGTCGACGGGCACGGCCAGAGCGACGCCATCGGGGCGCTGGTCTTCGGGGTGTTCGTCTCGGCGATGACGGTGGGCCGGGTGCTCGGCGGCCCGGTGCTGGACAGGTTCGGCCGGGTTCCGGTGCTGCGGGCCTGCTCGGTTCTCGGCGTGGCCGGCCTGCTGCTGGTGATCCTGGCGCCGGCCATCTGGCTGCTCATCGTCGGCACCGTGCTGTGGGGCCTCGGCGCCTCGCTCGGCTTCCCGGTGGGCATGTCGGCCGCCGCGGATGACACCGCCAACGCGGCCGCCCGGGTGAGCGCCGTAGCCATGATCGGCTATTTCGCCTTTCTGGTCGGGCCACCGGTGTTGGGCCTGATCGGCGAGCAGTGGGGCATCCTGAACGCCCTGTTCGTGATCGTCGTGCTCATGGCCCTCGCCGGGCTGGCCGCCCCGGCGGCCCGCGAGCGCGCGCAGACCGCCGCCGCCGGTTAAGCTCGTTCAGTGCGCCTCGTAATAGCAAGATGTTCAGTTGACTACGCCGGACGGCTCAGCGCGCATTTGCCGCTGGCCACCCGCCTGCTCATGCTCAAGTCCGACGGCAGCCTGCTCGTGCACTCGGACGGCGGCTCGTACAAGCCGCTCAACTGGATGAGCCCGCCGTGCAGCCTGGCCGTCTCGGCGCCCGACGAGCTGCAGGCCGAGGCCGGGATCACCGAGCTGTGGACCGTGACGCACGCCAAGACCGCCGACCAGCTCATCGTGAGCCTCTACGAAGTGGAGCACGACTCCGCCCACGAGCTCGGCATCGACCCGGGCCTGATCAAGGACGGCGTCGAGGCGCACCTGCAGAAGCTCCTCGCCGAGCACATCCACCTGCTCGGCGACGGCCACACCCTCGTGCGCCGCGAGTACATGACGGCGATCGGCCCCGTCGACATCCTGGCCAGGGATGCCCAGGGCGCCTCGGTGGCCGTGGAACTCAAGCGCCGCGGCGACATCGACGGCGTCGAGCAGCTCACCCGCTACCTCGAGCTGATGAACCGCGACCCGCACCTGGCGCCCGTGGTGGGCGTGTTCGCCGCGCAGCAGATCAAGCCGCAGGCGCGCACGCTGGCCGAGGACCGCGGCATCCGCTGCCTGGTGCTCGACTACGACGCCATGCGCGGGCTCGACGACACCGCGTCCAAGCTCTTCTAGGCTCCCGTGCCTGACCGGTCCGCTGCCTTGTCCTCCGAGGCGGCCGGCGACACCGCCCCGCTCGACCTGCTCGCCCGGCGGGTGCTCGGCCTGCTGCCCATCGATGGCCGCATCGTTGTGGGCATCGCCGGCAGCCCCGGCGCGGGCAAGACCACCCTGGCCGAGCGGCTGGCGCGGCGCCTCACCGAGCTTGCCGGGGTGGATGCGGCTGCGGCGGCCGGCCCGGCGACCGGGGCGACTGCCGCCGTTCCCTTTGCCGTGCACCTGCCGATGGACGGCTTCCACCTGGCCAATGCCACCCTCGACAGGCTCGGCCGGCACGACCGCAAGGGCGCCATCGACACCTTCGACGGCTGGGGCTTCGTGGCGCTGCTGCGACGGCTCAGGGCCGAGACCGACCACCCGGTCTACGCCCCGAGCTTCGACCGTGCGGTCGACGAGGGGGTGGCGGGCGCCCTGGTTGTGGAACCGGGCACCCGCATCGTGATCGTCGAGGGCAACTACCTGCTCGTGGACCGGGAACCCTGGAACCTGGTGCCCGGTCTGGCCGCTGAGGTGTGGTTCTGCGAGACCCCGGGCGCCGAGCGTCTGCAGCGCCTGGTGGCGCGGCACCAGCGGCACGGACGCAGCCCCGGGGCCGCCCGGGACTGGGCCGAGAACGTCGACGGAGCCAACGCCGTGCTCATCGAGCGGTCAGCGCCGCGCGCCACGTTGCGGGTCTCCGGCCTCGACGCTTCGGTCATCCCCTCGGCCTGACCGGCCCCGCCGCCGCAACTGTTCCCCGCGCGGGCAGAGTTGGCCGGGTTCTCGGAGAGAGGCACGACCCGGCGGCATCCGTTCGCCGGCAGCAGCGATGCGGCCGACCGCGGGGTCGCGCGCCTACCTTGTATCCACCTCGCATGCAAGGGTTTGCCCCCTCCGGCCCTAGGATATTGCGAGTGAACCCCACTCTGACGCGCACCTGGAGCGCCATCCTCTTCGACCTCGACGGAACCATCACGGATTCCGCCCCGGCAATCACGAACTCGTTGGCGCGCACCTTCGCTCTGCTCGGCCGCCCGGTTCCCTCCGACACCGAGCTGATGAAGTACGTCGGCCCGCCGCTGCTGGCCGCGTTCGGCGAGTACGCCGGCATGACGCCCGACGAGGCCCAGGAAGCCCTGGCCGTGTACCGCGCCGACTACCAGGGCCCCGCGTCGCTGGACACCGCCGTGTACCCGGGCGTCGCCGGCCTGCTCGAGCGCATCCACGAGTCCGGCATCCCGCTCGGCTTGGCCACCAGCAAGCCCGAGCACACCGCGATCGCGATCCTTACGCACTTCGAGCTGGCCCAGTACTTCACCGTCATGGTGGGCGCCACCGAGAACGAGACCCGCAGCAACAAGGCCGACATCGTCGAAGAGGCCCTAGTGCGCTTCGCCGCCGTCGGTGTCGACACCTCCGCCGTCGTCATGGTCGGCGACCGCATCTATGACGCCGAGGGCGCCAACGCGAACGGCGTTCCCACCATCCTCGTCGAGTGGGGCTACGGCTCCCCCGCGGAGGCCGCCCTGGCCACCGCCGTGGTGCACTCCACCGACCAGCTCGGCAAGCTCCTCCTCGGCTGACCCGTCGCCGCCTTCCCGCGGCTCCGAGTTGCCGAATAGTGCCCCTTCACGCGTCGTGATGGGGCACTTTTCGGCAAGTCGTGACAGTGCGGGTTGCTGACTTGCCGCAAATGGTCCCTCTGCGGGCGGCGGAGCGGCGATTCGGTGCAAGTCGCGGCGGGGCCATCCGTGGCCGGGCGGAGATGACGAGCCCACCCGGATGGGTAGGGGCAGTCAGGCCGGACGGCCAGATCCGGGTAGGCTGACGCGGTGAAGTCGCTCGCCAACCCCCGCTCAATGGAACTGCTCGACGCCCTGCACGGCGTCGTGAAGAGCTCCCCGCCCGACGTCGCCGGCGGCTTCTCGGCCCTTCTCGAGCCGTTCATCGGGCACAGCGCGCTGCTGATTCTCACCGACGACTGCACAGACGACTGCACCGGCCGACCGCGGAAGACGGCCGGCGAGGCGTCGATCATCGACGAAGTCACCCTCGTCGAGCTCGACGCCGTGCGCCGCTCGCTCACCAGCGAACCGTCCGACCCGTGGGGCCGCCGTGCCGTGCTCGGTGGCACCGATCGCCCGATCACGGCCTGGACTGCTTCCACCGGCGCCCTGCTGGTGCTCGCCGACCCCGAACTCACGCCGGCCGGCGCGGCCGACCCCGAGGCGACCCTCGCGCTCGTCGGCCGGTTGTGGCAGCTCGTGGCCACGAGCATCCGCCAACAGGTGGCCGCGGCCAGTCCCGCCCACCTGCTCGACTCGCGGCCCGCGTCGGCCGAGCGTGCCAAGCTCATCGCCGATCTCACGGATGCCCATTCGACCACTCTCGAATCCCTGCTCGGGGTGCTGCGCTCGCCCACGGTCAGCGCCGAGGCCGCCCGTCAGACCGCCACCGATCTCGCCGCGAGCGCCATGGTGAACCTGCGCGCGGTGTCGGACCGGGACCGCTCACTCGCCCAGGAACCGGTGGCGGCGGCCTTTGCCAGGCTGCGGGACGATCTGAGGCCCTTGGTGCGGTTCGGTGACCTCGACGTGCAGTTCGTCGAGCCGCCGGCGAACGGCCCAGCCCTGCCCGGTGAGGTCGCGCACGCGGGCCGCGCCATCGTGCGCGGCGCCGTGCTGGCCCTGGTGGAGCAGGCGGGGGTAAGCCGGGTACGCGTGCAGTGGGACTGCGACGGCAGCAACCTGCTGATCCAGATCCGCGACGACGGCGCGGGCGTTCTCAGCACGGACTCCCCCGGCGTCGTCCCTCTCACGGCCAGGGTCGCCGCGCTCGGCGGCACCTTCGGCGTGCAGGCCACCGCCGGCTGGGGCTCCGAGCTCACGGTGTCGCTGCCGTTGGACCCACCGTCGGCCCCGCTGGCCCCCGCCACCGAGTGGGGGTTGAGCCCGCGGGAGCAGGGGGTGCTGGCGCTGGTCGCCTCCGGCGCGCGCAATAAGGCCATCGCCGGCGAGCTGCTGATCAGCGAGAACACCGTGAAGTTCCACGTGGCCAACCTGCTGCGCAAGGTGGGCGCCTCCACCCGCGCCGAGCTGGCTTCGCTGGCCCGCTAGTCCCTGGGCAACCGGATCGCGCTGGTCCAGCCGTAGTCGCCGGCATCCGCGCCGCCGGCCGTGGCGGCCCGGGTGACGTGGCTGCGGGCGTGTTCGATCGCGGCGTCAAGGTCGATGAAGAGGTGGTTGCGGTGCCGCAGCGACGTGATCACGCCCACCCGGGTGACGAGTTTGAGGTGCCGCGGCTGGATGCCCTTGACGAGCACCGTGATGCCGCGCCGCTCGAGCGCCTGGATCATCTCGGTGATCACCCGGGCGCCGGTGGCGTCGAGGATCTGCAGTTGCGACATCCGGATGATCACCACGGTGATGTGGCTGGTCTGGTTGACCCGTTCGAGCATCCGCTCGGCCGCACCGAAGAACAGGGCGCCATCGAGCCTGAACAGCGCGATGCGCTCGTCGCCGGGAACAGGGGTGCCGGGCAGTTCCTCCCGGTGCACGCCGCTGGAGGCCGACACCGCCCGCAGCGCGAAGAACGCGGCGACGGCGATGCCGATGCCCACGGCCACGATGAGGTCGACCGATACCGTCACCAGGGCGGTGATGACGAACACCGTGGCATCCGACCCCGTGGAGCCGATGATGCTTCGCACGGTGGCGATCGAGATCATCCGGGCCGCGGTCACCATGAGCACCCCGGAGAGCGCGGCGAGCGGGATCTGCGAGACCACCCCGGTGGCGAGGTAGACCACGCCGACGAGCACGATCGAGTGCACGATCGCCGCCAGCCGGGTGCGGCCGCCCGAGCGGATGTTGACCGCCGTGCGGGCGATCGCGCCGGTGGCCGGCATGCCGCCGAAGAAGCCGGAGGCGATCGAGGCCAGGCCCTGGCCCACGAGCTCGCGGTCGGCGTCGTACGGGCCGGTGTCGGACAGCGTGACGGCCACCCGCGCAGAGAGCAGGGACTCGATCGCGGCGAGCGCCGCGATGGTGAGGGCGGGGCCGACCAGGGAGCTCAGCAGGCCGGCATCAAGCTGCGGCAGCGCGGGCGCCGGCAGCGAGCTGGGCAGCTCGCCGATGCGGGCCAGCGGCAGGTTGGCGAGGTTGGCGACAACGGTCACCACGATGATGGCCACGATCGACCCCGGCAGCTTCTTGTGCACCAGGGGAGCCAGCAGCATGATCGCGGCCACCATGAGCACCATGGCCACAGGGACGATCACGGTGGACCAGTCGACGGTCTGGAAGGACTGTACGGCGGCCACGAAGGCATTGCTGCTCGGCCCGGCCTTGGAACCGATCGCGGCGGGCACCTGTTGCAGGAAGATGATGACGGCGATGCCCAGGGTGAACCCCTCGATCACCGGCCACGGGATGAAGGTCACCGCTCGGCCGAGCTTGAGGGCGCCGGCAATGATCACGATGAGGCCCGCCATGAGGCTGAGCACCGCGACAACGCCGACGCCGTGGGCGGCCACGACCGGACCGAGCACCACGACCATGGCGCCGGTGGGGCCGGAGACCTGGATGTTGGAGCCGCCGAACACCGCGGCGATGACACCGGCCACGATGGCGGTGATCAGGCCGCTCTCGGCGCCGGCGCCGGAGCTGACCCCGAAGGCCAGGGCCAGCGGCAGCGCAATGATGCCCACGGTGAGGCCGGCCACGATGTCGCCGCGCCAGGTGCGCTTCACATCGCGGTAATCCTGCCAGCTGGGCAACAGCGCGCGCAGGTAACGGCCGGTCCTGCCGGCGGCGACGGTGATCACACTCACCGGGACACCGCGTCACTGGACACGGCGGCGTTGGACGCCGCATCCGTCGACCCGAGCCGGGGCCGGCCGACCGTGCTGATCAGGCGCTGCTGGGTGGTCTCGAGAATCTCGACGAGCAGCTGCCGGGCCACCGCGAGCAGATCGGCGACCTGCGGGTAGGCCAGGCCGTAGAAGACCAGGCTGCCGCGGCGCTCAGCCACCACCAGGTTGTGCCGGCGCAGCACCGACAGGTGCTGGGAGAGGTGCGAGGCCTCCAGGCCGGTGTCGGCGAGCAGGTCGGAGACCGACAGGTCGGTGTCGGCGTGGGCGAGCACCTCGAGCACCCGCACCCGAACCGGATGCGCCAACCCCTTGAACAGGTTGGCCTTCACCTCATACAGCGGACGGTTCGCATCCGTGAAGGTGCCGGTCGGGTCGTCATTCAGCGGTTCCATGAATTCATCATATCGCGCTACCAGCGGATAACCCCGGACCAAGGTCCCGTCGCCGGTGCCGGCAAACGGCCGGGCTTCGGGCTACTCCGCGTTGGGGTCGGCTACCGTGGCGGCCGGGGCGGCGGCGGGCACGTTGCGGTGGGTGCGCCAGAAGTACTCGCGCTTGAGGCTCTCCCAGCGGTCCATGCTGACGGCGTTTACTGAGGTCGACTTTTGGTCGGACACGAATTGCTCTTTCTCTTGACGTGCTGTCACCACATCGAGCGGCGTTCGATGGGTGGGGCAGGGCGTCAATCAGGAGGTTGCCGTGATGAGCGTGGCGCCACTGTCGGTGGGTTTCGGTCACCATCGACCTGCTCGGCCTGACGAATTCCCGGGGCCGAATAATCAGTTTAGATCTCCGCACTTCCCCCCGTCAGGGGACGAAGGTCCCGAATCGGCGGGTCTGTGAGCCGGCTGGGAGCACACCGATTCAGCACATACATAGGTGCGGGGACCAGACTGGTCGAGGCCCGAATCTGACTGGAGACACCTGCGTGCGTACACTTCCCACTTTCCTCACCCTGACGGCGGTCGCCGCCGTCGCCCTGACCGGCTGCGCGGCGTCACCCGCGTCGTCGCCGACACCGTCGGCCACGACGGCCCCGGTCGCATGCACCGATCCGGGTGCGACGTCGGATGCCGTCACCGTCGCCGGTGATGCCGCAGCCGAACCGACCGTGACCTTCGAGGCCCCTCTGGCCACGAAAGCGACCGAACGCACCGTCATCACGGAGGGCACCGGAGACGCCATCGAGGAGGGTGATTCCGTGGCGATCTCCTACGCCGCGTACAACGCCACCACCGGCGCCAAGCTCACCGCCGGCGGCTTCGGCGACGCCGCCGGCCTCACCGTGAACGTCGTCAACGGCCAGGGCGTCATCCCGGGCATCCTCAAGGGTGTGGCCTGCTCCAACGTGGGCGACAGGGTGGCCGTGGTCTTCCCGCCGGCCGACGGCTTCGGCGAGACCGGCAACACCGACCTGGGTGTGGCCGCCACCGACCAGCTGCTCTTCGTGATCGACATCAAGGAAAAGCTGCCCACCCGCGCCACCGGGGAAGACCAGGAGCCCACGGACGGCTTCCCCACCGTGAAGCTCGCCGATGACGGCGCGCCCGCCGTGACCATGCCCAAGAGCGACCCGCCCACCGACCTCGCGGTCGAGGTGCTCAAGAAGGGTGACGGCGCGGCCGTCACGGAGACCTCCACGGTGACCGTGCAGTACACCGGCGCCATCTGGGACACCGGCAAGGTGTTCGACCAGAGCTGGGGTGTCGGCCCCACGTCGTTCCCGGTCTCCGGGTTGATCACCGGCTTCACCCAGGGCCTGGTCGGACAGACCGTCGGCTCCCAGGTGGTCATTGTCATCCCGCCGGGCGAGCTGGGTTATGAGGGCGGTAACGAGACGGCCGGCATCAGCGAAACAGACACTCTCGTCTTCGTCGTGGACATCATCGCCGCAGCCTAAGTGTCCCCGGCGGCCTGCCCAGTGTCTGCACAGGCCGCCGGGCTAGTCTTCTGGGAGACCGCTCACCGCGGTTCCGGACGACGGATCAGTACCCGGCACGCGACAAGACTGGCCATAGGAGTTCTCATGTCGTGGACCATTTTGATCGTGTCCGGTGTTCTCGAAGCCGTCTGGGCGACGGCCCTCGGCAAGTCCGTCGGCTTCACCAAGCTCTGGCCCACCGTGATCTTCGGTGCCGGCCTGGTTTTGAGCATGGCCGGCCTCGCGTTCGCGATGCGCACCATCCCGATCGGCACCGCTTACGCCGTCTGGGTGGGGATCGGCGCGGCGCTGACCGTGCTCTACGCGATGATCTTCGGCGGCGAACCGGCGTCGCTCATCAAAATCCTGCTCATCCTGGGCCTCGTCGGCTGCGTCATCGGCCTGAAGCTCGTCGACGGCGGCCACTAGCCCTCCCGCCTCCGGCTCGCGACGTCTCTCACGATCGGCGGATGCTGCCGTCACCGTGATCGTCGCTGCCATATCAGTGCCTGTCGGCCCGGTCCGGGTGTAGGCCTTCCGGAGCGATGGGGCTCTTACGGTTCAGCCTGATGAGCGACTGCCCGGGATCAACAATGGCCGGGGGCCGCAGCCAATAGACGCCCCGGTTCTCGAAGATTTGCCAGCCCTGGGCGTGGAGCAGCCGGTGGTGTGGGGGGCAGAGCAGGATGCCGACGCGGATGTCTGTGGCGCCGTGATCGCGGACCCATTCCTCGAGATGATGCGCCTCGGTTCGCGAGGGTGGCCTGTCGCAGTCGCCCCATCGGCAGCCGCCATCGCGGGCAGCCAGGGCGATGCGTTGCGCTGCGGTGAAGATGCGTTCTTCGCGGCCGAGGTTGAGGGGTTGGCCGTCGTCGTCGAAGGTGATCTCGACGGTGCCACTGGTGCAGATGATCCTGTCGACGCTCTGCTGGCACACGGGTGCGGGATTACCCTCGATGAAGCCGTGGCCGCTGCCGTCGGGAATCGCAACGAGAACCTCGGCGGGGTCGACTGCCGGCGCGAGTTCGCCTGCTGGTGCGGGTGAGGGAGTCGCTGCTTCGGCCTCCCCGTCCCCGGCTGGCACCGGGGTGGGCGCCGGGGTGGGCGCGGGAGTGAGGATCCGAACCGCCGGGCTGCGACCGCCGAGCATTCGGTGCGGGTTGACGGTGCTACCGGCCCTGAGGAGCTCGACGAAGGTGTCGGCGGTTAACTGGTCGGTGCTGCGCGGGTCATCCTGTATCGCCTTGGCCCAGGCGGCCCGGTCCGGGTCGACGAATCTCACGCCGCCGCGGCGGGGACCGGCGGCACTGTCGCAGACGGAGAGAATGAACGCGCCCTGCTCAGGCGGGAATTGGCCGTTGAGGTGGACCTGGCCGGAGTCACCGGTCCAGATCCGCAGGTACCGGTCGTCCCATGCCTTCTGTTCGCGTTTCGCGATGCCGGCCTCATCGAGGGTGTCCCGCATCCTGCGGGAGCGTTTGAGGAGGTCGTCTACGGTGGTTGTCTTCGCTTCTGTGAGGAGCTTCTGCACCGCATCACCGAGGACTTCGGCGGTGATGACGACGTCGATCGTGCCCAGGCCCGCGCGGATCGCGTGCGCCGCGGCGACCGAGAGGGTTCCGGCAGCCACGGCATCGGAAATGGCGCTGTACCAGGGCAGCGGGACAGGCTCAGCGCCGGGAACGGCGGCCACATCACCGCCGTCGACGTCGTCGCGGCCGTCCTGTTGCCCCCGGTCGTTGGCCTCGGCGTCCCGCACCGCCTGGGCCGTCTCTGTCTCGCTGAGCATCGTGCCCACGTCAACGAGTTTGCGGGCGTCGGCCCGGGTAGAGCCGGTGAGGGTCTGGATCAGGTCCGCCGGCGACAGAAACCCCTGCCGTGCTGCCAGGCCCTGCTGGCCCAGCTCCCGGCGGGAACGGTGCGCGAGGGTCTTCGCCAGCCATACCGATCGGGTCTCCACCAAGCCACGCAACTTGGCCAGGTCTCTCTGGCCGGCGATCAGCTCCGCGTCGGAGAGCGCGTCGTAGTCGGCGCTGCACGCCCCGAGGTGCTCCACCGCTTCTAGCGCGGCGATCAACGACCCCGGCAGCGGAGCCGTCGGCGCCGTGCCATCCGGCGCGGAACCGGGTTCGGAGACAGCTACGATGGTGACCATGCGATGAGAATAGCTCAATATCGAACGTTTGTGTGGTGGAACCCACGGCTGTGGAGAACTTTTTCACACGTTCTCAGCCATCCGATCCGGGTGCCATGATTCTCCTCGGCGCCCGACAGGCAGCGAAGCTCAGAGAGCGTGGGGCGGGCGCTCCAGGTCGTCATCGCCGTCGGCAGCGGCCGGGTCGGTGCCGACCGAGATGATCGCGTTCTGCGCATCCACGTGCACGACGGTGGGCTGGTAGACCCTGGCCTTCTTCGTGCCCATCTGGGCGTAGGAGATGATGATGACCAGGTCGCCCTCGTGCGCCATCCGTGCTGCCGCGCCATTGACGCCGATCACACCGCTGCCGCGCTCCCCGGCGATCAGGTAGGTCTCGAAGCGGGCGCCGTTGTTGACGTTCACGATGCTCACCAGCTCGCCGGGCAGCAGGTCGGCCGCGTCGAGCAGGTCGAGGTCGACGGTCAGCGACCCCACGTAGTGCAGGGCGGAGTGCGTCACGGTGGCACGGTGGATCTTGGACTTGAACATGGTGCGGCGCATCGGAAAGAGCCTTTCGGGGATCAACTTCTCCACGATACGCGTGCCGAGCAGGGTCGAGTGTCAGGGGGCCGAACTAGAGTCGATCGAATGCCTCACTCTCCCTTGACTTCTTCGGCACCCATTTCTCCGCCCCTTCCGGCGGACCTCGCCGCCCACCCAGGCGCTGACGGCTTCGTGCGTGTGCGTGGTGCCAGAGAGAACAACCTGCAAGACGTCAACGTCGACATCCCCCGCGACGCCATCGTCGCCTTCACCGGAGTCTCCGGCTCGGGCAAGTCGTCCCTGGTGTTCGGCACCATCTTTGCCGAGGCCCAGCGCCGGTTCTTCGAGTCCGTCGCGCCGTACGCACGCCGCCTGATCCAGCAGGGTCACACCCCGCACGTTGACCTCATCACCGGGCTGCCGCCGGCCGTGGCCCTCCAGCAGCGCCGCGGCTCGCCCAGCTCCCGCTCCAGCGTGGGCACCGTCACCACCCTGTCCAACTCGATGCGGATGCTCTACTCCCGCGCCGGCACCTACCCTGCCGGGTCGGACCTGCGCTTGGACTCCGACGCCTTCTCGCCCAACACGGCCACCGGCGCCTGCCCGGAGTGCCACGGCCTGGGCATCTCGCACACCGTCACCGAACCCCTCCTGGTGCCCGACGCGAGCCTGAGCATCCGCGACGGTGCCATCGCAGCCTGGCCCGGCGCGTGGCAGGGCAAGAACCTGCGCGACATCACCGGGGTGCTGGGCCACGACATCGACGTGCCGTGGTCACAGCTCAGCCGCGAGTCGCGCGATTGGCTCCTCTATACCGAGGAGCAGCCCGTCGTGGAGGTCACCCCGCAGCGAGACA
Source organism: Cryobacterium sp. TMB1-7 (assembly GCF_004402435.1). NCBI lineage: Bacteria > Bacillati > Actinomycetota > Actinomycetes > Micrococcales > Microbacteriaceae > Cryobacterium > Cryobacterium sp. TMB1-7. The sequence continues at coordinate 66,984 of NZ_SOFZ01000025.1, forward strand.
GGGTGGCCAAGCCGTACAAGGGCCGGTTCTGGAGCGCGAAGAGCTACGTGATGCACACGCTGGCCGATTCGAAGAGCGCCCAGATGCGCCAGCGGGTGCTCGCGTTCGTGGAGACCGGCCCGTGCCGACTCTGCGGCGGCAGCGGCCTGCGCGCCGAGGCCCTCGAGGTTCATTTTGCCGGCCGGCCGATCAACGAACTCAACGCCCTCACCCTCAGCGACCTCGCCGAGGTGCTGCGGCCCACCGCCGAGCTCACCGGGGCCACCGGGTCGCACCGCTCCGCGCAGTCCGGCGAGGTCACCGAGGTGGCCGTCACCGTGGCCGGCGACCTGGTGCGCCGCCTCGAGGTGCTCATCGACCTGGGCCTGGGCTACCTCAGCCTGAACCGGGCCACCCCCACCCTCTCCCCCGGCGAGATGCAGCGGCTGCGCATCGCCACCCAGCTCCGCAGCGGCCTGTTCGGTGTGATCTACGTGCTCGACGAACCCTCCGCGGGGCTGCACCCGGCCGACGCGGAACCGCTGCTGGTGGTGCTCGAACAGCTCAAGGCATCCGGCAACTCGGTCTTCGTGGTCGAACACAATATGGACGTCGTGCGCCGCGCCGACTGGCTCGTCGACGTGGGCCCGCGCGCGGGCGACGGTGGCGGCGAGGTGCTCTACAGCGGCCCGGTGCCGGGGCTGGCCGAGGTCGAGACCTCCGTCACCCGCCGCTACCTGTTCCCCTCCATGGGCGACTCGGCGGCGCCGGCGCACCGTGAGCCGGCCGCCTGGCTGGGCCTGACCGGCGTCACCCGGCACAACCTCGTCGACCTCGACGTGAAGGTGCCGCTCGGCGTGCTGACCGCCGTCACCGGTGTCTCGGGGTCGGGCAAGTCCACCCTGGTCAGCCGGGTGCTGGCGGATGCCGTAGGCCGGGAACTGCGCCAAGGCCCGGTCGACGCCGGGCCCGCCGCCAGCGTTGCCGGAGACGGCGCGGCCGACCAGCAGGCCGCCCAGGACGCCGATGACGACGAGACCGGTGCGGACCGTGCCAGCACCGTCGTCGACACGGTGACCGGTGCCGGGGCCATCGACCGTCTGGTGCGCGTGGACCAGAAGCCCATCGGCCGCACCCCGCGCTCCAACCTGGCCACCTACACGGGCCTGTTCGACGCCGTGCGATCCACCTTCGCGGCGACGGATGCGGCGAAGGCCGCCGGCTTCGGCGCCGGTCGGTTCTCCTTCAACGTGGCCGGCGGCCGCTGCGACACCTGCCAGGGCGAGGGCTTCGTGGCCGTGGAGCTGCTCTTCCTGCCCGGCAGCTACGCACCCTGCCCGACCTGCGGCGGCTCCCGCTACAACGCCGAGACCCTTGCGGTGCTCTACAACGGCAAGTCCGTCGCCGACGTGCTGGGACTCACCGTCGACGCGGCCGCCGACTTCCTGGCCGAGGTGCCCAGCGCCGCCCGCAGCCTGGCGACCCTCCGCGAGGTGGGCCTGGGCTACCTGCGGCTCGGCCAGCCGGCCACCGAGCTCTCCGGCGGTGAGGCGCAGCGCATCAAGCTGGCCACCGAGCTGCAGCGCGCCCGTCGCGGCCACACCCTGTATCTGCTCGACGAGCCCACCACCGGGTTGCACCCGGCCGATGTGGAGCTGCTGATGACGCAGCTGGGCCGGCTCGTCGACGCGGGCAACACCGTTGTCGTGGTGGAGCACGACATGGGCGTCGTGGCCGCGGCCGACTGGGTCATCGACCTGGGCCCGGCCGGCGGCAGCGCGGGCGGCCGCATCGTGGCGGAGGGCACTCCGGCGACTGTCGCGGCGCATCCGCACAGCCGCACGGCGCCCTACCTCGCCCAACGCTTGGAGCTGGCTGTGTAAACGGTGCTACACCCGGTCAAACGGGACTTTGGTCCCCATTCCCGGAACAGCCGCGAATCTAAGCTGAGCCTGGAGTTGAGACCTTATGAAGCGCAGCACGCTGTTCCGCAGGCCCGCCGCCGAGCGACTCGACACGGGTCAATCGGGCGATTTCGGCTACCTGCAAGCCGGTGAGGTCTACCTCGACGCCGCCTGCCAGAGCCTCCGCCCGCAGCCCGTGATCGACGCCCTCACCGACTACTACACGACCTATAACGCCTGCGGCGGACGGGTGAAATACGCCTGGGGCCTGAAGGTCGATGCCGCGGTGGCCGACACCCGCAAGGCCGTGCTCGGCCTGCTCGGGCTCTCGAATAAGAGCCACGCCGTGTCGTTCACCCTCAACACCACCTACGGCCTCAACCTGCTCCTGCAGCAGCTGCCGCTGGGCCGCTTCACCAGGGTCGTGACCAGCCACGTCGAACACAACTCGGTGTTCCTGCCCACCATCACCGCCGCCCGCCGGCTGGGCGTCGACCGCCTGGTGCTGGGTCGCGCCGCCGACGGCGCCCTGCTCTACGAGCCCGCGCAGCTGGAGAAGGCCGTCGTCGTCGTCAACACCACGTCCAACATCGACGGCCGCCAGCTCAGCAACCTCGCCGACCTCGTGCGGGACACCCACGCCCGCGGCGGCATCGTCATCGTCGACGCCGCCCAGGCCATGGGCCACAGCCGGGCGCTGCTGCAGAAGACCGAGGCGGATGCGGTCTGCTTCTCCGGCCACAAGATGTACGCCGCAAGTCTCGGCGTCGTCGTGGCGCGGCACGAGCTGCTCACCTCCCTCGAGCTCGGCTTCGTGGGCGGCGGCATGGTCTCCGACGTGCGCGAGAACGACTTCGACCTCGTTCAGGGTGACCCGGCGGCGCTGCTCGAACCGGGCCTGCAGGCCTGGGGCGAGATCATCGCGCTCGGCCGGGCGATCGAGTGGCTCGGCGACGTCCGCCCCGGCGGGCTCACCCCCGCCGAGCACATCACCGGCCTGTCCAGGCGGCTCCACGACGGCCTCGCCGAGATCCCCGGACTCACACTGCTGAACACCGAGCCCAGCCCGGTGATCAGCCTCTACGCGCCCGCGCAGGACTCGCACCGGCTCGCGGTGTTCCTCTCGCACTCGCGGATTTCCGTGCGCAGCGGCTACTTCTGCGCCCACCACTACCTGAAGGAACAGCTCGGGCTACCCCCGCTGCTGCGCCTCTCCCTCGGCCTGCACTCGACCGAGTCGGACATCGACTCGGCCACGCAGGCCCTCACCCGGCTGATGAAAGGCCTCTCCTAAGTGTTCTGCATCGCCGCATTCATCGTCCTGGTCGTCATGGCCGCCTTCTCGGCCAAGTACCGCCGCTACGTCGGCAAGGCCTGGAACTGCACCTGGCGCCGGGTCACCTTCCGGCCCTGCGACACCACCTTCAAGCAGGACATCAAGGACCACCTGCTCGCGCCAATCGCCGTGCGCCGGCCGGGGCTCGTGCGTCCAGCCAGCATCGGCCTCGAGATCCTTGCCGTGCTCGTTCTGGTCACCACCCTCTGGTCGGGTTACACCGTGGTCAAAAGCGCCGTCAACCTCTACGTCTACGGCACCTGCAACAAGCAGGATTCGGCATCCTGCACCCTGGGCGCCGAGGCCTGCTCGATCCCGGATGAGACGCCGGGCTTCATGGAGTCGCTGGGTGAGTTCGACGTGCTCGGCGCATTCGGCAACGAATTCGGCAGCCTCGGCGAGACCTTCGCGGCCATCCCGGCCCGCCTGCAGACCTGGACCGCCGAGGACTACCTGCCCGCCAACGCCAGTTACCTCACCGAGGACACCGCCAACCCCGTCGCCGTCGAGGTCATCGACCCCGGCTGCACCTTCTGCAAGGCACTGTTCCAGAACATCGAGGAGGCAGGCTTCGAATCGGCCTACAACCTCACCTACATCGCCTACCCGATCGCGGGCACCGAGGGCTACAAGTTCCCCAATTCGCTGCTGGTGACCCAGTACCTCGAGGCCCTGCGGCTGCACCCGCTGGACGGCGCCGAGACCCCCGTCGACTGGCAGGTGCTCGAGCGCATCTTCACCGAAAAGGCCGAAACCGGCCTGCCGTGGCAGGAAACCATCAACTCGATGGATTCCGACGAGGCCACCGCGACCCTGGTCGACTGGCTCGGCGAGTTCGGCCTCTCCGCCGACCAGATCGACGCGGTCGTGACCGAGGCCGCTTCGGACACGGTTACCGACATCATCGCCGCCAACAAGACCCTCGTGGAGGAGAAGATCGCCACCGTGAAGATCCCCACGATCATCTTCGACGGCCGCCGCCACGACGGCCTGGTCTCGGTCGACGGCCTGCAGTAGCCGGGCCCGCCCATCCGCGAACCGTGAGGAAAGCCCCAAGAATCGCAAACTTGTGGGGATTGAGTCACGGGTCGCGGTAGGGAGGGTGGCATAGTGACCTCACACACCGAGGGAGCCCGATGACCGAGTGGCGTATCCGCGACTTTCATACCGACGATCTCGACGGCATCCTGCGCCTGTGGGAGGAGATCACCGCCTCCAGCACCGACCCTGTCTACGCCCTGTCTGAGGTGCTCGCCTCCTGCCAGAAGGACGATGCCGTCGTGGCCGTGCACGGCGACGAGGTGGTCGGCGCCGCGGTCGGCCGGGCCGCCCACGCGCAGGGCTGGATCGTGTTCCTCGCCACCACCAAACCGTGGCAGAGCCACGGCATCGGTTCGGCCCTGCTCGCCGCCCTCGAACGACGGATGGCGCCGCACGGCCTGACCAAGCTCTCCGCGCTGATGCCGGAGACCGCCACCAGGGTCGACGCGTTCCTCAACCGCGGGTTCGAAATCAAGAACCACCTCAGCTACTTCGAGCGCCGCATCCCGGTGCAGGGCCAGTCGATCAGGGCCCTGGCCGACCTCGGCGGGCGCATCCTGCCGAGGGACCTGTGGGCGAGCGTGGGTGGCATGGTGCGCGAGAAGGAACTGCTCGAGCGGCGCCTGGTGATGCCCCTGGCCCGGCCGGAGATGGCCGAACAATACGGCGTTGTGCCGCCCAAGGCCGTGGTGCTCTTCGGCCCGCCCGGCACCGGCAAGACCACCTTCGCCAAGGCCATCGCGTCCAGGCTGGACTGGCCGTTCGTGGAGGTGTTCCCCTCCCGGCTGGCCAGCGACCCGCACGGACTGGCCGGGGCACTGCGGGAGACGTTCCACAAGATCGACGACCTCGACCACGTTGTGGTCTTCATCGACGAGGTCGAGGAGATCGCCGCCCAGCGTGGTGGCGAACCGCCCTCGCCGCTGCAGGGCGTGACCAACGAGCTGCTCAAGCTCATCCCGGCGTTTCGCGAGCGGCCCGGGCGGCTGCTCGTCTGCGCCACCAACTTCATCCGCACCCTCGACTCGGCGTTCCTACGGCACGGCCGATTCGACTACGTGGTGCCGATCGGGTTGCCGGATGCCGCCGCCCGGCAGGCCATCTGGGAGCGCTACATTCCCCCGGCGGTGGCCGGCACCGTCGACCTCGCGGCCCTCGTCGCGGCCAGCGACGGCTTCTCCCCAGCCGACATCGAATACGCCGCCCGGCGGGCTTCCCAGCAGGCCCTGGAGGATGCCCTCTCCGCGGGCGCCGACGAGTCCGTGCCCGGCGGGCCGGGCACCCAGGACTATCTGGCCGGCATCCGCGGCACCCGCACCACGGTCTCGGCGCAGGTCGCCGCCGAGTTTCTCGAGGACATCGACCGGCTCGCCCGGCTCTGAGCCGGCCGGCTTCTAACCGGCGGTGCTGTTGACGTCGGCCGACTCCTGCACGAACTCGGTGAGGGTGGCCTCGAGGGTGGCATAGGCGGAGGCGTATGCGGCATCCTCGTCGCCCGCCGCAATGGCCGCGGCCAGGTCGTTGTGCCGATGGGCGGATGCCGGGGTGTACTCGGTGATCGTGAAGCGCTTCTCCTGCTCCCGGGTGCGCAAGAGGGCCGCCACGGTGCTCGCGAAGTGACCCATCACCGCGTTACCCGAGCCCTGCAGGATCAGGGTGTGGAACTCGACGTCGGCCTCGAGGAAACGCCGGCCGTCTTGCGCCTGGTCGGCCTGCACCATGACGGCCGCGGCCCGGGCGACGGCCTCCCGTTCCTCGGGCGCCATCAGTCGGGCGCTCAGCCGTGCGGCCACGGGTTCGATGCCCAGGCGTACCTCGAGCATCTCGCGCATCTGGGCGAAGTAGTCGCCCTGGCCGCGCCACTGGATGATCTGCGGGCTGAACAGGTCCCACGACCGACGGGCGAGCACCTGGGTGCCCACCCGCTGGCGGGGCTCCACCATGCCCACCGACTGCAAGACCCGCAGGGCCTCCCGCAGCACGGAGCGCGACACGGCGAAGCGTTCGCTCAGCGTGTCAAGATTGAGGATGTCGCCCGTCTGGTAGGTGCCGTCGACGATCTCCTGACCGAGCGCGTTCACCACCCGGGCGTGCAATCCCCGGTCCCGCCACGTTTCTTCGGCTATTGCAGTCACTGTCACACCCTCACTCCCCCGACGCGACCTCGTCGCACCGATCTGTTCCAGCCTGCGTCATCGAACTCTGCCCGTACGGTGTTGTTGACCAGATCACCGTCGTTGTGTAACACTTCATAAATCCGATTAATCAGATTAATCAGATTACGTACTTCCTCCTTCACTATGCCGCATCCGGCGACATGAGGGAGACGTGCGTGTTCACCACATGACGAAGGGGTCGCAGGGACGCGGCCTCGGAACGGATTCTCGAGATGAATGTGACCCGCGCGATTCAGGCGGTGGAACCAGTGGTTCCCGCCGGCAGCACCCTTCAACTCATTCTCGCGGCGATCATCGGCGTCGCCGTGATCATCGTCTTGATCACCTGGCTCAAGGTGCACCCGTTCCTGGCCCTCTCCATCGGCGCCGTCGGCGTGGGCGTAGGCGCCGGCATGGCCCCCAACGCCGCGGTCACCAGCTTCGGTGCGGGCTTCGGCTCCACCATGGCCGGCGTGGGCGTGCTCGTGGGCTTCGGCGCCATGTTCGGCAAGCTGCTGGCCGACTCCGGCGGAGCGGACCGCATCGTCGACGCGCTGGTCAGCCGCTCGAGCGTGCGCACCCTGCCGTGGACCATGGCCCTGATCGGTGGCCTCATCGGCCTGCCGATGTTCTTCGAGGTCGGCCTCGTGCTGCTGATCCCCGTGATCATCCTGGTCGCCCGGCGCAGTGGCCAGTCGCTCATCCGCATCGCCATCCCGGCGCTGGCCGGCCTGTCGGTCATGCACGGCCTGGTGCCGCCGCACCCCGGACCGCTCGTGGCCGTCACCACCCTGAACGCCAATCTCGGCCTCACCCTGGCCATCGGCGTGCTCATCGCCATTCCCACGGTGATCATCTCCGGCCCGCTATTCAGCAAGTTCGCTGCCCGCTGGGTCAAGGTACCCGTTCCCGAGATGTTCATCACCGCCGCCGACCAGGGCCTCGAGGAGAACGTCAAGCGCCCGAGCTTCATCGCCACCGTCTCGGGCATCCTGCTGCCGGTAGTGCTGATGCTCGCCCGCTCGATCGCCGACGCCATCAACCCCAACTCCACTGACCCGCTCAACGCCGCCCTGGACTTCCTCGGCACCCCGATGATCGCGCTCGGCATCGCCGTGATCTACGCCATGATCGTGTTCGGTCGCGGCGGCGGCATGGACCGCGCTGCGGTCTCGAAGTCGCTCGCTGACTCGCTTCCCCCGATCGCCGGCATCCTGCTCATCGTCGGCGCCGGCGGTGGGTTCAAGCAGGTACTCATCGACACCGGCATCGGAACCGTCATCGCCGACGCGGTGAACGGGTCGAGCGTTTCGGTGCTGCTGCTGGCCTGGGTCGTCGCCGCGCTGGTGCGCGTTGCCACCGGCTCGGCCACCGTCGCCACGGTCACGGCCGCCGGCATCCTCGCCCCGGTCGCCGCGAGCCTGAGTTCCACCGATGTGTCGCTCATGGTGCTCGCCATCGGCGCCGGTTCGCTGTTCCTCTCGCACGTCAACGACGCGGGCTTCTGGCTGGTCAAGGAGTACCTCGGCACCAGCGTTCCGCAGACCCTGAAGACCTGGACGGTCATGGAGTGCCTTATCTCCGTCACCGGCCTGGCCGGCGTCCTCCTCCTGAACGTCGTGATCTAGCCATGTTCGAGAATCAGCAACCCGTGCTCGTGATCATGGGAATCTCCGGATCCGGCAAGTCCACCGTGGCGGGAATCCTCGCCGGCCAGCTCGGCTGGGACCTCGAAGAGGGCGACGACCTGCACCCGCAGGAGAACATCGACAAGATGTCCTCTGGCGAGCCTCTCAACGATGAAGACCGCGCGCCGTGGCTCGACACGATCTCCTCGTGGATCATCGAGCACTCCATGGCGGGCGTGCCCGGCATCATCACCTGTTCGGCGCTCAAGCGCCGCTACCGCGACGTGCTGCGCGAGCACAACGTGATCTTTGTGCACCTGAGCGGGTCGAAAGACCTGATCGGGCGCCGCCTGGCCACCCGGCACGACCACTACATGCCCACCTCGCTGCTCGACTCGCAGGTGGACGCGCTCGAGCCGCCGGAGCCCGACGAGAACGCGATCACCATCGATGCCGGCCGGAAGCCCGCCGAGGAGGCCGCCGAGATCGTGCGCCGCCTGGGCCTCACGCCGAGCCCCGGTTCGTCGGCCCTGGGCGCCCCCGACCCCGGCCAGTCCTCGGTCGCCCGCTAGTCCAGCGCCACATCAGTGCCCGATTCGGACATCTGCGCCCGGCACACCGGCCGCAAATGTCCGCACCGGGAACAGTTGTCTGCTGGTGCTGGTGCGGTCAGGGTGGATGCGCAGCGCGTCAGGTCAGGTCGGGATGCCTCGCGGGCAGCGCGTGCCGCTGGCCGGCGGCGTGCAGCTTGCGGTTCTTGCTCTCCCAGTCGCCCAGCGCCTGGCGAATCGATCCCAGCGCCCGGGTCTCGGGGCAGGCGGCGGCCGACCTGCCGCATCCGCAGTGCCGTGGGTCGGCGGGCGTCACCCGATGCAGGCTGTCGATCTCCCAGAGCACGGCCATGGCCGCATCCGTTCGGCGCTGGCCGAGCTCGGCCTTGCGCTCGGCGCGCTTGAGCACCTCGGTCTCGAGCAGGCCGCGCAGGCCCGCGTCGGGCCCGCGGTCGAAGCGGCCGGCCACGATGCCGGTGAGGTCGGCGACCTGGGCGGCCAACGCCGCAATCTCGGCGTCCCGCTCGGCGATCGTCGCGGTGGTCGTCGCGTCAAGCTCCTGAAGGGTCTCTTGCTGCGCGGCGAACTGCCCCAGCCACAGTTTGATGTGGTCGGCGTCGCGCTGCTCGGCCTTTTCGGGCCCGAGGTGGCGCAGGCAATGGCCGCACACGACCTGGTCGGTCGCCGAGGTGAAGTGGAACGGCTGCAGCGACTGGCAGCAGAAGCACTGCGCCAGCACGTTCACATACAGCGGATACGAGTGGGCCACGGGCTCTCCAGTGTCGAGGTGCTGACACCGAGCCTAGCCGGGCGATCCCTCTCGCGAGAGCGGTCGAACGGTCACCTCCGCGGCCACACGCAGCCACGCGGCCGCTCTCGCGGCAGGCAAGGCAGGCAGGCACGGCAGGCCCGGCTCAGAGCAGGCCCGCCCGCTGCGCCAACCCGCGCACGTACGCGGCCTGGCCGGCGTGCTGCAGATCGTCGGCGATCACGCTGACCAGCCGCACCGCCAGGGTCACCGGCGGGGTCCAGCGGGTGTCGACGATACGACTGAAATCGTCCTCGTGCAGGGTGGCCAGGTAGCCGAGGGTGCGTTCGTGCACCGCGTCGAAGTAACCCTGCAGCAGGTCAGCACCGGCCCGCACCGCGGCCACCTCGGTCGAACCCTGGCCGTAGCCGGTCGCCGTCGGCGCGAAGGGGAGGTCGAACCGTTTCTGCCAGCCCGCCGACGTCCACAGTTGGGGCTCGCCCATGAGATCGGCCACGTGGTTGTCTTGCACCCGGGTGAGGTGCCAGACCAGCCACGCGATGGTGTTCGCCTCGTGGTCGGCCCGGTACCCCAGCAGCTCGGGGCCGGCTCCGACGAGGGCGGCGTGCACAGCCCCCTGCACACGGCCGAACGCATCCGTGATCAGGTCGGTCGACAGCATCCGGTACCTCCTGTGGGTCGACGACCGGCCCACCCGAGGACCCGTTCACGCGCCACCCTAGCCCGCTGTGGTGATCCGGCAAGTGTCTCGTATCCGAGACACCAAGTCGGCTGAACCCCGTGCGCCGAGGACCGGGCAGGAGTCAGATGGACAACATGCACACCGTCGACACCGTCCTGCCCGCCACCAACATCACCCCGGCCCCCGTCACAGTGGGCACCGGCCCGGTCTCCGTGGCGGATGTCGTGGCCGTCGCCCGCCACGACGCCCCGGTGCTGCTCGGCGATGACGCCCGCGCCGCCGTGGCCGCCAGCCGGGCCACTATCGAGGTGCTCGCCACCGACACGGCGCCGCACTACGGCATCTCCACGGGCTTCGGCGCCCTGGCCACCACCTTCATCGACGCCGCCGATCGCACCCGGCTGCAGCAGAGCCTGGTGCGCTCACACGCGGCCGGCTCCGGCCCCGAGGTGGAACGGGAGACCGTGCGCGCCCTGATGTTGTTGCGCCTGTCCACCCTGCTCACCGGGCGCACCGGCATCCGTCTGTCGACCGCGGAGGCGTATGCCGGCCTGCTCAACGCCGGCATCACCCCGATCGTGCGCGAATACGGCTCGCTCGGCTGCTCGGGCGACCTGGCCCCGCTGGCGCACTGCGCCCTGACGCTGATGGGCGAGGGCACCGTGCGCGACCGCGCCGGTACTGAGCTGCCCGCCGCCGACGCCCTGGCCGCCGCCGGCCTCGAGCCGGTGCTCCTGGCCGAGAAGGAGGGCCTGGCCCTGATCAACGGCACGGATGGCATGCTCGGCCAGCTCAGCCTGGCCCTGCACGACCTGCAGACCCTGTTCTCCACCGCCGACGTGGCCGCCGCGATGAGCATCGAGGCCCTGCTCGGCTCCGACGCCGTCTTCGCCGCCGACCTCGCCGGCCTCCGCCCACAGCTGGGCCAGCAGGCCTCCGCCGAGAACCTCCGCCACCTGCTCGCCGGCTCGCCGATCGTGGCCAGCCACCAGACTCCGGAGTGCACCCGGGTGCAGGACGCGTACTCGCTGCGCTGCGCCCCGCAGGTGCACGGCGCCGCCCGGGACACCGTTGAGCACGCGGGCCGCATCGCCGACCGCGAACTGGCCTCAGCGATCGACAACCCCGTCGTCACTCTCGACGGCCGTGTCGAGTCCAACGGCAACTTCCACGGCGCCCCGGTCGCCTACGTGCTCGACTTCCTCGCCATCGCCGTCGCGGACGTGGCGAGCATGTCCGAGCGCCGCACCGACCGGATGCTCGATCCGGCCCGCAACAACGGTCTCCCGGCCTTCCTCGCCCACGACGTGGGGGTCGACTCCGGCCTGATGATCGCCCAGTACACCGCCGCCGGCATCGTCTCCGAGCTCAAGCGCCTCGCCGTGCCGGCCTCGGTCGACTCGATCCCCTCCTCGGCCATGCAGGAGGACCACGTATCCATGGGCTGGCACGCCGCCCGCAAGCTCCGCACCGGCATCGACGGCCTCGCCCGGGTGCTCGGCATCGAGATCATGACCGCGAGCCGCGCCCTCGACCTGCGCGCGCCGCTGAAGCCCGGGCCCGCGACCGGTGCCGTGCTGGCCGAGGTGCGCCGGGGCGTTGCCGGCCCCGGCCCCGACCGGTTCCTCTCCCCCGAAATCGAGTCGGTCGCCGCATCCGCACGCAGCGGCGCCCTACTCGACGCCGCCCAGACCATGACCGGCTCGCTGTACTAACCGCATCCGCACGCTCAGCTCTCGAGAAAGCAGACCCGCTCATGACCGACCTGACCGACAGCACGGCGCCAGCAGCCGCGGATGCGCCGCCCACCGACCCGCACGCCCCGCGCGTCGTGCGCGCCGCCCCCGGCAACACCCTCACCGCCAAGAGCTGGCAGACCGAGGGCCCGCTGCGGATGCTGATGAACAACCTCGACCCCGAGGTCGCCGAGCACCCGGAGAAGCTGGTGGTCTACGGCGGCACCGGCAAGGCTGCCCGCAACTGGGCGGCGTATGACGCCATCGTGCGCACCCTCACCACGCTGGAGAAGGATGAGACCCTGCTCGTGCAGTCGGGCAAGCCGGTGGGCGTGTTCCGTACCCACGAGTGGGCGCCCCGGGTGCTGATCGCCAACTCCAACCTCGTCGGCGATTGGGCCACCTGGCCGGAGTTCCGCAGGCTCGAGGCCCTGGGCCTCACCATGTACGGCCAGATGACCGCCGGATCCTGGATCTACATCGGCACCCAGGGCATCCTGCAGGGCACTTACGAGACCTTCGCCGCCGTGGCCGCCAAGAGGTTCAACGGCACCCTGGCCGGCACCCTCACCCTCACCGGCGGCGCCGGCGGCATGGGCGGCGCCCAGCCGATGGCGGTCACCCTCAACGAGGGCGTCGTGCTCATCGTCGACGTCGACCCGTCCCGGCTCGAGCGCCGGGTCGAGCGCGGCTACCTCGACGAGATGACCGACGACATCGACGACGCCATCGCCCGGGTGCTGGCGGCGAAGGCCGATCGCCGGCCACTGTCGGTGGGCCTGGTCGGCAACGCCGCCACGGTGTTCGCCGAGCTCCGCGCCCGCGAGGTAGCCATCGATATCGTCACCGACCAGACCAGCGCACACGACCCGCTCGCGTACCTGCCCGAAGGCGTCAGCGTCGCCGACTGGCACGCCTACGCCGCCGACAAACCCGAAGAGTTCACCGACCGGGCCCGCGCCGCGATGGCCAAGCAGGTGCAGGCGATGGTCGATTTTCAGGATGCCGGAGCCGAGGTCTTCGACTATGGCAACTCCATCCGCGCCGAGGCGCTGCTCGGTGGCTGCGAGCGGGCGTTCGAGTTCCCCGGCTTCGTGCCCGCCTACATCCGGCCGCTCTTCGCCGAGGGCAAGGGCCCGTTCCGCTGGGCGGCGCTCTCCGGCGACCCGGCCGACATCGCGGCCACCGACAAGGCGATCGTGGACCTGTTTCCGCACGACGAGCACCTGCGTCGCTGGATCACCGCCGCCGGCGAGAAGGTGCGCTTCGAGGGCCTGCCCGCCCGCATCTGTTGGCTCGGCTACCAGGAACGCCACCTGGCCGGCCTCAAGTTCAATCAGATGGTCGCCTCCGGCGAACTCTCCGCCCCGATCGTGATCGGCCGTGATCACCTCGATTCCGGCTCGGTCGCCTCGCCCTACCGGGAGACCGAGGCCATGAAAGACGGCTCAGACGCCATCGCCGACTGGCCGCTGCTGAACGCCCTGCTGAACACCGCGTCCGGCGCCACCTGGGTCTCGATCCACCACGGCGGCGGGGTCGGCATCGGCCGCAGCATCCACGCCGGCCAGGTGATCGTGGCCGACGGCACCCCGCTGGCCGCCGAGAAGATCGAACGGGTACTCACCAACGACCCGGGCACCGGCGTCATGCGCCACGTCGACGCCGGCTACGAACGCGCCGAAGAGGTGGCCCGCGAACGCGGCCTGCGGGTGCCGATGTGGGAGACGGATGCACCCGCCGGCTCGGTCGCGGATGCGCCGCATGCCTGACCTCATCGCGCACGGCCTGCTGGCCGGCCTCGACGAGATCGCCGACACCGGCAGGGACCGGCGTGCCGCCGGCTACTCCCGGCACCTCTGGGAGCCGGCCGAACACGAGCTGCGGGCCTGGTTCACCGAACGTGCCGAGCGGCTCGGGCTGGCTGTGGAGACAGACCGCAACGGCAACACCTGGGCGTGGTGGGGCGAACCTGGCGCGGATGCCGTGGTGGTCGGCAGCCACCTCGACTCGGTGCCCGGCGGCGGCGGCTACGACGGCCCGCTCGGCGTGGTCTCCGCCCTCGACGCCGTCGCCCGACTGCAGGCCGCCGGTTTCGTGCCGAGCCGGCCCTGCGCCGTGCTGGTGTTCGCCGAGGAGGAGGGCTCGAGATTCGGGGTGGCCTGCCTCGGTTCCCGGCTGCTCTCCGGCGCGATCGACGCCGATACGGCCCGTGCCCTGACCGATCGGGCGGGAATCACCCTCGCCGAGGCGGCGAAAACGGCCGGGCTCAATCCTGCACACCTGGGCCGAGACCAGGCCGCCCTCGACCGCATCGGTATATTCCTGGAACTGCATGTGGAGCAGGGCCGGCGCCTGATCGACCTCGGTGAACCCGTCGCGGTGGCCTCCTCCATCCTCGCCCACGGGCGCTGGCGGCTGAGTTTCACCGGCCAGGGCAACCATGCCGGCGCCACCCCGATGACCGGCCGCCGCGACCCCATGGTGGCCGCGGCACACGCCATCGTCGCGGTGCAGCAGGCCGCCCTGGCCAACCCGGGGGCCCGAGCCACCGTCGGCCGCATCGAGGCGATACCCGGCGGCACCAACGTGATCCCCTCCGTCGTCACCGCCTGGCTGGACGCCCGCGCGGACACCGACGACCAGGCCCGCGCCGTGGTCGCCGACATCACCGCCCGGCTGCAGGCCCCGCACTCCGGCTGCGCCGCGACCGTGGTCGAGGAGTCCTGGACCGGCACCGTCACCTTCGACCCGGAGCTGGCCGCCCGCCTGGCCCTCGCGCTCGGCGGCGTGCCCGCGCTGGCCACGGGAGCCGGCCACGACGCCGGAGTGCTCGCCGCCCGGCTGCCCACCGCGATGCTGTTCGTGCGCAACCCCACCGGCATCTCGCACTCCCCCGAGGAATTCGCCACCCTGGCGGATTGCCTCGCCGGCGTCGAAGCCCTAGACACCCTGCTGCGGGAGCTGCTGTGACCCCGCCCCCGGCGAGCAGCCCGCTGCCGAGAGTCGCCACCTACTGGTGCGAGGCGCTGCTGGTCGACGGCGTCGCGGTCGCCGGCGTGCGCCTGTCCGCCGGCATCGACGGGCGCCTGACCGACCGCGCCGATGGTGTTCCGGTCGAGCCCGGCGACATCCGCCTCGGCACTGTTCTGCCCGGCCTGGCCAACGCGCACTCGCACGCCTTCCACCGGGCACTCCGCGGCCGCACCCACGACCAGGGCGGCGATTTCTGGCACTGGCGTGAGTCCATGTACGCCATGGCGCAGGCACTCACCCCCGAGCGCTATCTGCGACTGGCGCGGGCCGTTTTCGCCGAGATGCTGGTCAGCGGCTACACCGCCGTCGGCGAATTCCACTACCTGCACCACCAGTCGGGCGGCGCGCCGTACCCGCAGGCCCACGCCATGGAGCTCGCGCTGGCGACCGCGGCCCGCGAGGTGGGCATCCGCTTGGTGCTGCTGGACACCAGCTACCTGGCCGGCGGTATCCATACCCCGTTGCGGCCCGAGCAACGCGCCTTCGGCGACGGTTCGGCCGCCGGCTGGCTGGCCCGCTGGGCGCGTCTGCGCGAGACTCTCGACGCGGATGCCGCCGCCCGGCTGGCCGAACCGGCCCTGGTCAGCCTCGGTGCCGCGCTGCACTCCGTGCGGGCGGTCCCGACGGAGGCCATGCGCGAGATCCTCGCCGGGTTGCCGGCCGACGTTCCGCTGCACATCCACCTCTCCGAGCAGGTGCAAGAGAACGCTGACTGCCTGGCCGCCTACGGGGTCACGCCGACCGGACTGCTCGACGGCCTCGGCGCGCTCACACCACGGTTGAGCGTGGTGCACGCCACCCACCTCAGCGACGACGACGTGCGCCTACTCGGCACCAACGGTGTCACCGTATCGATGTGCCCGAGCACCGAGGCCGACCTCGGCGACGGCATCGGTCCGGCCCGGGCCCTGGCCGACGCGGGCTCACCGGTCGCCCTGGGCTCCGATCAGAACGCCGTAATCGACCCGTTCCTGGAGCTGCGCGGCCTGGAGATGGGCGAACGCCTGGCCTCCGGCTGTCGCGGCCGGTTCACCCCGGCGGAGCTGCTGCAGGCCGCCGGCACCGCCGGTTACGCCGCCCTCGGCCTCGGTCGCGCGCGCCTGGTCCCGGGTGACCCGGCCGACCTGGTCGAGGTCGATGCGCGCAGCATCCGCACCGTCGGTGCCCGGCTCGACCAGCTCGTGCTCGCCGCCACGGCGAGTGACGTGCGGCGGGTGATCGTGGCCGGCCGCATCGTCGCCGACAGTGGCCGCTTGGTGGGCACCGCCGCGGCCGCCCTCGCCCTCGACGGGTCGCCCGCGGCGCTCCTCGGCGAGGTGCTCGATGCCCTCGATCCCTTCGACGCCCTCAGCTCCCCCGACACAGGCAGCTTCCCCGCCGCCCCGAGCCCCGCATGACCACCCGCGCCCGGCTCTGTGCCCCATGCGGACAATTGTTACCGGCGCACCGGCCACAATTGTCCGGAACAGGAACAGTTGCATCGGGCCGGATGCCCGGGCCGCGGTCCGCCGAGAAACCCCGCCTCGCTCAGCCCGACCCGACTCCCACCGTTCTACACCCGACCGGAAGGCCCGACGATGACCGCCGAACTGATCACCGGGATCGCAGAGCTCACCACCCAAGCCGCCGAGTCCAGCCAAGACAGTCATGACGACAACAGGCTGGCGGATGCCGCGCTCGTGATCGAGAACGGCCGCATCGCCTGGATCGGGCCGGCCGCCGACGCGCCCGCCGCCGACAGCGAGGTGAATGTGCACGGCCGGGCGGTGCTCCCCGGTTGGGTCGACACCCACACCCACCTGGTTTTCGCCGGTGACCGGGCTGCCGAGTTCGAGGCCCGCATGGCCGGGCAGAGATATGCAGCCGGCGGCATTGCCACCACGGTGGCCGCCACCCGGGCGGCGAGCGAGGCCGATCTGGTCGCCAATGCCCGCCGCCTCCGCCGGGAGGCCGCTGCCTCGGGCACCACCTTCCTGGAGACCAAGACCGGCTACGGCCTCGACCTGGCCAGCGAACTCCGCGGGGCCAGGGCGGCGGCCGAGGTCGCCGACGTCGTCACCTTCCTCGGCGCCCACCTGGTGCCGCCGGGCATCGACCGGCGCGACTACCTCGACCTGGTGACCGGTCCGATGCTTCAGGCGGTGGCCCCGCACGTCGACTTCATCGACGCGTTCTGCGAGACCGGGGCGTTCGACGTCGACGAGTGCCGCGAGGTGCTGCTCGCCGGCCGGGCCGCCGGGTTGGGCCTCCGCCTGCACGGCAACCAGCTCGGCGCCGGCGGTGGCGTGCGGCTCGCCGTGGAGCTCGGCTGCGCCAGCGTGGACCACTGCAACCACCTCGACGACGCCGACATCGACGCCCTGGCCGGCTCCGACACCGTGGCCACCCTGCTTCCGGCCTGCGACCTGTCCACCCGGCAGCCGTTCCCGCCCGCCCGACGGCTGCTCGATGCGGGCGCGCACATCGCACTGGCCAGCAACTGCAACCCGGGCACCTCGTACACCACGTCGATGCCGTTCTGCGTGGCCACGGCGGTGCTGCAGATGGGCCTGACCGTGCGCGAGGCGGTGTGGGCGGCCACCCGCGGCGCGGCGCGGGCGGTCGGCCGTGAGCACGGGCCGGATGCCGTGGGCTCGCTCCGCATCGGCGGCCGCGCCGATCTGCAGGTGCTGGATGCCCCGTCGGTGGCACATCTGGCCTACCGGCCGGGGGTACCGCTCTGCGTCGCCACCTGGATCGAGGGTGTGCGCGCCCACCCCCGCGTAAGCCGCGACTTGAGCACCTGAAACCGGGAGTCTTGGTGATTAAGTCACAGTTCGCGAGTTAGGAGACCGGCCAGCCGTGCCGGGCGAGGGCCTCCCGGGCCAACGCGCGCGCCGAGTACGGTGTGCGCACTCCTCGAATATCGCGGTAGTCCTGGTGGCCGGGTCCGGCCCAGAGGATGGCATCGCCGTCCCTGGCCAGGTCGACCGCGTAGTCGATCGCGGCCTCCGGCGGTGAGACCTCCACGATCTGCTTGGTGGGGAAGGCTTCCCTGGCGGCGTCCACGAGCATCCGTCGGATGCTGGCAGGGTCTTCGAAGCGGGGGTGATGGTCGGTGATGACCACGATGTCGGAGCCGGCCGCCGCGACGCGCGCCATTTCGGGGCGCTTGACCGGGTCCCGGTCGCCGTCGGCGCCGAAGAGCATGATGACCCGGCCCGTGGTGACGGCCTTGACCGCACGCAGGGTCTTCTCGAACGCGTCGGAGCTGTGGCCGAAGTCCACGTAGACGCGCGGGCCGGTCGGACCGGACACGCTCTCGGTGCGGCCGGGGATGTACACCTCGATGCCGTCCTGCAGCGCCGCCTGTACCCGGGCGGCGTCGTAGCCGGCCTCGACGATCATCGCCACGGCCAGCCCGGCGTCCGCGACGAGGTGGTCGCCCAGCAGCGCGACCGTCGTTTCGACGAACTCGCCGGCCCGGTTCTGCACCCGGAACCGGGTGGCCTCCGGCAGGGCCTCGAGGATCTCCAGGCGCCAATCCGGGTCGGTCTTGGCATCCGCCGAGATCGAGGTCACCGGGATCTTCGGCTCGGACAGCAGCTTGAGGCCCCAGGGGGTCTCCATGCTCACGACGCCTCTGCGGGCGCGGTCCGGCCGGAACAGAAGCTCCTTGGCGTCGAAGTAGTTCTCCATGGTGCCGTAGTCGTCGAGGTGGTCGATCGAGAGGTTGGTGAAGCCGGCGACGTCGAAGACGATGCCGTCGACCCTGCCGTGGGTCAGGCCCTGGGCGCTGACTTCGAGCACCACGGCCTCCACCTGCTTTTCCTTCATGCGGGCGAGGAGAGCGTGCACGTCGGTGGCCTCTGGGGTGGTGAGCCTGGAGACGAAGACCTCGCCCGCGATGTGGCGTTCGGCCGTGGTGGACAGGCCGGTGACCAGGCCCATCTGGCGCAGCACGGCCTCGAGCACGTAGGCGGTGGTGGTCTTGCCGTTGGTTCCGGTGATGCCGAAGATCGTGGGGGCGCTGTCGGCGGTGCCGTAGATGAAGGCGCTGAGGTCGCCCAGGCGGCCGCGCAGGTTGTCGCTCACGAGAACGGGCACGCCGGCGGCACGCGCCTCGGCCTCGCCGTCTGCATCGGTGAGCACGGCGACCGCGCCGGCCTGCACCGCGCCGTCGGTGTACGCGGCGCCGTGGCCGTTCTTGCCGGGCAGGGCCACAAAAAGGTCGCCCGGCTGCACCGACTGGGTGGAGAGGGCGATGCCCGTCACGATTGTGCCCGCGTCGGCCGGGGCGCACGAGGTGTCGGCCCGAACGGCAACATCCGCCAAGCGAACCCGCGGCGGGCTGCTCGGTCTAACGACGGGTGGGGTACTTTCGATTGCCAAAACAGGTGCCTCCGGATTCACCCCCCGAATGAGGGCAGAATATTACCGTAGGCTCCCGTTCTGCAAGGGACCTGCGATAGCGGCCCGTTCTGGCACACTCATGTCAATTGCATAGAAAGCGGCGCAGCGCGGGCCCGTCTCGGGTTGCCCCGCGACCTCAGCTCAGGATGTCCTTGGTGGCGAATCGGCCGTAGGCGAGCGCCCCGAAGACCAGCAGATAGCCGCCCTGCAGCAACGCGTTGGCGCCGAACGAGGTGAAATCGATCGGTTGCCGCAGCAGGTCGGCGAAGTCGAGCCAGTAGTGGCTGAACAGCCACGGATGCAGCCAGTCCAGTTGCGGCAGAGAGTCGAGCACTTGCGCCACGACCGAGAGCACGATGGTGGCGGCCATCGCCCCGACGGGCACCACGGTGAGGGTGGAGAGGAACAGCCCGATGGCCGAGAGGCCGAGCAGTGAGACCGTGACGTAGCCGGCGATGAGCAGGGCCCGCAGGAATGACTCGGCCAGGCTGATGGTATCTCCGGAGAGCAGGGTCAGCGGGCCGACCGGGAACAGTGCCAGCCCGGCGAGCACCCCGGCGGTGACGACGGTGAGCGTTGCCGCGAGGCAGAACACCGCGGCGCCGATGTACTTCACCACGAGCAACCAGACCCGTCCGGCCGGGGCCGCGAGCAGGTAGCGCAGGGTGCCCAGGCCGGCCTCGCCCGCGATGGTGTCGCCCGCGACGACGCCCACGGTGAGCGGCAGGAACAGCGGGATCGACACGATGAGTCCGGTCACGGCGACGAACAGGCCGTTCTGGGTGACCTGGTCGAGGAACGGCGGACCGCGGCCGGGGGTCGGCTCCTGCGAGGAGAGCCGCACGGCGACGGCGATGAGCACCGGCACCGCGGCCAACGCGAGCAGCAGCGCCCAGGTGCGGCGGCGGCGGAAGAGCACCGTCAGTTCGGAGACCAGCAGCGCCCAGGCGCCGCCGGGTCGAGCCGTCGCCGAGGATGCCGCTGGCCCACTCTCTGGCGACGTTCTGTCGGACACCGACCTATCGGACACCGTCTTATGGGACACCGTCTTATCGGACAACGTCGAACCCCTCTCCGGTGAGAGCCACGAAGCGGTCCTCGAGGCTGGTGTCCTGCAGGTGGAAGCCACGCACCCGCACCCCGCCGGCGACGAGCGCCGCGACGAGGTCTTCCTCTGCGAGGTGTCCGCCTGCGGGCACCTCGAGGGGGGCGCTCACCCAGTGGTCGGCGGGCCGGTTCGAGGAACCGCCGACGGAGGAGAAACTCTCGGCGCCGCGCTCGTCCGGCGGGGACTCCAGCTCGGCCACCAGTCCGGCGGCGGCCAGCACCCGGATCGCCGCCGCGGCATCCGGGGTTCGCACCCGCACCCTGGCTGCACCGGCGCGCAGCTCGTCGAGGGTGCCCTGGGACACCAGGCGTCCGGCGCTCATGATGGCCGCGTGCGTGCACATATGCTCCACCTCGGCGAGCAGATGGCTGGACACGAAGACCGTGGTCCCCTCGCCGGCCAGGGATCGCACCAGGGCGCGCACCTCGCGGGTGCCCTGCGGGTCGAGTCCGTTGGTCGGTTCGTCCAGCACGAGCAGTCGGCGCGGCATCAGCAGGGCGTTCGCGATGCCCAGGCGCTGCTTCATACCCAGCGAGTACGCCGTCACCTTCTTGCCCGCCGCGTTCGACAAGCCCACCCGGTCCAGCGCGCGGTCCACCCGGGCCCGGCGGCTGCGGCCGGGCGCGGCGCGGTCGGCGGAGTCGAGCCGGCGCAGGTTGGCGGCGCCGGAGAGGAACGGGTAGAACGCGGGGCCCTCCACCAGGGCGCCCACCTGCGGCAGCACCCTGGCCAGGCGGCCTGGCATCGACTCACCGAGCAGGCTGACCTCGCCGCTGGTGGCCCCGGCGAGGCCGAGCATCACCCGGATACTGGTGGTCTTGCCCGACCCGTTCGGGCCGAGGAAGCCGAACACCGAGCCCATCGGCACAGCAAGGTCGATGGCGTCCACGGCGATCTGGCGGCCGAACCGCTTGGTAAGAGCCCGGGTCTCGATGGCCAGGTCGCCGGCCCGGGCGGCGATGGTCACTCCTGGGCTGCGGCGGCCTGCAGCCGCTCCACAGGGACGGAACCGGCGAAGACCCGGCCGTCGTCCGTGATCAGCACGCTCATGAGGGTGGTGCTCAGGGCCCGGCCGCCGTCAACGGCGTCGGTGAGCTGGCTGTACAGGGGTGAGGCGGCGAGTTCGGCCATGGCCGCGGCATCCGCGCCGGCCGGCACAGACACGACGGCGTCCCAGCCGGAGCCCGTGACGGTCACGCCGCTGGTCTCACCCTCGGGGTGGCCGGCCGCGTCCTTGGCGGGCAGGGTCTCCTCGGTGACCGTGGCTCCGGCCGGCGCGGTGAAGACGAACAGGTCGGCGGGCGGGGCGTCGAAGCTGAGCGAGGTGAAGGCCACGCTGATCACGGGCTCCGCTGCCTCCTGCGCCTCGACCTGCACGCGCAGCGGCAGCCCGGTCTCGGAGTCGACAGCGATCGAGACGGATCCCACCAGGGTGTCGTCGGTGTTCGGGGTGAGCACCAGCTCGTACGCGGTGCGACCGGCCACCTCGGTGTTCTCACCCAGGGTCACCTCGGTGCTTGGCGCCACCTCGGCGAGGAACGTGTCGGCCATCTCGCTCGGCGTGTAACCCGGCGCCGACCGGTCACCCGTGTCGGCCGGCAGGGTCGTGTGCGCGGCGGTGTTGTCGGCGGAGTCGTAGAGCCAGAGGTCGGCGCCGTTCTGAATCAGGTTGCGCTCGGACATGGTGTCCTGCACCTGTACCCGGCTCTGGTCGGGGCCGTTCTGGTAGACCCGCACGGTGTGACTGCCGGTGAGCAGGTCGAGGGCGTCGGCGAACTCGGCGGTGGCGGCGTCCCCGGTGCTGGGGATCTCGGGCAGTCCGAGATCCGAGGTCTGCTCGATGGTGCCGGAGAAGGTGTCGACGGTGCTGCCGGCCGCCAGTTCGAGCACGTCCTGCGGGGTCTTGTCCGGCAGGTCAACGGCCGCGCCGGCCTGCAACGGAACCGCGAGGACCCCCGCGACGATCACGGTGGGAACCGCGACGGCGGGCATCCACTTCAACCAGGTTCGGGACATGACAGAAGACCTCCAGTGTCACCACATAGAACTGCGCAATGCGTATCCCCGACACTACGCTCCGATGCTGAAAGTTCCACTCGACTTATACCCGTCGTTCAGGCTTTCCAACAGGAGTTCCGCCACGGCGCGGGCGCTTCGGGCATGCCAGGTGGGAATGGCGTCGCCCCGCGCCCAGGCCAGGGACAGACCGCACCAGGCGATGGTCCACTCCGCTAGCGTCACCGGGTCGATGCTCGCCTGGCGGCTGATGGTGGTCAGCCGCGCCGCGAGATTGTCGAGCGCGGCCGTCTCTGTCGGGTTGCAGAGGATGTTGGCGAAGTCGAAGGCGCGATGCCCGATCAGGCCCTTCGGATCGATCACCGCCCAGCGGTCGCCGAAGTCGAGCACGTTGCCGTGGTGGATGTCGCCGTGCAGCACCGCAACATCCGCCGGCGAGGTCGTGGCCAGCAGCCGTTCGGCCCGTTCGGCCGCCCGCTGCAGCACCGGGTCGTCGGACCGGGTGGTGAGCAGGACCTGGAACCAGTCGCGGAGGGCGACGAGAGGCACCTCGCTGAAGGAGGGCGGTGTGTGCTCGTGCAAGGTCAGCGCGGTCTGCACGAGGACGGCTGTCGCTGCCGCATCCTGACCCGCCGCCGCCATGACCGTCAGATCGCGAGAACCGGTCGCTCGCACCATCAGCGTCGCCCGGTCGGTCCGCGCCAACACCCGCGCGGCTCCATGCCCGCCCCACCACTCGAGGAGGGTGGCACCCCGAGCTTCCTCCTCCACCAGCGCGATCTTGAGCATCACGGCTTCACCCCCGCGGGTACCGGGCATGAGCTCGCTCGACGGTGTCGAGAACCCCGTCCCCACGGGCGTCACACCCCACGCGGTCAGCCGCGCGCGCATCTCGGCCGAGGGCTCGTTCATCCGCTCAGGCTACCCGCGCAACCCGGGGCGAGCAGCACTCAGATCAGGCCGTGGCGGCGGAACGCGTTCCAGACGCCGTCGTCGAGGACCGAGGTGGTGACCTCGTCGGCGTGCGCCTTGACCGTGTCGGTGGCGTTGCCCATGGCGATGCCGACGCCGCAGACCTGCAGCATCTCGATGTCGTTGGTGCTGTCGCCGATGCCGATGGCGGATGCCGCGTCGATGCCGAGCCTGTCGAGCAGCTGCAGGAGGGTGGTGCCCTTGTTCACCCCGTCAAGGGTGACCTCGCCGCTGCCCCTACCCATGTGCGGGATGGTGCCGGTGATCACGTGGAAGTCGCCGCTGAGCGCTTCCGACACCCTGTCGAAGGCCGTGAGGTCGGCGGCGAGGAACACGGACTTCGCGATGCCGGTGTAACGAAGCGGTCGTACGTCGGCGAATGCCTTCAGCGCGGGGTGCTCGTCGGCGTCGGTCACGGAGGCCAGGTCAGTACGGGTTTCACCCTTCCGCTCGCTGTCGTCGTCGAGGTACGCCGCGAACCGCCCCCGGACCCCGGGGCTCGGGAAGAGCTCGTCGTAGGACTGCAGGTAGAAGTCGTACCCCGACTCCTCATAGAAGCCGACCATCCGGGCGACCGCATCCTCGGGCATCGTGCGGGAGATCACGAGTTCGTCGCCGATCTCGGCGAAACCGCCACCGGCGGTGATGGCACCGTCGAAGCCGATGTCGCGGATCGCCGCGTAGATCTCCACCGACGCCCGCCCGGTGCTCAGGTAGACCAGGTGCCCGTTGGCCCTGGCGGTCCGCACCGCCTCGATGGTGGACGGGGCGATCACTTCGCCCGAGTCGATGAGGGTGCCGTCCACGTCGAGAAAGGCGATGCGCGGGGAAATCATGTGGAGCTCCAAACGAGGCGGTCTCCCGGGCCGAACCGGGTCCGGAAGACCACCCAAGGGTTAATACCTATACATCGACGCTAGCGGGTGAGGCTGGCACCGTTCGACTCGATGACCTCGGCGTACCAGTCGAACGACTTCTTCTTGTACCTATCGAGGGTGCCGCTGCCGTCGTCGTAGCGGTCGACGTAGATGAACCCGTAGCGCTTGCTCATCTGTGCCGTGCTGGCGCTGACGAGGTCGATGCAGCCCCAGGGTGTGAAGCCCATCACCTCCACGCCATCGGTGAGCGCCTCGCCGACCTGCACGAGGTGGTCGTTCAGGTAGGCGATGCGGTAGTCGTCGATGACGGTCTTGCGGCCGTCGATCTCCACAAGCTCGTCCTTCGCGCCGAGGCCGTTCTCCACGATGAAGAGCGGCTTCTGCCAGCGATCCCAGAACTGGTTCAGCACGATGCGCAGGCCCACCGGGTCGATCTGCCAGCCCCACTCTGATTCCTTCAGCGTCGGGTTGCGCACACCGCCCATGATGTTGCCCTTGCCGACGACCCGCTGCGACTCGTCAGCCGTCTCGGCCACGCTCACGTAGTAGCTGAGCGAGACGAAGTCGACGGTGTTCTCTTTGAGGACCGCGCGGTCGTCGTCGGTGATGACAAGGTCGACGCCCTGGTCCCGCAGGCTCCGCAGGTAGTAGCCCGGGTATTCACCGCGCACGTGGATGTCTCCGAAGGCGAGGTTGGTGCGCTCGGTGGTGAGCGACGCCATCATGTCATCGGGGGACGGCGACAGCGGGTACACGGGCATTGCGAGGATCATGCAGCCGACCTGGGCGTTTGGGGCGAGCTCGCGGGCGGCCCTGGTGGCCAGCGCGCTGGCAACCAGCTCATTGTGAACGGCCTGGTACAGGTCGGTTTTGGTGAGCTGGTCCTTGGGAGTGTTGATACCGCCAGAGAGAAGCGGGGCGTGCAGCACGGAATTGATCTCGTTGAACGTGAGCCAGTACTTCACCCGGGCGCCGTAGCGGGCGAAGAGCACGCGGGCGTAGTGCTCGTAAAAGCCGATCAGCTCGCGGTTGACCCAGCCGTCGTAGGTGTCGGTGAGGTGGAGCGGCGTCTCGTAGTGCGAGATGGTCACCAGCGGCTCGATGCCGTGCTTCTCGCACTCGTCGAGAACCCGCTCGTAGAACGCGAGGCCCTCTTCGTTGGGCTCGGCCTCGTCGCCGAGCGGGAAGATCCGGCTCCAGGCGATGGAGAAGCGGAAGGTCTTGAAGCCCATCTCGGCGAACAGGGCGATGTCTTCGGCATAGCGGTGGTAGAAGTCGATGGCCACCTGCTTGAGGTTGTCGTCGGTGGGGCCGTCAGTACGCGGCGTAGTGATGCCCTGGGGCATGACGTCCTGGATCGACAGGCCCTTGCCGCCCTCGTTGTATGCGCCTTCGATCTGGTTCGCGGCAGTGGCGCCGCCCCAGAGGAAATCAGCGGGAAACGTTGTTGAATCAGTCATTCGTGTGCTCCTTCTATTACGCAGTGCAGATGTGGTGCAGTGCACGGGGCGGAGGAGCGGTCGGGCCGCTCCTCTGCCGAGACGTGCTGGGTGTGCTTGTTAGGCGATGGCTAGTTCTGCTTCGGCGATGGCGAGGAAGAGGGCGTCGCCGTGGGCCACCGGTCCCGATGCGGGCGAGCCGATGGTCGGGTACTTCCTGGGGTTGGTGATGATGACCGGGGTGGTGATGTCGTAGCCGGCCGCGGTGATCGCCGCGATGTCGAACTCCACCAGGAGGTCGCCGGCCGAGACCCGCTGGCCCTTCTCCACCTTGAGGGTGAAGTGCCGGCCGCCGAGCTTGACGGTGTCGATACCGATGTGGATCAGCAGCTCCGCACCATCGGCGTGCTGCAAGCCGATGGCGTGGCCGGTCGGGAACGCCGCAGCCACGACGGCGTCGAACGGTGCGTACAGGGCGCCGACACGGGGGATGATCGCGACACCCGAGCCCAGCGCGCCACCGGCGAAGACCGCGTCCGGCACCTCGGTGAGGGCGACGGCGGTGCCGTCCAGCGGGCTGAGCACCTGCAGGTCGGTGCTCTCCGCCGGGGCCGCGGCCTCTTCGACCGGATCCTTGAACCCTACGATGACGGTGAGGAGAAACGGCACGATGACGGCGACGGCCAGGCCGAGGAACAACATCACGATGCTGCCCTCACTGAATAGCGCGGGAAGGCCCAGTGCCGAGGGGAGCACGAAGGCGTTTGACGCGACGCCACCGGCGGAGATCAGGGCACCGCCGAGCACACCACCGATGATGCCGTAGACGAACGGCTTCTTCAGGGGCAGGTTCACTCCGTAGATCGCAGGCTCGGTGACACCGGCCAGGAAGCCCGAAAGGGTGGCTGGAGCCGCCAGCGACTTCAGGTCCTTGTTCTTCGTTCGCACCCAGACGCCCGCCACGGCCGCTGCTTGTGCGAGCACGGCGGCGAACAGTGGGGCGAGGATGAAGATCAGTCCGGTGCTCTGGAGTTCGGCCGTCATCAGCGGCACGATGCCCCAGTGCAGTCCGAAGATGACGAAGACTTGCCAGAGCCCACCCATAATCGCGCCGCCGAGCCAGGGCACCACGTTGAAGACCCAGCCGATACCGCCGGCAAGTCCGGTGCTGATCAGGTTGGAGAGCGGACCGATGATCAGGAAGACCATCGGAACGAGGACGAGGACCATGATCATCGGGGTCACGAAGCGACGGATCGCAGACGGCAGTTTGGCATAAAGGAATGCTTCACCGTGACTCTGCAGCCAAACCACCACGATGATCGGGATGACGCTGGACACGTAACTGACCATCGTGACCGGGATGCCGAAGAAGGTGATGTCCGGAACGCCGTTGAGCGCGACGATGGATGGGTACACCAGGGCGCCGGCGATAGCGAGGGAGGTGAACTGGCTCGCGTTGAAGTACTTGGCTGCGGTGATCGCGATGGCGAGCGGCAGGAAGTTGATGAAGGAGTCCGACAGGGCATTGAGGATCGTGTACGTCGTCGTGGCCGTGTCGATCCAGCCGAAGGTCGCCGCCGCCGCCAGGAATGCCTTCAGCAGGCCGGTTCCCGCCAACGCCCACAACAGCGGCGTGAAGATCGCCGAGATCATCGCGATGAAGCGGTTGAGCAGGTTGCCCTTCGAGGCATCCGTCGTGGCACCGGTCGTGTTCGTCGACCCGCCCGTCAGGTTGGAGATCTTGCCGATCTCGGCGAAGACCTCTGGGACCTCGTTGCCGATGACGACCTGGTACTGGCCGCCGGCCTCGGCCGTGGCGATGACGCCCGGGGCCGACTTCACGCCGGCCTTGTCGATCTTCGAGTCGTCCTTGATCACGAACCGCAGCCGGGTGGCGCAATGCACCAGCGACGAGACATTGTCTTCGCCGCCCACGCCCTTGAGAACCGCAGCAGCGGTTTTGGAGTAATCCATCGTTCTGGTTCACCTTCCGCCGCGGCATCGCGGCTTCTTCGTGCCAAGGAAGCGGGACTTCGGATTTTGGGCAAAAAAAAGACCTGAACTCAGACATCGCGATATGCGATGAGAGTCCAGGTTTTGCCTGCTTGCGCAGTAACAATCCGAAGAGCTTCCACAGGTCGTCTTCGCCCTGCGACGCTTACGCTAGCACACCGTCAGGGCGCTGCGCCATCCACAACCTGGTTGGCCAGGCGCTCCACGTGCACGATCACGTAGAGGAGTTCTTCATCGGTGAGCTCGGAGCCGGTGGCTTCACTGACGTACAGCTTGACGTCGGCGGCGATCGCGTACGAGCGCGGATAACTGTGTTTGGCGAACTCGAAGAACGACGTGTCGGAGCCTCGCAGCATCGTCTTGGCCACGAGTCGCTGCAGGAGAAATTGGATGTGCAGGATGAACCGCGCGTAGTCCGGGCTCGCCACGTCCAGCTGCACGCCGAGGCCGCCCTCGACCGTGGTGACCACGTGCTGTACGCGACGGAAGAGCAGCGCCGCGGTGCCGTTGGGCTCGTCTCGGGTCGCGTTGAGAATATGCATCGTGAGGAATACGGCCTCCTCCGCCGGGAGGTCGGTCTGGAGACTGGCACTGACGGATCGTGCCATCGCCAGCGCCGCGTCGAACTCCTGCGGGTGCAGCACGCGCAGTTCGGGCATCGCCGTGCTCGGGATCCGAATGCCTTTCTGCATACGCTCGAGCACGTATTGCACGTGGTCGATGATGGCCATCGGCAGCCGCCGACCAAGGCTGCGCCCCAGGATCCGCTCGGCCTCATCGACGGCGGCCGTGACGGCCTCGATGACCGGGTACGGTACCGAGGCGAGCAGCTGCCGGGCGTGATCGGCTCCGCTGCCCTGCTCGAGGATGAAGGTCTTCTCGACCTTCGCCGGGTCGATGGTGTCGGTGGGCTGCAGCTGGAATCCCAGCCCCCGCCCCATCAGTACCCGTTCCTGGCCGGCGCTGTCGACCGAGATGACGACGTTGTTGTTGAGCACCTTGTGCGCCACAACGGCCGGGCTGCGCGCCACGCTGCGGTCCGTCGTCATGGCCGAAGTTTACAGCGTCGGCCGTTCAAGTGACTGGATCGCTGACGTCCGGTCAGCGGGACACGTCGTGCAGGTGGTGCGTCGGGTCGTGGAGGAAGTACTGGGCCAGCGTGGTCACGGTGAAGCGGGCGCCGTCGCTGCGGCGGCCGGTGCGCTGCCGGTCGGCGGGCGGCACGGCAGCAAAGGCGTCGGCAACGGATGCCGCGGCCGCGGCCAGTTCCGCCGCCACGACCCGCGGATCCTGCTCGTTGTAGCGTTCGGCCACCGCGGTGGCGTCCTGGTCCCAGTTCGCGAAGAGCGGGTCGTCCTCGGCGCGGATCAGGCCCAGCCGAAGGTCGAAGATGCGGAACACGTCACGCACGTGGGCCGCGTATTCCAGCTCCGACCAGGTGGTGTCGTCGGGCCGCGCCGTAACATCCGGTCGGTCGAGCACGGGTGCCCAGGCGGCCGCGTTCTGGCGCACAAGATCGGGTACGTCGTCGTAGCGGAGCTCGGCGGCGGAGAATCCGCACTCGGGGCAAGGGCGCTCGAGCACCCAGGTCCAGTCTTTGGTGTCGGGGGTGATCGGCATCTTCACAGCCTAGGGAAACCGGCCGGCCGGCTGCGGGAACTGACTGCCACAAATGGTGCAGACACTGCCAATCGCATCCGTGTCGCAACGGTGAGCTAGGTGCCCGGCGCCTCCGACTCGTAGCGGCGCGGTTTGCCCTCGCCGAGGTCGAGCAGGGTCGGCACCGCGGTCACGGTCACCGGCTGTGCCAGCAGCCGTCGGAGCGCCGTACCGATCTGCCCGGTAGCACCGCCCACCACGGTGGCGGTCACGCTGCCGTCGACGCCCTGCCGCACAGCCCAGCCGCGCGCCCCGCCGGCCTGCAACTGCTGGGTGAGGTCGACGCAGGGCACCAGGGAACCGTCCAGCGCCAGAAACCGGGTGGCCTCCCGGCCCTCCAGGTCGGCCAGTGCGGGCCGGCCGGCCACGTCGACCAGCCGGCCGAAGTCCCCGGTACGGTACCGCACCAGCGGCAACAGCGGGTTCTCCCCCGCGGTCACCACGATCTCGCCGCGCTCCCCGGGTGCCACCGGATGGCCGGAACCGTCGAGCACCTCCACGTGCACCCGCCGATCGAGGATCACGAAGGGTCCCCCATCAGTGCTGGCGGCGATCGGCCGGGTCTCGTGCAACCCGTAGACGTCGATCACCGGGCAGCCGAATGCCGCCTCCAGGTCGCGGCGGAGGGCGAGACTGAGCGCCATCGCGCCGCTGAACAGCGCGAGCGGCCGCAGGTCCGCCACGAGGTCGGGGTGCAGCAGCTCCGCCAGGCTGGTGGGGTTGCCGGTGATCACCTGCGGCTGCTGGTCCAGCAGGAACCCGGCGCGCTGCCCGGGCGCCGGCCACTGCGAAGGGTGCAGGTTGAGCCTGGCCATGGTGGACTGACCGAAACTGCTGATCGAGGACGTGTACGTGAACGCCTGGCGCTGGTGCACCAGGTATGCCAGGGCCATCCGTGCCGGGTCGGGCCGCCAGTCGATGCCCTGCTCGGCCACCAGGGTCACCAGCAGGTGGAAGCTGCGAGCGACCTCCTCGATGTCGTCGGGGATCTGCAGCGCCCGCCCGGTGGTGCCGGAACTGGAGCCCTCGATCATCCGATCGAGGTCGGCATCCAGCGGCACGAACGCCGACACGTTCTCGAGCAGGTCGTCGCGGGTCACGGTGGGCCAGGTGCCCAGCTCGCCGAGGGTATCGGCGACCCTGCGGTAGGCCGGCAGCCGGCGGGCGATGGCAAGGTGCTCGGCCAGCCAACCGGTGACGGGCAGCGCCCTCTGGGCCCTGGCGACTCCGTCGGCGGTGAGCCTGTCACCGGTCCGGTGTACCCAGGCCGGGGCGAGCGGATGCCGCTGCACGGCATCCAGCCGCGCCGCGCCGGCCACATCGAGGGTGGGCCACCGTTCGGCGTCGGTGAGCGCGACGGTGCCGCCCGGGGCGTATTCGGCCAGCGCCAGCGGGTCGTCCGGGTCGGGCACTGCCATGGCCGGCCCCGGCGGGTTACTCATTCGAGTACCGGGCGGCGGCCTCGCGGGCCCTGGCCTCCTGCAGCCGTTTGGTCACCTGGAGCCGGTGTTCGTGTTCGGCCATGGTCTGGGCCAGCGCCGCGTTCTGCTGCAGGGAGTCGCGCATGGCGAGGATCGACCTGGCAGTGGCCTCGTCCTCGCCGGCCGGCAGGTGGCCGGACCAGAGCAGGAAGGTGCGGGCTGCTTCGTCGCGACGGTCGGCCGTGCGCACCCACTCGGCCGGGTCGACCACCGCCGCCAACCGAAACGAGAGCGCGGCCATGGCGCGGCCGTACCAAACCGGGCTCAAGGGCACCGACAACGGACCGTTCAGGTCCTCGCTGGCCCAGAGCCACAGCACCAGGGCCGCGCCCCGGCGGGCGGCGGCCGACCCGGTGGCACGCACCTGGTCCACAATCCGGAGGACCTCCTGCCCCCTCCGGTCCGGCGGCGTTGATCCGACGCCGCCGTATTCCATTTCAAGAATATTCTCGGCGAGCGGGAGGATATCCACGTCGTCGGCGAGGAAGGACGCCGGAACCAGTGACAGGCGGGTGGCGATCTCGGCGGTATTCGCCCCGGGCAGGCAGGTGCGCCAGACGAGCATGTCGTCCTGCTCACGCGCGAACCACACCGCGAGAAGCGCCTCCGAGTCAACTGCATCCGGCGTGGCGCCGGCTGGCTCCGCGTCGGCCGCCGGGCGCGGCACCCGCGCGGTTGGAGGAGAGAACGGCGTGGCGTTCGTCGCCAGCTCCCCCCGGTCGGGCTCCCTGAGCCCGGCGGAGTTGGTCAGCCGTCGCCAGAACGGCGCGGGTCTCTCAGCCACGGAATCCTCCTGGTGTTCGGGTGGCACGGCGCGGATCGCTCTCCGTCAGTCGCCGGGCGAGCCGGGCGCAGGCGGCCGGGGCATCGTCCATCCGCTGGATGTACTCGACGTCATAGCCGGCCAGAGCGGCAGGCTCGGCGACGGAGCGGCGGGGATCCTGCAGGATCAGGGTGGCCGTGTCGAGCCCGCGGCGCACCCGGGCGGCGACGTCGGCGTGCTCTGGCTGCCCCGCGCCGAACATCGAGAGCAGTCCCTCGTCGGAAAGCACCACCACGTGCCGGCGCACACTCGCGCTGGTGCGGCCCAGGCCGCGATACCGGCTCCCGTACAGGTCGAGCGGGAAGACCGTGCCCCAGCCGAAGTAGGTGGTGAGGTCACGCAGCGCCTCGAGGCGGTCACGGGTGAATCTCTCGCCACCGGCGACCTGTCCGGCCGCCGAGAATGAGGTCACCCGCACCCGGCCGCCGCCGCGCAGCACCGAGAGGATGAGGATGCTGCCGGCCAGGACGGCCGGCGACTCGTTGGCGGGACTCACCATCGACCCCGAGGAGTCGATGTACAGGTCCAGATCGAGGCTCGCGGTGGCCACGGGCGGCGCGTCGGGCAGGTATTCCCGCTGCCGGGTGGTCACCCCGGGCACGACCGTGGGGCTTCTCGCCATGGACGCGGCCCAGTCGATGTCGGCGAGGTCGTCGCCGAGCTCCCACGCTGCCAGGGGACCCGGGATCTCGGCGTCCGCCGGGGGCGCATCCGGAGTGCGCTGCAGCAGCGGCTTCACGTAGCTGCGCGCCCGGGTCTGATACCAGGCGGCGATGACAGCGTTGGCGCCGCTGTCGCGGTAGAGCTCCAGCGTCCGGGCCAGGCCGTAGCCCTGGCCGGTGGGCGCGGTGGGCGGGCCGTCACCCGGGGAGTCCGGGGCGCCCGGCACCGTGCCGGCGCCGGGGCCGGCCGTCGTGAGGCCGCGGGCCTTGGCCACCGCCGGATGCTCCGGGTCTTCCCGTAGGCGCGCATCCCCCAGCACCGCGACCAGCTCACCCGCGGTCGCCGGGGTTGCTCCGGACTCGCCGTCGCAGCCTCCCCCGTGCACCACCAACCCGGGGCGGTGCCTGGTGGGCCCCTGGGCCACCAGGTACGGTGCCAGCAGCATCCCGAAGCGCAGCGCCCCGCTCACCGGATCGTCACCGAAGGTGCGCACGGTCTCGGCCAGCAGCACCGCGTCGAGCCGCGGGTCGGTGAGCGCCAGGGCGTCGAACTCGCGCTGCACTTCGGCGGCCAGCTCCTGGGTCCGCTCCGACAGCTGCAACTCGGCGAGCTTTTTCGGGTCTTTGGTGGCCAAGACCTCATTGAGCCGGTTCTTCTTCTGCCACGCGTCGGTGATCTTCGATATCCGCTGCCGCACCACCTCGTCAGGGTCTATCGGGACGGCCGGTGGCTCGGCCGGGCAGAGTGCCCCGGCCGCGAGCACCCACAGAATCTCGTAGGCCCGCAGGAGCACCCACCAGAGCCGATCGGCGCTGTCGTTCCCGCCCAGCACCGCCCACATCCGCACCATCTCCGGCGGCGTCGCCTCGCCGTCCCGCCGCCGTTGCAGCTCGGCCACCCGCACGTTGATGAGCATGTCCGACCACAGGTTCGAGAGTTTGTGAACCTGGTCGGCGACATCCGGGATGCGCGCGGCATCGGTGGCCGCGAGCGCCCGCGCGATCTGGTGCCGGATTTTCAGGCTCGTCAGCCGGGTCGAGGGAGAAAGGGCGTGGTGGCCGATCTCGTGCGCGAAGATGCTCTCCAGAAACGCCCCGACGCCCAGCCGCTCGGCCTGCGGAAGGTCGAAGTTCACCTGGGGCGGGAAGCTGAACCAGGCGAAGGACGCCTCCTTCGCGTCCGGCGCGAGCTCTGGGTCGTGGAGTTCGACGCCCCAGAGCGCCTGGGCGCTCTGCCAGGCGCTGCGCTGCTCGGGGGTGAGCGGCGCAGCCGTCACGGGCTCTCCTCCGGGGTCCACAGCTGTGCGGTGTAGGCGCGCACGGTCAGCACGGCGCCGGCCGCTCCAGTCTCGGCGAGCCCCTGCGCGGTATCGCCCGCTGCAGACCACCGTGCGTCGGCCGCAGCGTCGACATTCCCCTGCTCGTCGGTCGCGAGCCGCACGAGGGTGTGCCCGAAGACATCCACGGTGAGCAGCCAGTCCTCGGCCGTGGCAGCACCGCCCGTGCGGATCAGGAAGCTGCCCGGCCGGTCGCCGGGCAGCGCCGCCACCGGGGGCGCCAGCCACGGTCCGTAGAGGCCGCGGAAACCGCCGATCACGGCGAGGAGTTCTCCGGGAGCGTGCAGGCCGGGCCAACCGAACCGGGAATTCAGTTGCAACGCCGCGAACGGGGCCACCCCGCCCTCACCCAGGCCCAGCGCCGCGGCGAGGGCGGGCAGGCCGGTGCGGCCGGCGGCCAGGGCCAGGTCGAGGCGACGCAGCGCATCCGTTCGGAACGCCGGCGCACCCGAGCGCCAGGCGGCGAGGGCGGCGAGGGTGAGCAGGTCGTCCCGGTCGGCGTCGGGCGCTGCCGCCACGGCCCGGCCGATGAAGTGGCGGTAGCGGGCGCCGGCCGCCTCGCCGTGCCGCTCCTGAATGCGGGTCGCCGAGAGCTCGAGGTCGACCGTGGTCTCCGGCAGGGCCTCGTCGGTGAGCTCCAGCGAATCGTTCACGAGGTGCCGGGGGCGCTGGGTCACCCGCTGAACCCCAACCAGCTGACGTAGTTCGTGTAGCGCTGGTGCAGGTATTTGAGGGCGAGCAGGTCGTCGAAGTGCCGACCGTAGAGCTTGCCCTGCTTGGCGATGCCGCTGATCAGGGATTCAATGCCGGTGAGGCGCTGCGCGGCCTCGGCGGAGCTGACTGCATCCAGGCCCTGGTTGAACAGGTCGAGGGCGTCGCTGATCGGGTCGTTGCCGCCGAGGCCGAGGGCGGTGAACTGCCGGCGGGACTCGGTGAAGAGGTCGGCGAGCCAGCTGATCGAGTCGGTGGCCAGCTCCCGGTCGGCACCCACGTCGAAGCGGGGGTGCAGTTCGTTGGGCAGTAGTTTGCCGCGCAGGGCGAAGGGCAGCACGGCGGCCAGGTCGTCCAGGCCCACCACGGGCCGGCCGCGAAAGTAAGCCATCGCCTTGGCGTAGCGGATGAGGGTCTGCAGCGACCGCACCGAGAGGCTGTTGCTGGTCTGCGAGCCGAGGTCGACCTGCAGGTCGGCACCGGAGTTGGCCTCGATCACCTCGGCCACCTCGCCGCCGCCGGTGCGCACGGTGTCCTTGGTGCGGTATTCGAAGCGGCGCCCGCCCTGCTGCACGAATTCGAAGTGGCTGGCGAAGAACTCTAGCTGGCGACGCACCGCACCGGGCAGTGGCACGGCCCGGATGGCCGCCTCGAGCAGGCGCTGTTCGTCGGCGTCGAAGATGAGCTCGGGCGGCAGGTGGTCCTCCGGCCGTTCGCCGGCCTCGACGCGGGCGACGAGTTCGTCGAAGAACCGGTTGTTGAAACCCTGCGCGGCGACGGTCACGTCCATCCGGTCGCGGAGCGCCTGGATCACCGGGAAGGTGCCGCCGCCGGCGTCGTCGTTGGCGGTGAAGAACCAGCTCTCCACCCCGGATTCCGGCGCGGTGGAGTGCATCTGGTCGTGGCTTTCCACGTAGCCCTCGGCCACCATCGTGAGCAGCGCCGACTGGGTCTTGGTGGGGATGCGGTTGTACTCGTCGATGATCTTCACCGGCTGGCTGAGCCAGCCGCGCCAGGCGATCTCGATCTCGGCCAGGCTCCCGGCGGTGACGAGGTCGCGCGGCAGCGGCATCCCGACCAGGTCGCTCACCGTGACCTGAGGCTGGCCCTGTTGCACGTTGCGGCGCACCTCGCGGGCGCTCGACCCGGCGAGCACACCCATCAGGATGGCCAGGGTGGTCTTGCCACGCCCGGGACCGCCCACGAGCAGGCACTTGCCGCCCACCGCGAAGGTGAGCAGCGGCAGCAGGACGTTCGAGGAGTAGGACTGGTCGGTGGGCAGGTGCAGTTCGGCGCCGGCGTCGCCGAGTTCGAAGGTGACCGGGGAGCCGGTGGAGAATTCGACGTCGTAGAACGGCGAGATCACGGCCCGGTTCACCAACCAGAAGTAGGCCTGGCGCAGCTTCTCGTCCAGCGCCGTGTCCACCACCGCCGGCGCCTCGGTGAAGAGGTCCTCCGCGGTCAGCTCCTCGGCCAGTGTGGCGGCGTTAGCGCGCGTCGGTGATTCGGATACCTTGTTCCAACGATTCCCCAGCGCCATGGTTTTCAGCCTATCGGGCGGGCCCGGCGGCGACGGCGGCCTCGAGCGCGGCCTGCTGTTCCAGGGGCAGCGCGAAGTCGAAGACTCCGGCGAGCATCCGGTCGATGGCCACGGCCGCCTGCGCCAGGCGCTCCGGCACCGACCCGGTCACCTCCAGCCACGGCACGTCCTGCCCGGCCAGCGTCTGGCGAAACCGGTGCTGCATGGCGTGCCGGATGTGCTCGCCGTCGCGCAGGCCGTCCTGCACGAACGGGATCTCGTCCCCGGTGAGCAGGTACAGCGCGGGCGGATGCGCGGCGGCGCGCGCCACGAGCCCCGCCGGGGTCGGTCCCACGTAGCGCTCGTGCCAGAGGGTGGTGGCCAGCACGTCGGTGTCGCAGATGAGCAGCGGCCGCGGCACCCGGCGCAGGGCCTGGTTCTCCCAGCCGATCTGACGGTCCACGATGACGTCGAACTCGTCACTACGCCACGGGGTGTCCAGGCCGCCCACCCGGGTTTCGCTGTGCTCGCGGCCGTACTCCGGCACCCACGCGGTGTCGTAGTGGTCGGCGAGGGCTTCGGCGAGGGTGGTGGAGCCGGTGGATTCGGCACCGAGCACCACCACGCGCGGGGTCAGCCAGGCGCGCACGGCGGGGGCCAGCGCCCACCAGTGACCCGGCACATCCGCTCGGATCGCGGTGCCGGAGACCGGGGTGTGCCGCCGGCCGGGGTCGACCTGCACCCACGCGGCGCCCAGGCGGGCGGCGAGTTCGGCGCCGTAGGGGTCACTGGAGAACACGGCGTCGACCGGGGAGTCCAGCAGCGCCCGGATCAACACCATGTGCTCGTCCCAGGCGTCGGCGGAGTCGAAGTCCACCGGAGCGTCGTCGATGGCGCTCACGACGTGCGCGGTGGGGTGCTCTTCGCGCAGCCATTCCTCGCGCACGCTCAGCGGGATGGATTCCACGCTGGCCCCGAACAGTTGCACGGTGACCCTGTCACAGCGGCTGAGGGCCGCGCGGATCAGGGCCGAGTGCCCGGCGTGCAGAGGATAGAACTTGCCGAGCACCAGGCCGTGCCCGAATCGGGTCGCCGCCACCGGCACCGGGTCAGCCGCCGGCAGCGGGTCAGACACCGGCTCAGGCACCCGTCGTGCCGGCTGGCACCGGTTGGTGGGGCGAGGCGCCGGCCGCCCCGGAGTCGCTCGCCGTCTGATCTGTGCGGGCCCGCATCCAGCCGCGAAGGCCCCAGACGCACAGGCCGATGAAGAGCAGGTAGAGCGCGGCGGTGATGTTCAGCCCCTTATAGAGGAACAGGCCCACATAGGCCACGTCGACGGCGATCCAGACGAACCAGTTCTCCAGCCAGCGCCGGTTGAGCATGTACTGCGCGACCAGGCTCACCGAGGTGGTGGCGGCATCCGCGATCTCGGTGGTGGAGTCGGTGTAGGAGTGCAGGGCGTAGGCGATGATCGCGGTGCCGGCCAGCGCGGCGGCGACCAGCGGCAGGATGGCTTGCCTGGGCATCCGGCCGATCAGCGCGCGGTCGTCGGCGGCCCGGTGCCGGGACCAGCCGAGCCAGCCCATCACCCCGAGCACCAGGTAGACGATCTGCAGGCCGAGGTCGGCGTAGAGCGCGGCGCCGAAGAACAGCACGATGAAGACCAGGTTGTTCGCGATGCCGAGCGGGAAGGTCCAGATGTTGCGGCGCGCGGCCAACCACACGCACGCGGCCCCCGTTCCGAATCCCAAAACTTCGGTCCAGTTGTCGATCAGCCATTCCCCCATGCTCCCCAGTCTAAAAGACCGGCAACTGTTGCCCGTGCGGACAAATGGTGCCGGTGCGCCGGACGCAATTGTCCGATTCGGGAACATAACCGGCGCATTCTGGTTGAACCATGGGTACCTCATACCGGGGTCGCACCTGAGCCCGTTCCGTTAGGACCCCGATGACCGACTCCGCCGTCACCACTGCCCCCGCGCCCGCCGCGCCGACCGGCAATGCCCCGGATGCCGCCGGCACCAAGCTCGTCATCTCGCTGCTGCTGGTGTCCGCGTTCGTCGTCATCCTCAACGAGACCATCATGGGTGTGGCGCTGCCGCACCTGATGAAGGACCTGAACATCACGGCCGGCGCCGCCCAGTGGCTGACGACCGCGTTCATGCTCACCATGGCCGTGGTGATCCCGATCACCGGTTTCCTGCTGCAGCGGTTCAACACTCGCCCGGTCTTCCTCGCCGCGATGACCCTGTTCAGCACGGGCACCCTCATCGCTGCCATCGCACCGGGCTTCGAGGTGCTCATCGTAGGCCGGGTGGTGCAGGCCATGGGCACCGCCATCATGATGCCGCTGCTGATGACCACCGTGATGACCCTGGTGGCACCGGCCGCCCGCGGCAAGACCATGGGCAACATCTCCATCGTGATCTCGGTCGCCCCGGCGATCGGCCCCACCATCTCCGGCCTCATCCTGAGCGTGCTCGACTGGCGCTGGATGTTCATCCTCGTGCTGCCGATCGCCCTCGGCTCCCTGGCCCTCGGCGCCGCACGCATCAAGAACGTGACCACTCCCACCGCGGTGCCTCTCGACGTCGTCTCGGTGATCCTCTCGGCTTTCGGCTTCGGCGGCCTGGTTTACGGGCTGAGCAACCTCGGCGAATCTGCCACAGGCAACGCCGCCGCCGGCCTGGTGCCGCTGGCCATCGGCGTGCTGGCGATCGCCCTGTTCGTCTGGCGCCAGCTCACGCTGCAGCGCACCGACCGGGCCCTGCTCGACCTGCGCACCTTCGTCTCGCGCACGTTCAGCTTCGCCATCGTGATGCTCGCCGTGAGCATGATGGCCCTGTTCGGCACCCTGATCCTGCTGCCGATCTACATGCAGACCGTGCTGGGCCTGGATGCGCTGACCACCGGCCTGCTACTGCTGCCCGGCGGTCTCACGATGGGCCTGCTCGCCCCGTTCGTCGGCCGGTTCTACGACAGGTTCGGCCCCACCGTGCTGCTCGTGCCCGGGTCGATCATCGTCAGCGGCGCGTTCTGGTTCCTGACCATGCTCACCGCGACGACACCGTTCTGGTACGTGCTGGTGGCCCACGTGGCGCTGAGCTTCGGCCTGGCGTTCCTGTTCACCCCGCTGTTCACGTCGGCGCTCGCCTCCCTCAAGCCGTCGCTGTACTCGCACGGCAGCGCCGTCGTCGGCACCGCCCAGCAGCTGGCCGGCGCCGCGGGCACCGCCCTGTTCGTCACGGTGATGTCCTCCACCGCGGCAACCCAGCTCGCCAACGGCGCCGGCGAGGTCGCCGCAACCGCGGCGGGCATTCAGAGCGCCTTCCTCTACGGGGCGATCATCTCGCTCTTCGCAATCCCGCTGGCGTTCTTCATCCGCAGGCCGGCCCCGTCGGTCACCGACACGCTCGACGCGCCGATGACGGCGCACTGACCGAAAGCGCGCCGAGCCCGGGTCACCGGTTGGCAGCCCGGGGCGCTCCGATCCCCCGCTCGATCTGGAACGGCCCGGCCGCCGACGGCCGCACGTCGAATTCGAAGATGGCCGTGGGGATATACACCGTCGAACACGAGTTGGGGATGTCCACCACACCCGACAGGCGGCCTTCGATGGGTGCGGCCCCGAGCAGCAGGTAGGCCTGCTCCGGGCTGTAGCCGAACTTCGTCAGGTAGTCGATGGCGTGCAGGCAGGCCCGCTGGTACGACAGGTGCGAGTCCAGGTACTTCTGCTCCCCGTCCAGGGTCACCGAGGTGCCGGAGAAGGCCAGCCACTGGCTGAACCGCGGGTCGACGGTGCCCGGCAGGAAGATCGCGTTCTCCCCCACGCCGTAGGTCTCCATGCCGCCGCGGATGATATCGACGCGCAGGTCGATGAAGCCGCCCATCTCGATCGCACCGCAGAAGGTGATCTCGCCGTCCCCCTGGGAGAAGTGCAGGTCGCCCAGGGACAGGTTCGCGCCGTCGACGAACACCGGGTAGAAGATCCGGCTCCCCTTCGACAGGTTCTTGATGTCCTGGTTCCCGCCGTTCTCCCTCGGCGGCGCCGTGCGGGCCGCTTCACCGGCCACCCGCGCGAACTCGGCCGCGGGCAGGCTGCCCAGCACCGCATGTTCCGCCTCCGGCGGCAACGCCAGCGGCGGCACCCGGTGCGGGTCCGTGGCGATGAGGGCACCCTCGCGCTTGTTCCAGGTGGCGAGCAGCTTCGCTGAGGGGGCCGTGCCCATCAGACCGGGATGGATCAGTCCGCTGAACGAGACTCCCGGGATGTGCCGCGACGAGGCCACCTGCCCGGTGAAGTCCCAGATGGCCTTGTAGGCATCCGGGAACTGCTCGGTGAGGAAGCCACCGCCGTTGTTCCGGGAAAAGATGCCGGTGTATCCCCAGCCCTGACCGGCGAGGGGGCCGGAGTCCTCCTGCGGGATGGGGCCAACGTCCAGGATGTCCACGATCAGGAGGTCGCCCGGCTTCGCCCCCTCCACCGCGAACGGTCCGCTGAGCTTGTGCACGGTGAGCAGCGGAGCGTTGAGGATGTCTTCGGCCGAGTCGTCATTGACGATCGCGCCGTCAAACCACTCCCGGCAGTCGACCCTGAAGGAGCTGCCGGGCTTGACGGTTGCGACCGGCGGGACCTCCGGATGCCACCGGTTGTGCCCCACCTTCTCCTGGTCTTCGAATTTCCTGCTCGAATCCAACGGGAACAGTTGCTCTGGCATGTGGAACCCCTCTTTTTCGGTGCCGCGCGTAGGCGAACTACGGGCGCGGCAATTTCCTGTGGAGCGGATTGGCGGTGAATTGCGCACCGGCGCCCGACCGTCGTCCCGGGAGCGCGGACTCGACCACCTCCGGTTCGAAGGCACTGCGCGCAGACGAAACGATCAGGCCGAACGCGGCGGACCCCGCCGCAGACAGGTGGGGGGCACTCATCAGCCGGCGCGCGGGCGCGCGGCAGGTGGGACAGTCGACGGTCTCCGGGGCCGAACCCATCGGGTGCATCTGCTCGAAACGGGCGCAGACGTCGCACCTGAACTCATATATCGGCACGGGTTGTCCCCTGCATCGTCGTCTTCTCCCGGTGTCGCAGCATCGCTGGTGCGCTTCCCTGACCTGGTTCTGGACCGTCGTGTGAACATATTCGGGGTGACACCCGAAGTCAACAACGGCACGGGACCGGCTGATTCGGTCGGCGAGGGGAGATTTGCAACAGAACGTTAACACATCGGCACCACGTTGGACAGGTCCGAGACCTAGGATCGACATGCACGCGCTCCGTCTCCCTGACCCGCGACGACACCCCCCAAGAATTTCGTGATCCACAGTGCAAGTGACAAGCTCGACTACCCGGTTTAGCCATTTCTTCACGCATCTACCAAGCAGGGCTCCATATTGACTTCCCCCCACTCCCCCCTTACGCCAGCTGAGACCCGAGACCGGGTACTTGGCGCGCGCGGCGTGCTCTTCGACCTTGACGGTGTGCTCACCCCCACCGCCGAGGTGCACATGAGCGCTTGGTCGCGACTGTTCACC
This sequence comes from Cryobacterium sp. TMB1-7, assembly GCF_004402435.1. Lineage (NCBI taxonomy): Bacteria > Bacillati > Actinomycetota > Actinomycetes > Micrococcales > Microbacteriaceae > Cryobacterium > Cryobacterium sp. TMB1-7. The sequence goes on from NZ_SOFZ01000025.1 coordinate 108,344, forward strand.
CCGTTCCTCGAGTCGAAGGGCGTCAAGCCGTACACCGACGCCGACTATTTCGGCTTCATCGACGGCAAGCCCCGGTACGACGGCGTGCGGTCGCTGCTGGCCTCCCGCGGCCTGTCCCTGCCCGACGGCGAGCCCACGGATGCGCCGGAGCTCGAGACCGTCTGCGGTCTCGGCAACCGCAAGAACAAGGCATTCAACGAGACCCTCGCCGAGGACGGCGTGAGCCCGTACCCCGGTTCGCTCCGGTTCCTCGACGCGGTCGTCGCGGCCGGCATCCAGGTCGCCGTGGTCACCAGCTCCCTCAACGGTGAGATGGTGCTCACCGCCGCGGGCCTGCGTAACAGGTTCGAGATCGTCGTCGACGGTGTGCGCGCCCGCGCCGAGAAGCTCGCCGGCAAGCCCGCCCCCGATACCTATGCGTTCGCCGCCGAGCTGCTCGGCCTCACCGCCGCCCAGTGTGTCGTCGTCGAAGACGCCGAGTCCGGCATCCAGTCCGGCCGCGCCGGCGACTTCGGCCTGGTGCTCGGTGTCGACCGCGGCGTCGGCGCCCACGTGCTCTTCGAGGCAGGGGCCGACACCGTCGTCACCGACCTCGACGAACTCCTGCCGCTGATCGGCAGCACCGTCCTGACCCCGAGTGGAGTGCGCGCATGACTCTTGACGCGACCATCCAGAACCTCTCCGACCCACTGGACCGCAGCCGGTTCCCGCTCGATGAGTGGGCGCTGGTGGAGACCGACTTCTCCGGCGAGGACATGGGCCGCACCGAGACCCTGTTCGCCGTCGGCAACGGTTACCTGGGGCTCCGCGGCAACGTCGACGAGGGCCGCGACGGCCACGTGCACGGCACCTTCATCAACGGGTTCCACGAGACCTGGCCCATCCGGCACGCCGAAGAGGCCTTCGGTTTCGCCAGGGTCGGCCAGACCATCGTCAACGCACCGGATGCGAAGATCATCCGCATCTACGTCGATGACGAGCCCCTGGTTCTCACCCTCGCCGAGCTGCTCAGCTACGAGCGCCGGCTCGACTTTGCCGACGGCATCCTGTCGCGGTCGCTGGTCTGGCGCACCCCGTCGGGCAAGCAGGTGCTGATCCGCTCGCGCCGCCTGGTGTCGTTCACCGAACGCCACCTCGCTGTGATCGAGTACGAGGTCACCATGCTCGATGCCGACGCGTCGGTCGTCATCTCCAGCCAGACCCTCAACCGGCAGGACGGCATCGGCGAGTACGACCGGCCCAAGTCCGGTTCGGCGAACGACTGGGATCCCCGCCGCGCCGAGACGTTCACCGACCGGGTGCTGCAGCCGCGGTTGAAGCGGGCCAACAACGGCCGCTACATCCTGGGCTTCCGGTGCACCAACTCCGGCATGACCATCGCCACGGCGTCCGACCACTCGATCGACACGATCAACGACTTCGACGAGTCGTCGCAGCTGGGCGACGACCTGGCCAAGCACGTGTACAAGGTGAAGGCCAAGATGGGCAACCCCATCCGCATCACCAAGCTGCTCAGCTACCACACCTCGGCCGGGGTGCCCACGCACGAGCTCGCCGACCGGTGCGACCGCACCCTCGACCGTGCCAAGGAAGCCGGCGTCGCCGCGATCATCCAGGAGCAGCGCGACTGGCTCGACGCATTCTGGGCCCGCACGGATGTCGAGCTGCCCGGCCAGCCGGCCCTGCAGCAGGCCACCCGGTGGAACTTTTTCCAGCTCGCCCAGGCGTCCATGCGCGCCGACGGCCAGGGCGTCTCGGCCAAGGGGGTGTCCGGGTCCGGTTACGGCGGGCACTACTTCTGGGACACCGAGGTCTACGTGCTGCCGTTCCTCACCTACACGTCGCCGAACGCGGCCAGGAACGCCCTGCGCTTCAGGCACGGCATGCTCGACCACGCCCGCGCCCGCGCCACCGAGCTGAACCAGCTCGGCGCCCTGTTCCCGTGGCGCACCATCAACGGGCTCGAATCCAGCGCGTATTACGCGGCCGGCACGGCGCAGTACCACATCGACGCCGACATCTCCTATGCGCTCAGCCAGTACGTCGCGGCCACCGGCGACGAGGACTTCCTCGCCCGCGAAGCCATCGACATCCTGGTGGAGACCGCCAGGATGTGGGCCGATCTGGGCTTCTGGCGCGGCAACGGCAACGACGTCTTCCACATCCACGGCGTCACCGGCCCGGACGAGTACACCACCGTCGTCAACGACAACCTGTACACGAACATCATGGCCCGCTCCAACCTGCGTGCCGCGGTGAAGAGCGTGCGCCGGCTGTACTCGGTCGACCGGGCCTCGTTCGACTCCATGTCCGCACGGTTGAAGCTCGATGAGGCCGAGGTGATGGAGTGGTCCTTCGCCGCCGAGGCGATGCACATCCCCTTCGACCGCAACCTCGGCATCCACCCGCAGGATGCCCAGTTCCTCGAGAAGGAACGCTGGGACCTCACCGCGACGCCGCCGGAGAACCGGCCGCTGCTGCTGCATTACCACCCGTTGGTGATCTACCGTTTCCAGGTGCTCAAGCAGGCCGACGTGGTGCTGGCGCTCTTGTTGCAGGGCGACCAGTTCACGCCGGAAGAGAAACGGGCCGACTTCGACTACTACGACCCGCTGACCACGGGCGACTCTACGCTGTCGGATGTCGTGCAGTCGATCATCGCCGCCGAGGTGGGCTACCACGAGCTCGCGCTGAACTACTTCACCTCCGGGCTGTTCGTGGACCTCGCCGACCTGCACCACAACGCGCAGGACGGCGTGCACGTCGCCTCCGCCGGTGGCGTGTGGAGCGCGCTGGTCTACGGGTTCGGTGGCCTGCGCGACCACAGCGGGCGCATCACGCTCGACCCGCGCCTGCCGGAGGACTGGGATGAGCTGATCTTCAGGGTCACGCTGAAGGGCTCTCGCCTGCGCGTGGCCGTCACGCAGACCAGCGTGCACCTCAGCATCGAGGAGGGCACCGAGGCGCGGCTCACCGTGCGCGGCCTGCAGGTCATCGTGACTGCCGGCCAGCCGGAGACCGTTCCGTTGTCGCACCAGGGCGCCCGCGACCCCGGCGCTCCCACGGCGGCGCTCATCGAGGACACCCGTCGCGCCGACGGCACCGTGATCACCTCGTCGATCCCCACGATCGCGCACATCACCGAGCAGATGCCCACGCTCGACTAGCGTTCGCACCATTGCAGGGCCGCGCATCCACCCGGATGCGCGGCCCTGCTACGTTAACGTCACTGATCCGGCTCGCAGCGAGGACCTCCATGACGATCCAGGCGTATTTCGACACCATCAAGGCCAAAACCGGCCTCGACCCGGACGACTTCCGTGCCGCCGCGGCCGCCAAGGGCCTGCTCGGGCCCGACGTGAAGACCGCCCGCATCGTGGCCTGGCTGAAGGACGACTATGGCCTCGGCACCGGCCATGCGATGGCCCTCGTCTCGGCCCTGGGGCAGGTTTCCGGGCAGCGCCTGCCGGTCGACGAGAAGATCAACGCCCAGTTCGGCGGCGGCAAGGCGCACTGGCGGGGTACCTACGACGACCTGGTCAGCCACGCCCGTGAGAGCGGCGAGGTGAACCTCGCTCCCACGAACAGCTACATCAGTCTGCTCAAGGGGACGAAGAAGTTCGCCATCGTGCAGGTCACCGCCGGCCGGCTCGACCTGGGCCTCAAGCTGCCCGGCGTCGATGGCGCCGACGCGTTGGAGGCATCCGGCAGCTGGAACAGCATGGTCACCCACCGGCTGCGCCTGGCCGAGCCCGACGATCTCACCGCCGAGGTGCTCGATTCGCTGCGGCGCGCCTACGAGGCTGCCTGACCCGCCCCGGTTACGGCTTCCAGACCATCAGCACGGTCACGCCGACCAGCAACAGGGTGACGATGCCGGATCCGGCGGCGATACGCGGGTAACCGGCCACCCTGGCGGTACCGGCGGGGTTGGCCATCACCTCCTCGGCGGATGCGCGCAACGCCGGCACGACCAGCAGCACCGTGATCGGTCCGGTCTCCCCCGCCCGCGATGGACGAGCTCTAGAGCCGGCGGAGGGTTTCCAGCACCACCACGGCCGAACGTTCGGCCGCATCGTCAACGTGGGTGAGGTGATCGCCCACGGGTCCGCACAGATCCGAGATGCCGCGGATGGCCACAAAGGGCACTCCGTAGGCGAAGCAGGTCTGCGCGATTCCCACGGTTTCCATGTCGGTGCAGAGCACCCCCGGGAACAGCTCGCGCAGTGTCTCGGCGAGCTCGGCGCCCACGAACTTGTCGTTGGAGACCATCAGCCCGCGCTGCACGACCAGGGCCGACCCGTCGGGCATCCGGGTGGGCGTTTCGGCGGCGTCGAGGGCAGCGGCCGCGCCGGCATACCGGGCGGGCATGCCGGGCACCTGGCCGAGGGCGTAGCCGAAGGGGCGCGCATCCGCGTCGCTGTTCAGGCAGTCGCTGCCGATCACGACCTCACCGACCCGCACCTCTACGCCCACGCCGCCGGCCGAGCCGGCGCTGATCACCAGCGGCGCGGCCACAGGGTCACCCGCCCGGGCGGCGAGAATCGCGGATGTCGTTGCACCGGCCGCATTGACCAGCCCGATACCGCCCTGCACGAGCAGCACATCGCGCCCGGCCAGCGTCAGCCGGTACTGCAGGGCCTTGCCCACGGTGACCGGTTCGGCGGCGACGGTGGCCGCCGCCAGGAACGGCGCGGCCTCCTCCGCCATGGCGACCAGGACGATCGCGTCGGGGCTGTCAGGGATGAGGGTGCTCGCGCCGAGGGTGTCTACGCTGCTCATGCGGTGACGTTGGCCCAGCCGTCGCGGCCGGCCAAGAACTCCGTCACGGCCTCCTGGGCGGCGCTCAGCGAGTGGTTCGCGCCCCAGCCGCACTGCACCTCGTTGGCCGCCGGCACCTCGGAGGCGCCGAGGATGTCGGTCATGGTGGCCTCGATCAGCTCGAGCACCTCGGTGAACTCCGGTCGTCCCTGCAGGATCAGGTAAAAACCGGTCTGGCAGCCCATCGGCGAGAAGTCGATGACCCGGTCCGAGTGGTTGCGGGAGTGCTCGGCGAAGAGGTGCTCGATCGAGTGCACCGCCGGCATCTCCAGGTGGGCGACGTTGGGCTGAGTGAAGCGCACGTCATATTTCACGATGACATCGCCCAGCGGCAGCACCTTGGTGTCGGCCAGGCGCACGTACGGCGCGACGACGGTGCGGTGGTCGAGGTTGAACGACTCGACGTTCATGCGCGGCTGATTCACGGGATCTCCCTGACGACTGTGGTGTCAGCTCGGTTCGAGGTGACCAACCGACAGTAACAGGCAGGCCTTGAGTCGGCCGTGAGTGTTCAGCCGGGCGCCTGGCTCCGCGTGGCACACCGTCCAGGTCGGTGCGGGATACTGGCTCGATGACAGCACGGGGGTTCTTACGGATGACGGCCGGCGCGGGGGTCGGGGCGCTGGCGCTGGCGCTTACGCTGACGGGGTGCGCGGCCTGGGCAGGGCCCGCCGACGGGCCACCGACAGAGGTCACTACGGTGGTCGACGAGGCCCTGACCGAGATCCGGACCACCCCCGGGGTGGCCAGTGTGACCGCGGACATCCGGGTCAGCGACGGCTTCGCCCAGTCCGACAAGTCGCCCACCGCACCGGACCTGTGGGACGCCCACTTCACGGTGCAGGCCGACGACTCGAACGTGGACGTGCCGGCTCTGGCGGTGTCGGTCGACTCGGCTGCCCAGAACGGCACGGTCTCGATGAGTTCCGTCGTGCGGATCCCTGGCGAGAAGGGCGGCGCCGACGTGTCGCTGAGCTTCTCGCCGCCCGGCATCGGCGTCATCACCAGCCTCGATCCTGAGCAGATGGCCGACGCGGCCGTCGCCCTGCGCGACCTGCCTGGAACCCTGTCGGTGTCGGTGTTCCAGCACGGTGAGCCTGTCGGCATCGAGGTCGAGTCCGCCTCGGTCTGGGCCGACCTGACAACAACAGTCCGGGCACTGCCCGGTTTCGGCAGCGGAGCCCTGCCGGCGATCACTCTCACCTCGCCGGCGGACGGCTCGAGCGAGGGCTCCTCCCTGACAATCGACCCCACTTCGCCCGGAACCGGCCTGGTACGGTTTCTCGCCGAGCTCAGCACCGACTTGGCGGTCACTTCCGTGTACTTCGACGGTGTCGACAACCGCAAGGACTCCGCAGCGTGGCGTCCGAACCTGAGGGTGCGGGTCGCGGCTCTCGGAGACGTCGAGGACGTGGCCGGCCTGCTGACCGAGCTCGACGACTCCCAGACCCAGGTCGACGGCCTGCCTCTGGCATCTTTCGACGTATCCCTGGCACCAGCCACCGCCACCGACTCACCAGAGACCTTGACGGGCTACCTGGGGCTCCCGCTCGGCTCGGCCGAGCCCGACGACAGGTTGGCCGGGCTGCCCGGCGCCACTCCCCCGGCCGTCGTCGATCCGGCGGATGCCACCACCCGGATTGCCGGCGACCTCGCCCTGGTGACGGCGCTGCTGGCTGCCGCCGGCGACGAAGCGGGCATCCGCGGGCCGGCCTCTGTCACCACCACGACGTGCACCGGCGGCTCCGACGAGCAGGTGACGGGCTCTGTCGTGATCCCGATCTTCGAGATCGCCGACAGCGCCGACGAGGCCTTCGACGCGATCACAACGGCCTGGGAGATCAGCGGCTTCAGCCGATCCGACCGTGCCATGGGAACAGACTTCTACTCCGTGCCGGACGGCAGCCTGGAGACCCTGTCGATCCGCGGCACCGCCGCGGGCATCTCGATCAACGCCACCGCGCCCTGCGTTCGTTCTCGATAGTCACCCGAGCGGGGCGGATGCGCCATACTTGCAGTCTTGGCGAGCGCGCCAGGGGGGATTCGGGGGAAACCATGTTCAGAGCCACGTCCACGCTGCCGATCGCGGCTCTGGTGCTGCTGGTGGCTCTCACCGGCTGCACACCGGGGACCAGCTTGATCCCGGAAAGCGCCGCCGATATCGCGGCTCGGGAGCTCGACGAGGTGGCCACGCCGGACTGGTCCGTCGACGCGTCCCTGGTCGGCGATCCCGCCGCGGCAGACGGCGTGGTTCTCGCCTACGCGAAGGCGTCCTCAGGTTCCCTGCAGGTCGTGGCCTGGGACGCCACGACCGGTGAACAGCTCTGGGCCGACAGCGCAGTGACCGGGGCGGCAACGGTCGGCGTGCAGGCGTCGGCCACCATCATCAGCGACGGCGACCAGCACTACGCCGCCTACCTTCGCCCGGGCGACGACAAAGACTGGCAGGACCTGGTGCTGGCGGACCTCGGCACGGGAACGCCTGTCCCGCTGACCGACAACCGGGTCTGGGCGACCAGCCGACCGTCATCCTGCGCCGACGGCACCGATATCTGTTTCACGGGCTGGAAGCAGACCGACTACGACGCCGGCAGCCTGAGTTACCGCTTCACCACCGCCGGAGGCGAGATCACCCCGGATACCGACGTCGTGCTGCCGGACTCGGCCCGCCTGATCGGCAACCGCGTCTATTCCACCAATAGCCGACCCCCGGAAGGCACCGAGATGCTCGGCAGCAGCGCCGACGGCGAGTTTCTCTGGGAGCGCCCCTATCAGGATGTCTTCGGTGAGGGCACCTCGTCCGACGGCGGTTGGTTCTGGACCAAAGAGAAAACCACCGGCCTGTTGATCGGCGCCGGGGGCCTGTTCGACGCGTCCCGTGCGGACGCCACCGAATACACCGACGACGCAACGCAGCAGCGCGTCGTGGCGCTGGATCCAGAGTCCGGTGAGAGCGTCTGGAGCCTCGACGGAGCCGAGTTCTGTGACTATTACGTGCGTGAAGAGGCGCGGGCCGACGGCAAGCGCACCTTCTGCGTCATCAACTCCGGTACAACATCGGTCGTCAAGAAAGCAGACGGGTCGGGCTTCGACGTCACCCGCACCGACTTCGACGTCGATCTCGTCGGGGTCGACGTGGCAACAGGGGAGATCGACTGGACCCTCCCGCTGGGCGGCGACGACTACAACGGCACCGGCGACGAGAAGGAATCGACCTTCGCCTCATTCTCTGCCGATAGCGTCAGGCTCATCGACGGCGAATCGACGATCGTGAACCTCATCACCGGGGAGCACTCCGACGCCTCGGAGGAGGCCGTCTACGCCTGCTCCATCCAGCGCGAGCCGCTGATCGCGATGTACCCCGGAACCGGCGAGAGCACGTCGTTCGGTGGCGGCGACGACCACCAAGCCTGCGAAGCGACCGGAGAGCTCAGTGACACGTTCTCGATCGGGTCGGTGCGGATGGTCGGGGTCGACGCCGGAGCCGGGCGACTGATCGTCGCCTCCCCCGGCGCCCTCCTCGGCTTCACCGTCGAGGACTAGCCAGGGTTACGGCACCCGGTAGCCCGCGGCGCGGAACAGCTCGTACCACTCTGAGCGGGTGAGCGGGATCTCCGAGCCGAGCGCGGCCGCGGCCACCCGCTCAGGGCTGGTGGTGCCGAGCACCACCTGCATCTGTGCGGGGTGGCGGGTGATCCAGGCCGTGGCGATGGCGATCGCGGGAACGTCGTAGGCAGCGGCGAGACGGTCGATGACCGCGTTCAGCTCGGGGTACTCCGCTGAGCCGAGGAAGACCCCGGTGAAGAAGCCGGCCTGGAACGGCGACCAGGCCTGAACCGTGATGTCGTTCAGCCGGCAGTAGTCCAGGATTCCGCCGCCGTCGAGGGTGAGCGACTGCTGCTCTCCGGCCATGTTCGCCGCCACGCCCTGCGCGACGATCGGAGCGTGGGTGATCGAGAGCTGCAGCTGATTGGCAACGAGCGGCTGTCGTACGTACTTCTTGAGCAGGTCGATCTGGCGCGGGGTGTGGTTGGAGACACCGAAGGCGCGCACCTTGCCGGCGGCGTCCAGCTCGTCGAAGGCCCTGGCGACCTCTTCGGGTTCGACAAGCGCGTCGGGGCGGTGCAGCAGCAGGATGTCGATGTGGTCCGTTTTGAGCGCGGCCAGGGAACCGTCCACCGAATCCATGATGTGTTCATAAGAGAAGTCGAAGTACGGCCCATCCCCCACGATCCCGGTCTTGGTCTGGATGGTCAGCTCGTCACGCTGCGACGGGGTGAGCTGCATCGCCTCGGCGAACCGGCGCTCGCACCCGTGCAGGTCGGTGCCGTACACATCGGCGTGGTCGAGGAAGTCGATGCCGGCGTCACGGGCGGTGCGCACCAGTTCGCGCACCTCGTCGTCGGTCTTCTCCGCGATCCGCATCAGGCCCAGCACAACGTTCGGGGCGACGATCTCGGTTCCGGGCATGGTGAAACGCTTCACGGTGGTCCTCTCGGTGATGCACCGGCGGCGGGTGCTGCACGTTCGAGCCTCTCGCGCCGCTGCGGTGTAATTCCACCGTAGGGACGCGCGGTGCAGAAGTACAACAACACTCACCGATGCCATTGAGAACCAGAACTGGTGAATCCGGTGAGAGCGTGACAGCGAGTGCAGTTCCGTATGCACCACCGAGAATGACGAAAGGCCCCCGGTTTCCCGGGGGCCTTTCCTGTTCGCGCAGATTATTCATCCATCGTGCACTTTTTCACTGTGCGCGAGGGGGGACTTGAACCCCCACGTCCTTTCGAACACTGGCACCTGAAGCCAGCGCGTCTGCCAATTCCGCCACTCGCGCGAACTTTGAAATCCTAGCATTCCGCAGGGCCTGAACGCCATTCGAGGGCTTCCGCCCCCATTCAGCCTGCCCCAGACCCGCGGAATGCCCCCCGTTAGTGGTCTGACCGCACTACCCCCGTAGGATGACTTCCCGTGCCCTGACCCGCCCATTGGGCGAGTTAACACGTGAGGCAAGTAACATGCTCATAGCCAAACGGACCGGATCGGGAGACCTGTGGGCATACTGGATAACTTTGAGAAAGGTCTTGAGCGCGCCGTAAACGGCGCTTTCGCCAAGACCTTCAAGTCGGGCGTGCAGCCGGTGGAGATCACCTCAGCGCTGCGTCGTGAGCTCGACACCAAAGCCGCGGTCGTGTCGCGGGATCGTATCCTGGCGCCCAATCGCTTCACCGTGCGCCTGGCCCAGGCCGACTTCGGCCGCATGAGAGATCTGGGCCCCGCCCTCATCGACGAACTCGTCCAGCTCGTGCAGCAGCACGCGTCCTCGCAGGGTTATCAGTTCACCGGCGTCGTCTCGATCACGTTCGCCAACGACCCCGGCCTCAGCGAGGGCATGGTGCAGATCGATTCCACCTCCGTCAACGGCAGCGTGGCCTGGACCCCGGTCGTTGACATCAACGGGCACCGTCATCAGCTCGTCAAGTCCCGCACGGTGATCGGCCGCGGCTCGGACGCCGACATCACCATCGACGACACCGGCACCTCCCGCCGCCACGTCGAGATCATCTGGGACGGCGCCCGCGCCCAGGTACGCGACCTCGGCTCCACCAACGGCTCCCAGCTGAACGGCTCCCCCGTCAAACAGGCCATCCTCGAGCCCGACTCGGTCATCACCATCGGGCGCACCAGCATCGTCTTCAGGGTCGTCGCCCAGGCCGGCACCGACAGAACCGAGGCCCGCCGGGTCGACGAGTCCACCCAACGGCACGATATGGGCGGTTTCTGGGGGCCGAACGCATGAATCCCAGTGAACTGACCCTTCTTGTTCTGCGCCTGGCGTTCCTGCTGGTGCTCTGGCTGTTCATCTTCGGCATCGTCTACGCCCTCCGCAGTGACCTGTTCGGCCAGCGAGTGCGCAAGATGTCCACGGATGCGCCCGCAGCGGCACCCGTACCCTTCGCCACCCCGCCACCCGCGCCGGTACCCGCCGGAGCGTTCGCGCAGCCCCCGGCGGCCTCGGCCTCCGCTCCCACCGAGCAGTTCTCCCGCCAGCAGGCCGCTCCGCTTCCGCAAGCCGGGCCAGAGAAGGCCACCGCGCAGACCGCCACCCGCCTGGTCATCACCTCCGGACCCAAGGCCGGCACCGAGTTCCCGCTCGGCACCGAGCCGGTCACCATCGGCCGGTCCAGCGATTCGAGTCTGGTCATCCGGGACGACTACACCTCCACCCACCACGCACGGCTGATGCTGTGGCATGACGACTGGATGGTGCAGGACCTGGATTCCACCAACGGCACCTTCCTCGACGGCAAACGTGTTGCCGTGCCAACGTCGGTGCCGCTGAACGCCACCGTGAAAATCGGCGCGACGAGCTTCGAGCTTCGGCGGTAGTGCATGGCATCGGTTAGTCACAGCGCAGCCGCGTCCAACGTTGGCAAGATTCGGTCCAACAACCAGGACTCCGGGTACGCGGGACACACCCTGTTCGTCGTGGCCGACGGCATGGGCGGACACGCCGGTGGTGACGTGGCGTCGGCCATCGCCACCAAGCGCATCATGGAGGCCGACACGGCCTACCTGTCGGCTCAGGACGCCGAGTTCGCGCTCCAGGCTGCGCTGATCGCCGCGAACTCGCAGTTGGCCGAGACTGTTTTCGAGCACGCCGAACTCACCGGCATGGGCACCACCGTCAGCGCCCTCGTGGTGCTCGATGACCAGGTCGCCATCGCGCACATCGGTGATTCCCGGATCTATCTGTTCCGGGACGGTGAGCTGTCGCAGATCACCACCGACCACACCTTCGTGCAGCGCCTCGTCGACAGCGGTCGCATCACCGAGGCCGAAGCCATGGTGCATCCGCGCCGGTCGGTGCTGATGCGGGTACTCGGCGACGTCGAGTCCTCTCCGGAGATCGACACCTCGATCCTGGCCACCCGGGCGGGCGACCGCTGGCTGATCTGTTCCGACGGGCTGAGCGGCGTGGTGTCGAACACGGGCATCGGCAACGCCCTCCGATCCTCGCTCGATGCGCAGGCCGTTGCCGACCGCCTGGTCAAGGAGAGCCTGGACGGCGGCGCGCCAGACAACGTCACCATCGTCGTCGTCGACATCGGTTCCGGCGGAGAACGACTGGGTGAGCCGATCGTGGTCGGCTCCGCCGCGGCGCCGCTGGCGTTCGGTGAGGAGCCGGTGCGCACCCGCGCACCCCGCATCCCTTCGCTGCGACTGCACCCCGTGCGGGAAACCCACTTCGAACCCGACTCCCAGGACTACCTGTCCGAACTCATCGAGGAAGACGCGCGACGCGCCACACGCCGCAAGGTCACCTGGCTGGCCGCCATCGTGCTGCTGATCGTGACCATCGTCGGTGCCGCGTTGCTGGGTTACCAGTGGACGCAGAGCCGGTACTTCGTCGGCGTCGAAGGCAGCACCGTCGCGATCTACCAGGGCATCCAGCAGGATCTGGGCCCGCTTAAACTCTCCAGCGTCTACGAAGACACCAACCTGGAGCTGAACCAGCTGCGCGTCTACGACCGCCAGCTGGTGGAGCGCACCATCAACGCGTCATCCCTGGAAGACGCCAAACTCATCGTGGAACGGTTGAGCAATGCCCCGGCAGAGTAAAACGACCTCGGATGCCCGCGAGGCGGCCCCGCAGACCGGCAAAATCCGCCGGTTGCACCTGCCTCAGAAGCTGCGCAATCTCGAGCTGTTTCTGCTGATCCTCGCCTGCGGCATCAACCTGGGCGCCGTCGTGCTCGTGCAGCTGGGCGCACTCGGCCAGATCGACACCACCCTGGTGCTCCTGGGCGCGAGCTTGTCCGGCCTGGTGTTCGCGATGCACATCGTGCTGCGTTTTGTCGCACGGGAAGCCGACCCGTTCATCCTGCCCATCGCCACCCTGCTCAACGGCATCGGCATCGCGATGATCTACCGCATCGATATCGCCAACGAGGAGGCCGGCTGGGCCAGCGCCGCCGTGCGGCAGACCGTGTGGAGCGGGTTGGCCATCGCCCTCGCCATCGCCGTGCTCCTCATCATCCGCAACCACCGCGTGCTGTTCAGGTACACCTACGTCGCCGGCTTTGTCGGCGTTCTGTTGTTGCTGCTGCCGCTGGTTCCCGGTCTCGGCCGCGAGGTCAGCGGTGCCAGGGTCTGGATCGGCTTCGGCTCGTTCGCCACCTTCCAGCCCGGCGAGATCGCCAAGATCGCCCTGGCCGTGTTCTTCGCCGGCTACCTCGTGCGCAACCGCGACAGCCTCTCCATGGTCGGCAAAAAGTTCCTGGGAATGCGTTTCCCGCGTCTGCGCGACCTCGGCCCGATCCTGGTCGTCTGGGCCCTGTCCATGTCGGTCATCATCTTCCAGCGCGACCTGGGCACAGCCCTGTTGTACTTCGGACTGTTCCTGGTGATGCTTTACCTCGCCACCGGCCGGCTCAGCTGGGTGCTGCTGGGCATGGGCCTGTTCCTCGGTGGGGCCCTCATCGCCAGCCAGACCCTCGAGTACGTCAACGGCCGGTTCACCAACTGGCTGGATGCGCTCAACCCGGCCGTCTACGACGCAGCCGGCGGCAGTTACCAGCTCGTTCAGGGTCTCTTCGGCCTCGCCAAGGGCGGGTTGATCGGCACCGGCCTCGGCCAGGGCCGTCCGGAACTCACCCCGGTCCCCCAGAGCGACTACATCATCGCCAGCCTCGGCGAAGAACTCGGCCTGGCCGGCGTCTTCGCGATCCTGGCCCTGTACCTGCTCCTGGTCGCCCGCGGCTTCCGTATCGGCTTCGCCGGTCAAGACGACTTCGGCAAGCTTCTTGGCGTCGGACTCTCCTTCGTCATCGCCCTGCAGTGCTTCATCGTCATCGGCGGTGTCACCCGTGTCATCCCGCTCACCGGCCTCACCACCCCGTTCCTGGCCGCCGGTGGCTCCTCCCTCGTCGCCAACTGGATCATCGTGGCCCTGCTGCTGCGATTGTCCGACACTGTGCGCAACCAACCTCGGCTGGTGGTCTAGATGAATCGTGAACTCAAGCGCGTGAGCATCGTCGTGATGCTCATGTTCGCCGCCCTGCTCGGATCAACCTCCGTCGTGCAGGTCTTCCAGGCCGATAACCTCGCGGCGGATGACCGGAACACCCGCACCCTTCTCGACAGCTACTCCGTCGAGCGCGGCGCGATCCTCGCCGGCGGCGAGCCGATCGCCCAGTCGATGCCGGTCGATGACAACTACAAGTTCCAGCGCACCTACAGCAACGGCTTGCTCTACGCCCCGATCACCGGCTTCATCCCGGTCAACGGTGCGCCCACCGGGCTGGAGCAGGCCCTCAACGGCGAGCTCAGCGGCACCTCGAATGCGCAGTTCTTCGACCAGGTCTCCAGCCTGGTCACCGGCCAGGACCCCACGGGCGCCTCGGTCGAGACCAGCATCGACCCGGTCGCGCAGCAGGCCGCCTGGGATGCGCTGGGCGACAACACCGGCTCCGTCGTCGTCACCGAGCCCAAAACCGGCCGGGTGCTCGCGATGGTGTCCAAGCCGAGCTACGACCCCAACACCCTCGCCGTGCACGACAGTGCCGCGGTCAACGACACCTACGACGCCCTCGTCAACGCTCCGGGCAACCCGCTGATCAACCGGGCCATCAATTCGCTCAACCCGCCCGGTTCGGTGTTCAAGCTCGTGGTGGTGGCCGCGGCCCTGGAATCGGGTCAGTACACCCCGGAGAGCACGTTCCCGAACCCGGCGACCTGGACGCTGCCCAATTCCAGCTCCGTCGTGATCAACTCCGGCGGCGGCACCTGCGGTTCGGGCGACACCGTCACCATCGCCACGGCGCTCAAACTGTCCTGCAACATCCCCATGGCCGAGCTCGGCCTGGCGCTCGGCGATGACGCCATCCGCGCCATGGCAGAGAAGTTCGGTTTCAACTCCGAATTCACCATCCCCCTGTCGGTCACCGCCAGTGAGTATCCCGAAGACCCCGACGACGCGCAGACTGCCCTGTCGGCTTTCGGCCAGACCAGCGTGCGCGCCACACCACTGCAGATGGCGCTGGTCTCAGCGACGATCGCCAATGGAGGTATCGAAATGCAGCCCAACCTGGTCGATGAAATCCTGGCACCGGACCTCAGCCCGTTGCAGACCTTCGAACCCGTCGCCGCCGACCGGGTGCTCAGCGCCGAAACCGCGGCGACCATGACCCAGATGATGGTCAACGGGGTCCAGGACGGGGCCGCGAGCAATGCAAGAATAGACGGAGTCGACGTGGCGGGAAAAACGGGGACTGCGGAGAACGGCGCCGATGACCCATACACACTGTGGTTCACCGGATTCGCCCCCGCGGCAGACCCGCAATACGCGATCACCGTTCTCATCGAAGATGGCGGGGGACTCGGTCAGACGGGGTACGGCAACTTGCTTGCCGCACCGATAGCGAAACAGGTACTAGAGGCGGTGCTGAATAAATGAGACCCACAGCAGGGCTCACCTTCGGGGGACGATACGAGCTGCAATCCCGCATCGCCATCGGCGGTATGGGCGAGGTTTGGCAGTCCGTCGACCTGGTGATCGGGCGCACAGTCGCCATCAAGATCCTCAAGGACGAGTACCTTGGCGACCCTGGATTCCTCGAGCGCTTCCGCGCTGAGGCCCGGCACGCCGCCCTGGTGAACCACGAGGGCATCGCCAACGTCTTCGACTACGGCGAAGAAGACGGCAGCGCCTTCCTCGTCATGGAGCTGGTGCCCGGTGAGGCGCTCTCCACGATCCTCGAACGCGAGCACACGCTGCCCGCCGACAAGGTCCTCGACATCGTCGCGCAGACCGCCGCCGCCCTGCATGCCGCGCACGCGGCCGGGCTCGTGCACCGCGATATCAAGCCGGGCAACCTGCTGATCACCCCAGAGGGCCGCGTCAAGATCACCGACTTCGGCATCGCACGTATCGCCGACCAGGTTCCCCTCACCGCGACCGGCCAGGTCATGGGCACGGTGCAGTACCTCTCGCCCGAACAGGCGAGCGGACGCTCGGCCTCGCCGACCACCGATATCTACTCCCTGGGCATCGTCGCCTACGAAAGCCTCGCCGGCCGGCGCCCGTTCACGGGCGAGTCCCAGGTGGCGATCGCGATGGCTCAGATCAACGAGCAACCACCGCCCCTGCCCGAAACGGTCTCGGAGCCGGTCCGTAACCTGGTGATCTCCTGCCTGGCCAAGAACCCAGCCGAGCGCCCCGCCTCGGCGGCGCACCTGGCTCGTGCCGCCATCGCGCTCCGCCGCGGTGACGTCGCGGCCGCTGCCGCATCCGTACCGGCCGTCATGACGGGCCTCACGCCCACAGCGGCCACCATGCTGATGCCCGGTGCCGGCAACGACCAGACCACCCAGTTGATGCCGTCAGCGTCCGGTGTGACACAGCCGGGCACCCGCGCTGAGGCGGCCGCCGCGGCAGCCGCAGCGGATCCCAAGAAAAAGAAGAAGCGCAGTCCCTGGACCTGGCCGCTGGTGGCGCTCATCTCCATCCTCGGTCTGGTTCTCGTCGGTACCCTGGTCACGCTGTTCATGCAGCCCGCCGCCACGCCGGAACCGGAACCCACGGTAACCTCCCAGACGCCGACTCCGCCGAAGACCACGCCCACGCCGACACCAACGCCGTCCACCAACATGGTGGAACTCGACCAGAACGAGTTCCTCGGTATGACCAGCTCTGAGGCACGGGACCGGCTCAGCGAGCTCGGTCTCAGCGCCAACGTGGTGGCGGACAAGGCTGCCCCCGACGCCGACCAGGTCGACAGGGTCTACGGGATCAACCCCACGGGTCGGGTCGCCGAGGGCACGCCGATCGAGGTGCGGGTCTATTCCGATTTCATTCCCGCGCTCCCCGACGCGCCCTCAGGCACGCCGTCGGCCACGCCGTCCACCGTCGCTCCCGCCGGTACCGTCACGGTCACTTGGCCGGGGCAGTCCTGCCCGGCCGGCCAGGAGCTCTCCGGTTACGAGCTGCTCGCCGAGGGCAACGGGGTCTCCTCCCCCGCTCGCACCGGGCCGGACACGACCACGACCACCGTCACGGCGGGCACCGGAAACTTCACCGTGAAGTTCCGGTACTTCTGCGGCGAGACGGCCTCCGACTACTCGGGCGCCAGCACGGTCACCGTGACGGCGCCGGTTGTGCCCGTCCCGACCCCCACCACGCCTGCAGGGTAGGTGCACCCGGTGGGCGCCCGCCGGTGCCCACCGGATCTTGACTAAAATGATCAACATTGTCCGCGAGCAGGGAGTTTTGCATTGAGTGATGAGGGCCGTCTGCTTGCTGGTCGATACCGCGTGGGGGCGTCGATCGGCCGCGGAGGCATGTCCGACGTGCACATCGGCACCGACTCCAGGCTCGGCCGCACGGTGGCCATCAAGCTCCTCAAGTCCTCCCTCGCCGCGGACCCCGCCTTCCGCACCCGGTTCCGCCAAGAAGCCCAGGCCGCCGCGCGAATGGCGCACCCGACGATCGTTCGGGTCTTCGACGCCGGCGAAGAAACCATCACCGAGGACAACGGCAACGAATCGCAGATCCCGTTCATCATCATGGAGTTCGTCGACGGGCGTCTGCTCAAGGACATCATCCGTGAGGGTCCGATCGACTCCGTCGAGGCCGTGCGCATCATCGACGGGGTCCTGACCGCCCTGGAGTACTCGCACCGTGCCGGTGTGGTGCACCGGGACATCAAGCCCGGCAACATCATGATAACCAAGGCCGGCCAGGTCAAGGTGATGGACTTCGGTATCGCCCGGGCCATCTCCGACTCCGCCACGACGGTCGCCCAGACCACCGCCATCCTCGGCACCGCCTCGTACTTCTCCCCCGAGCAGGCCAAGGGCGAGTCGGTGGATGCCCGCACCGACCTGTACTCCAGCGGTGTGGTGCTCTTCGAAATGCTTACGGGCCGCCCACCGTTCCGGGGCGACACCCCCGTCGCCGTGGCGTACCAGCATGTCAGCGAAGCCCCGGTCAAGCCCAGCTCCATCAACCCCAAGGTTTCCCCCGCGCTGGATACCGTAGTGGTACACGCCCTGGCCAAGGACCGCTTCGGCCGTTACCAGAGCGCCGTCGAGTTCCGCAACGACGTCGAAACGGCCGGCGCCGGCCACATTCCCGTGAAACGCCCGGCGGACGATGTCGCCGGCGGCCTGTTCGGCGCGCCTCCAGAGGTGGAATCGAGTTCGGAGCTCGCCCTCAAACAGCTTGCCGAAGACCAGACCATGGACCGTACCCAGCGTCGCCCCCCGGTGATCTGGATCTGGGCCGGCATCGTCAGTGTCATCGTCATCGTCATCGCCGTGATGTTCTGGGCGCTGAGTCTCACCCCCAGCAACAACCTGCCCGACACGTCACGCCGGGTTCCGGTCCTCACCGGCTTCAGCTACGACGACGCTCAGGATGCGTTGCTGGAATTGGATCTCGCCGCCACGAAGGCCGAAGAGAGCAGTCCCACCGTGGCCAAGGACGAGGTCATCCGCACCGATCCGCCGTCCGGCACCATCGCACCGCCGGCCACCGTCGTCAAGGTCTACGTGTCGTCTGGCGCTGAGCTTGTCGATATGCCGGATACCACCACGCAGCCGTTCGCTGCGGCCGAACCGTTCCTCACCGAACGCGGCTTCGTGTCTGGCTCGGTGACCACCGAGAACTCTCCGGACGTTCCGGAGGGCATCGTGCTGAAGACCATCCCGGCTCCGGAAGAGAAGACGCCGGTCGGCTCCACGGTGGACTTCACGGTGTCCAGCGGCCTGGTGACCATGCCCAACGTCGTCGGCCAGGCCCTCACCGCGGCCACCGCGCTCCTGCAATCCGACAACACACAACTGGAGTTGGAGCTCGAGCCCGACTACACCTGTGACAGCGCCGACGGCTCACCGGTCACCAAGCAGTCGCTGCCACCCGGCGATGTGCCGCAGAAGTCTGAGGTCGTCCTGATCTACTGCGCCGGCTAACCAGCCGCCAATGCCGCGCAGGCCGTCTCACCGGGTCTCGACAGGCTCGACCTGCACTGGGCACGCCCTCGATCCTGTCCGGACCACCTGAGGCCGCGGAGCCGTCAGTTGAGCTTGAGCATCGGGGTGAGGTGCTTGGCCGTCTCGCGCGCATCGGGCAGGCCGGCCAGCGCCAGCCAGTTGGCCACCATCAGGTAGCCCCCCTCCGTCAGCACCGACTCCGGATGGAACTGCACCCCGAGGATCGGCGCCGAGACGTGCCTCAGTCCCATGATCACTCCGCCCTGGGTGCGCGAGGTCACTACCAGATCGCTGGGGACGGTTCCGTCCACCACGGCCAGGGAGTGGTACCGGGTGGCCGTGAAGGGCTGGGGCACCCCGTCGTAGAACTCGCTGCCGTCGTGAGTGATCTGCGAGGTCTTGCCGTGCATGAGCTCTTCGGCGTTGGTGACTGTCGCACCGAAGGCCTCGGCGATGGCCTGGTGGCCCAGGCACACCCCGAACAACGGCTGATTGGTCGCGAGGGCCGCTTCCACCGCCGCGATCGATACCCCGGCGTCGGACGGCTTGCCGGGGCCGGGGGAGACGAGCACCCCGTCGAACTCGGCGAGGCGGGCGGCCACATCCGCTGCCGGGAAGGCGTCGTTACGCACGACCTCGGTCTCGGCGCCCAGCTCCCGCAGGTATCCGTTGAGGGTGTAGACGAAGCTGTCGTAGTTGTCGATTACAAGGATGCGGGTCATGGGACGCCCACCGTCACTTCCTGGTTGTTGACCATCGTGTCGACCCAGGGAAATACCCAGGTGGCGAGGGAATAGAGCACCGCGGCCAGGAGCACCAGAACGAGCAGGATGCGCACCCAGACCGGTCCGGGCATCAGGCGCCAGATTGCTGCGTACATCGGATGTTCCTTCGGTCTTCTGTGTCGCGGGTGGAGGGAGGGGCCGCTAATCGGCCGGGAGCAGAGTCGCCAGCTCGGCCGGCGGCCCTGCCGAGGTTGGCTGCCAGGACTCGAACACACCGTAGGCGATGATCCGTTCAGCGGTGGACAACAGCGGGTTGCAGGTGGTGAGGGCGATCAGCCGATCCACCGGTGTGCCGTCAGGGTTGTGCGGGACCGGTGCGATGGCCTCGACGGCGCTCGGCGGCACGTACTCCATGTCGCGGAACCTGTAGGTGTAGTAGCCGTCGGCGGTCTGCACGTAGATCGCATCGCCCAGCTGCAGCTCGTTGATCAGGTGCATCCCGCCGCCATTGGCGCTGCGGTGGGAGGCGATCGCGAAGTTACCCACCTCCCCGGGCATTTGGGTGCCCGGGTAGTGGCCGATGCCGAGGTCGGGGCTGTTCAGTACATTGGTGCCGATGCCCTCGGCGATGGTGCGCTTGTAGGTGTCGCCGAAGCGCGGCACGTACAGCACGGCGAAGGCCGTCTGATCACCGGGGGCCGTCGCAACCACGGGATTGCCGAATCCCGTCTCGGCAGCCGGAGCCGGTGCCGGGTCTGGCTTGACGTCTTCGACCCAGCCCTGGCTGATCGACTCCGCCGCACGCGACTGGGAGGCAGCCATCACGGCGTCGTTCCACCAGAGCTGCCAACCCAGGAAGAGCAGCACGAGCACGCCGCCCGTGATCAGCAGTTCACCGAGGACGCCGAACACGCTCACCCGGGGGCGCACCCGCGCCTTCGGCCCGCGAAGGGCTCTCCGCCCGCGCAGGGCCGCAACTTCGGTCTTGGCCGACTCGGTCATGCAGTCGATTCTAATCGGGGCGCACATGGTGATCTGCCGACAGTTCCGGCAGGCCCGCGCAGGCAGTGACGCTAGAATCGCAGGCATGGCACGCACAAATCCCCGAACCAAGCCCGCCCGCCCCGAGGCCCGCGCGGGCGAGGAAGCCCCGAACGCCGTCTGGTTCAAGCCCGTGATGTTCGGTTTCATGCTCATCGGGCTGGCCTGGATCATCGTCTTCTACGTGAGCCAGGGCGCCCTACCCGTCGCAGCGTTCGGATCGTGGAACATCCTCGTCGGTTTCGGGATCGCCTTCATCGGCTTCCTGATGACCACCCGCTGGCGCTGAGCCCGGTTGTTCACCACCCGTTCCGCGTGAATTAACCACCCGTTCGGGTAGTCAATTACAGCAGTGTAATTATCCCCAATGTGGAAACTCCTGTGGATAACTTTCTCCCGGGGTGTGGATAACCCTGGGGAAACTCAGTCGCCGGGCCGCCTAGACGAACAGCTTGGTCAGGCTCAAGGCGACCAACAGGGCAGCGAAACCGCCGATCAGGGCCAACTGCAGGGTCCGCCTACTGCGCTGGCGGGTCTGCACGTAGATCAGGCCGATGACGGCACCGCCGATGAGACCACCCACGTGGGCCTGCCAGGCGACGTTGAGCCCGGGCAGGAAGCCGATCACCAGGTTGATCCCCACCAGGATCAACAGTTGGGTGGCGTTGCCGCCGAGCTTTCGCTGGATGACCAGGAACGCGCCCATCAGGCCGAAGATCGCCCCGGAGGCGCCCACCACGGCCACGCGCGGGTCGGCCAGGAACAGCACGCCCAGTGAACCGGCCAGGCCGCTGAGCAGGTAGAGCGTGAGGAATCGGCCGCGTCCGAGCATCCGCTCGAGGATCTGGCCGAAGATCCACAGGGTGTACATGTTCAGGAGCACGTGGAAGAAGAACCCCGTGGAGTGCACAACAATGCTGGTCAGCATTCGCCACGGTTCGAAGGCGACCGGGTAGGAGTACAGGCCGGCGTAGAGCAGCCGGTTGGTGACATCGAGCCCGGGAACGAGCTGCAGCAGGAAAACCACGACAGTCAGGGCGATGATCGAATAGGTGACCACCGGCTCGCCGGCAGCGGTCATGCGGCCGAGCCGGGTGCGGGCGGCCGACTTGGTGCGGGGCGCGCTCTGGCGTTGCTCGCGCATGCACTCGGGGCAGATGACACCGACGGCGGCCTGGGTCTGGCACTCGGGGCAGATGGTGCGTCCACAGCGCTGACAGAGGATAAAACTCTGCCTGCCCGGATGCCGGTAACAGAAGTTGGCGGCGGTTCCGGGCAGGCTCATGAGCGGGGGTGGTCCTAGACCTGCTCGACGGTGATGCTCTCGATGACGACGTCGGTGAGCGGACGGTCGCGGCCATCGGTCGGCACGGCAGCAAGCTGCTCGACGATCGCACGGGACGCCTCGTCCTCGACGGCGCCGAAGATGCTGTGCTTGCCCTGCAACCAGGTGGTGGGCACGACGGTGATGAAGAACTGCGAACCGTTGGTGCCGCGGCCGCCCTGGATGCCGGCGTTGGCCATGGCGAGGACGTACGGCTGGGTGAAGTCGAGTTCGGGGTTGATCTCGTCGTCGAACTGGAAGCCGGGTCCGCCGGTGCCCTGGCCCAGCGGGTCGCCGGCCTGGATCATGAAGTCCTTGATGATGCGGTGGAAGACGGTGCCGTTGTACAGCGGGTCGTTGGAGGTCTTTCCCGTGGCCGGGTGCTTCCACTCGATTTCGCCGGTGGCGAGGCCGACGAAGTTCTTGACGGTCTTCGGAGCGTGGTTCCCGAAGAGGTTGACCTTGATGGGTCCGAGGGTGGTATTGAGCGTGGCGACGGCAGTGTGCTTAGACATAGGGACAATTCTTGCACAGCAGCTTTATCCGAATCCGTATGCCGGTCAGGCATTCAGAGCGCTCACAGGGTATTCAGTGGCAAGATGGGCAGTGTTCACCACAAGAAACGATGGAGGGTCCAGATGAGCCTGTCACGCAAGCGCCGAAAGGAACTCACTCGTCTGCGCAAGAGCGCGGACGAACTGTGGAGTAATCAGCAGGAAGTTCTCGACCGCGCCAACGAGATTGCACGTGAAGCCGGCCGTCAGGCTGGTGTGCTCACTCGTGAAGAAGTTGTACCCCGCGTTCGCCAGGGATACGAGCACTACCTGCTCCCCGGCGTGCACGCTACCCAAGATTTTGCCGGTGGAGTTCGCCACCAGGTCACTGACAAGGTTCTGCCGGGGATCGGAACCGCACTGGGCACTGTCATGTCGGTGGGGGATATCGCCAAGGACGCGCGCATCGCCGCTCTCAACCGGGTTCGCTTCCAGAAGCCCGTCGTGATTGAGAAGCAGGGTCTGGGCGCGGGCACGTACATCGCCATCGGAGTCGGCATCGCTGCCGCCGCCGGGGTCGCCTACGCCATTTGGCAGACCTTCCGTGCCGACGATGAGTTGTGGGTCTCCGAAGACGAGTCGCTGCTTGACTCGCCGATCGAGAAGTCCTCGGACATCTAGCTCCGGCACTTTACCGAAGAGGGCCCCCGTCATACGACGGGGGCCCTCTTTTGTGCTCCTTCGCCCGACCATACCTTCAACGGCGCTGGGTGCTGGTGTGAGTGGACGCGCATGCCGGCATGGATGCGGGTGGCCCGAGCGCATCCTGCGGTGCACAGAGGCCCACTGAAGCCCACTGGCGGGGCTCGAAGAGGGGACAATCAAAAAACCCCCGGCCGGCAGTGCCGACTGGGGGTTTTCTTCTGTGGAGCCACGGGGAATCGAACCCCGGACCTCCTGCTTGCAAAGCAGGCGCTCTACCAATTGAGCTATGGCCCCGAACCGGATCTTCACGGGTGAGAATCTGGTGGAGATGTAAGGCTATGAAGTACACGGTGTTTACGGACACGGTGTTGAGGTACTGCGTGGGGATACCGGGATTTGAACCTGGGACCTCTTCGTTATCAGCGAAGCGCTCTAACCAACTGAGCTATATCCCCCCATTGGGCAGGTTTCAGACTAACGGAAACTGGCGAAAAGTCCCAATCGAGGCCGCAAGCGACCATCGATTGGGCACACATCCGTCAGTTGTTGGTGAATCCGACGAGCAGGCCTCCGGTGACCTTGACGCTCAGGTTGTATAGTACGGCGAAGATTGCGCCCAGCGCGGTGACGACGACGGTGTTGATGACGGCGACGACCACGGCGAAGCCCATCACGTTGCCGATCGACAGGATCGTCGTGAGCTCGGACGCGCTCCCGGCGATATCCGTGTACAGGGCGTCGATCTGGGTGAAGATGCCGGTTCCATTGAGGACCGTGAAGGTGAGGAACGTGGCGACGATGGTCACCACGGCCAGGCACACGGCGATCAGGAAGGACAGCTTGACGGCCGACCAGAAGTCGATGTACACGAGCTTCAGACGTACCTGCTTGGACGACATTGCACCCCGACTCGACTTTTTGGCCAGTTTCTCGGCAACACTACTCATCTGCTGATTCTACTTTCCCCGAATCAATCTCGGTGGCCGCCTCGATTTCGAGGGCGACCAGATTGCGTTCGGTGTTCTTCGCGATGGCGATGATTCGATCTTCGGTCGCGAACTTTGCAAAAACGACGCCCATGGTATCCCGGCCTTTGGCCGGCACTTCGGCGACGTCAGAGCGTACCACCTTGCCACTGGCAAGGACCACAAGAACCTCGTCCTCCTCGTCGACGATGAGAGAACCGACCAGATCGCCGCGGTCATCGTTCAACTTGGCCACCTTGATGCCCAGTCCGCCGCGGTTTTGCAGGCGGTACTGGTCGGCGGCGGTGCGCTTGGCGTAGCCGCCCTCCGTGACGACGAACACAAACCCGTCGTCGGAGACCACGGACGCGTCCAACAGGGTGTCCTGGCCACGGAAGTGCATACCGATCACGCCGGAGGTGCTGCGGCCCATCGGGCGCAGCGCCTCGTCGGAGGCGGTGAACCGGATGGACATGCCCTTTTTAGACACCAGCAGCAGATCGGAATCCTCGTCGACGAGCAGCGCGGAGACGAGTTCGTCGCCCTCGCGCAGCTTGATCGCGATGATGCCGCCGGTGCGGTTGGTGTCGTACTCGCTGAGCGCGGTCTTCTTGATCAGGCCGTCACGGGTGGCCAGGGTGAGGTACTGGGCCACGCCGTAGTCCCGGATGTCCAGGATCTGGGCGATCTCCTCGCCCGGCTGCAGCGCGAGCAGGTTGGCCACGTGCTGGCCCTTGGCGTCCCGACCGGATTCCTGAGCTTCATAGGCCTTGGCCCGGTAGACCCGGCCGGTGTTCGTGAAGAACAACAGCCAGTGGTGGGTCGTGGTGACGAAGAAGTGCTCGACCACGTCGTCGGCGCGCAGCTGGGCGCCCTTGACGCCCTTGCCGCCGCGGTGCTGGTTGCGGTAGTTGTCGCTGCGGGTGCGCTTGATGTAGCCGCCGCGGGTGACGGTGACCACCATCTCCTCTTCGGGGATGAGGTCCTCGACCGACATGTCGCCGTCGAAGCCGAACATGATCTCGGTGCGGCGGTCGTCACCGAACTTATCGGTGATCTCACCGAGCTCGGTGCTCACGATGGTGCGCTGACGCTCGGGGCTGGCCAGGATCGACTTGAATTCGACGATCTGCAATTCGAGTTCGGCGGCCTGGTCGATGATCTTCTGTCGCTCGAGAGCGGCAAGGCGGCGCAGCTGCATCGTCAGGATGGCGTCGGCCTGGAGCCTGTCGACCGTCAACAGGTCCATCAGACCCTCACGGGCGTCGTCCACGGTGGGGGAGCGGCGGATCAGGGCGATGACCTCGTCGAGCGCGTCGAGCGCCTTGAGGTAGCCGCGCAGGATGTGGGCATCCGCCTCAGCCTTGTTCAACCGGAACTGGGTACGGCGCACGATGACGTCGATCTGGTGCGACACCCAGGCGGTGATGAAGCCGTCCAGGGCCAGGGTGCGCGGGATGCCGTCGACGATCGCGAGCATGTTCGCGCCGAAGTTCTCCTGCAGCGGGGTGTGCTTGTAGAGGTTGTTCAGCACGACCTTGGCCACAGCGTCGCGCTTGAGCACGATAACGAGGCGCTGACCGGTACGGCCGCTGGTCTCGTCGCGGATGTCGGCGATGCCGGTGATCTTGGCGTCCTTGACCAGGTCGGCAATCTTGATCGCCAGGTTGTCCGGGTTCACCTGGTACGGCAGTTCGGTGATCACCAGGCAGGTGCGACCCTGCAGTTCCTCGATGCTCACCACGGCGCGCATCGTGATCGAGCCACGTCCGGTGCGGTAGGCGTCCTGGATGCCCTTGATGCCCAGGATCTGCGCGCCGGTGGGGAAGTCAGGGCCCTTGATGCGCTGGATCAGCGCTTCGAGCAGCTCTTCGCGGCTGGCGTCGGGATTCTCGAGATACCACAGGGCGCCGGCGGCGACCTCGCGCAGGTTGTGCGGCGGGATGTTGGTGGCCATACCGACGGCGATGCCGACGGAGCCGTTCACCAGCAGGTTGGGGAAGCGGGCGGGCAGCACCGTGGGCTCGAGGGTCCGGCCGTCGTAGTTGTCCTGGAAGTCGACGGTGTCTTCGTCGATGTCGCGGACCATTTCGAGGGCCAGCGGAGCCATCTTGGTTTCGGTGTATCGCGGGGCGGCGGCGCCGTCGTTGCCGGGGGAGCCGAAGTTGCCCTGGCCGAGGGCCAGCGGGTACCGCAGGCTCCACGGCTGCACCAGGCGCACGAGTGCGTCGTAGATCGAGGAGTCACCGTGCGGGTGGAACTGGCCCATCACGTCGCCGACCACGCGGGCGCACTTGGAGAACGCCTTGTCGGGGCGGTAGCCGCCGTCGTACATGGCGTAGATCACGCGGCGGTGCACGGGCTTCATGCCGTCACGCACGTCCGGCAACGCGCGCCCGACGATGACGCTCATGGCGTAGTCGAGGTAGGAACGCTGCATTTCCAGCTGCAGGTCGACCTGGTCGATCTTGCCGTGCTGGGTGAGGTGCGCGGCAGCTGCCGCGACGCTGGCCGCGTCGGGGGCTTCCGGCGTGGTGCCTGTGGTGTCGTCAGATGTCAAGGAAACGCACGTCCTTCGCGTTCTTCTGGATGAAGTTGCGTCGGGATTCGACGTCTTCGCCCATCAGGGTGGAGAAAATCTCGTCGGCGGCTGCCGCGTCGTCCAGGGTCACCTGGAGCAGGGTGCGGGACTCGGGAGCCATCGTGGTTTCCCACAGCTCCTTGTAGTCCATCTCACCCAGGCCCTTGTAGCGCTGGATGCCGTTGTCCTTGGGGATCCGCTTGCCGGCGGCCGCGCCGTCGGCGAGCAGGGCGTCCCGCTCCGCATCCGAGTACACGTACTCGTGGGCGGAGTTGGACCACTTGAGTCGGTACAGCGGCGGCTGCGCGAGGTACACGTAGCCGAGGTCGATCAGCGGACGCATGTACCTGAAGAGCAGGGTGAGCAGCAGGGTGGTGATGTGCTGGCCGTCGACATCGGCATCGGCCATCAGCACGATCTTGTGGTAGCGCACCTTGTCCTGGTTGAAGTCTTCACCGATGCCGGCGCCGAACGCCGTGATCATCGCCTGCACTTCGGCGTTGCCGAGGGCACGGTCCAGGCGCGCCTTCTCCACGTTGAGGATCTTGCCGCGCAGGGGCAGGATCGCCTGGGTCTCCGGGTTGCGGCCCTGCACGGCGGAGCCGCCGGCCGAGTCGCCCTCCACGATGAAGATCTCTGAGGCGGCGGGGTCCTTGCTCTGGCAGTCCTTGAGCTTGCCCGGCATGCCGCCACCCTCGAGCAGGCCCTTGCGTCGGGCGGTCTCGCGGGCCTTGCGAGCGGCCATCCGGGCGGTCGCGGCCTGCAGCGACTTGCGGATGATCTCGCGGGCCTGAACCGGGTTGCGGTTGAACCAGTCGGAAAGCTGGTCGCCGACGACCCGCTGCACGAATGCCTTGGCCTCGGTGTTGCCCAGCTTGGTCTTGGTCTGGCCCTCGAACTGCGGTTCGGCGAGCTTGATCGAGACGACGGCGGTGAGGCCTTCGCGCACGTCGTCGCCGGAGAGGTTGTCGTCCTTTTCCTTCAGGATGCCTTTTTCCCGCGCGTACTTGTTCACCAGGGTGGTCAGCGCCGCACGGAAGCCCTCTTCGTGGGTACCGCCCTCGTGGGTGTTGATGGTGTTCGCGTAGGTGTGCACGCTCTCGGTGTACGCGGTGGTCCACTGCATAGCCACTTCGAGGGCGATCTTCTTCTCGGTGTCCTCGAACTCGAAGGAGATGATCTCCTCGTTGACCAGTTCGGCCTTCTTGGCCCGGTTGAGGTAGGCCACGTAGTCCATCAGGCCCTGCTCGTACATGAAGCTGTTGCTGAGCGGCTTGTCCTCGGCGTCCAGGCTGTCCGCACGCTCGTCGGTGAGCGTGAGGCGTAGACCCTTGTTGAGGAACGCCATCTGCTGGAAGCGCGCGCGCAGGGTTTCGTAGTCGAAGACCGTCGTCTCGAAGGTCTCCGAGCTCGGCCAGAAGGTGATCGTGGTCCCGGTCTCGTCGGAGACCTCGTCCTGGTGCAGTGACTCGTTGGGCACACCGTTGTGGAAGCTCTGGCGCCACACATGGCCCTGCCGGCGCACCTCGACCTCGAGGCGGCTGGAGAGCGCGTTGACCACCGAGCTGCCGACGCCGTGGAGTCCTCCGGAGACCGCGTAGCCGCCGCCCCCGAACTTTCCACCGGCGTGCAGCACGGTCAGGACGACCTCGACGGTGGACTTGCCTTCCGCCTTGTGGATATCGACAGGGATACCTCGACCGTTGTCCTGCACGCGCACGGCGCCATCGGGAAGAATACGGATGTCGATGGTGTCGCAATAGCCGGCCAGGGCCTCGTCGACGGAGTTGTCGACGATCTCGTAGACCAGGTGGTGCAGACCGCGTGGACCGGTTGAACCGATGTACATTCCGGGTCGTTTGCGAACAGCTTCGAGGCCTTCGAGAACCTGGATGTCTTCTGCGCCGTAAGCGTGCTGCTCCGGCTCAGTTTTCGGTTCAATTGTCATGTGAAATTGGGCTCCTGACCGTCGCACAGGCGACCCCTCAGCCTACCAAACACCCCAAGCCCCAACGGCCAAAACCGCCGTTTGACGCGTTTTATTCGTAAGGGTGACCTGTTTTGGCTACCTAGCCATAGGTATCGCGTGGACCACGCCCTGGGATTGATCTGGGACCCTTTTTCCAGGAGGGGGCGTTGGGTCCTTGAAAACGAATTGCGGCGATGCCGGCATCCGGGAACTTCTGCATGATCTGAGTCATGATTTCCACCCGCATCATGCGCAGCTGGGTTGCCCACGCCGTCGACTCGCAGTGCACGGTCAGGATGCCCTCGTCGATACCGGCCGGGGTGGAGTGTTTCGCGGTTTCCTCACCGGCGAGTTCGATCCAGGACCCGAGCAGGTCCGACTGGGCCATCGGTGAATTCCAGCCCAGCTGCGCGGTGAGCGAATTGATGGTTTCGCCCAGTCCCCGCGGGTCCCGGCCGGCGCCGAACGGCACGCTGGACCCGATTTGAGGGCTGGCCTTGCGCCTGGCGCGGGTTCGCTTGGCGTTCGGGTCGCCGAAGACATCCTTGAACCGGAGGTAGACCTTGGCGGCTTCACTGTGTTCAGCCACGGACCGTCCCGCTCTCGGCCTCGGGCGCAGCGACCACGGCGCCGGCGTGGATGTGGATGGCGTGGGCAGCGAGCACCGCAGGGACGTCTTCGAAGACGGCGGCCGTGATCAGAACCTGTTCGTAGCCGGTGACGGCTTCGGCGAGGCGCCGGCGGCGAGATTGGTCGAGCTCGGCGAACACATCGTCGAGGATCAGCACCGGGTCACCACTGGACGAATCTCGCCGGAGCAGCTCCGCCGACGCGAGTTTGAGCGCAAGCGCGAAGGACCAGGATTCGCCGTGGCTGGCATAGCCCTTGGCCGGCAGATTGTTGAGTTCGAAGACCAGATCGTCACGGTGCGGTCCGGCCAGGGTCATTCCGCGGTCCAGTTCCTTGCGCCGCAGACCGGCCAGCGCGGTGCGGAAGGTGTCGGCCGTCGCGGAACCTGAGCTCGCACTCGGCGAAGCTGCGGCCGGGGAGGCGGTCTCGTCGGCTTCCTCATCGGCACCGAGAATACTCAGCGACGCGACCAGGTTCGGCCCGTGATCCGCGCCGGCAACCGATTTGTAGGCCTTTTGCAGCGGCGGCATCAGCTCAGCCACCAGATCCGCGCGGGCATCGATGATCTCGGAGCCCAGTGCCACCAGCCGTTCGTCCCAGATATCGAGGGTGCCCAGCTGGGTGGTCTTCAAACCGGAGGCCCTGGCGGACTTGAGCAGGGTATTGCGTTGTTTCAGCACCCGGTCATAGTCGGCAAGCACCCCGGAGAGTCTGGGGCTCCGCAACACCAGCAACTGGTCGAGGAATCGTCGACGACCGGACGGGTCGCCGCGCACCAGGGCAAGGTCTTCCGGTGCGAACAGCACGCTGGAGAAATAGCGGGGAAGTTCCCGGGTCTTGATGACCGACCGGTTGATCTGGGCCCGGTTGAGTCCGGACCGGTTGATCTGCACCTCAGCGAGGATGTCCCGGCCGTTGTACTCAAGGCGTGCGCGGATGATCGCGGACTCTGCGCCGGAGCGCACCATCGCCCCGGTCTGGGACACCCGGTGCGAGCTCAGGGTGCTGAGGAATCCGAGCGCCTCGACCAGATTTGTCTTGCCCTGGCCGTTTCGGCCGACGATCAGGTTGGGTCCGGGGCCGAACGGGACTTCGGCTTGCGCATAGTTGCGGAAGTCAGTGAGGGAGAGGTGTGTGACCCGCACTCGGGATCAGTCTGCCTTCTTTATGGCATGCCCACCGAACTGGTTGCGCAGCGCGGCCACCGCCTTCATGGCCGGGGAATCATCCTGGCGGGAGGCGAACCGGGCGAAGATCGACGCGCTGATCGCGGGCACCGGAACGGCATTGTTGATGGCTTCTTCGATGGTCCAGCGTCCCTCGCCGGAGTCTTCGACGTAGCCTTCGATGTCGCCCAGCTGCGGGTCGTCCTTGAGGGCACGCACCAGGAGTTCGAGCAGCCAGGACCGCACGACGGTGCCGCGCTGCCAGGCCGTGAAAATGCCGGGCACATCCTGGATGAGGTCGTCGCGCTTCTCCAGCAGTTCGTAGCCCTCGGCATAGGCCTGCATCAGCGCGTATTCGATGCCGTTGTGCACCATTTTGGCGTAGTGACCGGCGCCGACCTTGCCGGCGTGCACGAAGCCTTCCTCGCGCGGGCCCTCCGGACGCAGCGCGTCGAAGACCGGCATGGCCGTTTCCACATCGGCGGCGGAACCGCCGACCATGAGGCCGAATCCGTTGGTGAGACCCCAGACCCCACCGGAAACACCGGCGTCGACGTAGTGGATCCCGTTTTCGGCGAGCAGCGCTTCATGGGTGAAGTCGTCGGTGAACCTGGAGTTGCCGCCGTCGATGACCAGGTCGCCGGGGGAGAGCTTCGTGGCCAGGTCCGCGATCACCGCGGTGGTGATGGCTCCGGCCGGAACCATGACCCAGACCAGCCGGGGAGACGGGATCGCCTCGACCAGCTCGGCGGTGCCGGCGACGTCGGAAACCTCGGGATTGCGGTCGTAGCCGGTGACGGTCAGACCGGCGGCGCGCAGGCGGTCGCGCATGTTGGCGCCCATTTTGCCCAGGCCGACGATTCCGATGTGCATGGCAGTCCTTCGTGGTTCGTGTCGTGCTGGTGAGGCCGGCGGGTTAGCGCAGGAGCAGGTTCGGCTGCAGCAGGTACCGGTAGCTGTCGGCGCCCGGCTGCTCGCGCGACGTCTGGCTCGTGATGAGCACGGGTCCCGGCTTGTTGGGGTTCTCGGTCTTGGTGAAAGAGATGCGCACGAACTCGGAGTGCACGGCGCCGAGGCCGTCCAGCAGGAACTGCGGTTTGAGAGAGACGACGGTGTCGCCGCCGGCGAGGATCGCGTCGATGGTCTCAGAGGCCTGGGCCTGCTCCGAGCCGATGGCCTCGAGGGTGAGACCGTCGGACGTGAAGCTGAACCGCAGGGCCGCCTCCCGCTCCAGCACCAGCTGCACGCGGCGGGTGGCCTCGATCAGTTCGGCGGTGTTCATCACGGCGTAGTTGTCGACGTTGTCCGGGAACAGGCGACGCACCGGCGGGTAGTTGCCCTTGATCAGCAGCGACGTGACGGTTTTCTTGTCCGCGGTGAAGGCGATCAGTTCGCGGTCGTCGGTGTTGGTGATGGCCACCGAGATCGTGCCGCTGTGGCCGAAGGTCTTACCGACCTCCTGCAGGGTCCGTGCCGGCACCAGGGCCGTGATCGGTTCCTGGGCCTGGTTGGCTCCCGGGTCCCAGTCGATCTCGCGAACGGCGACACGGTACCGGTCGGTGGCGACGAGGCTGATGCTGTTCTCGGTGATCTGCAGCTGTACGCCGGTGATCACCGGGGTGACGTCATCGCGGGATGCGGCGACAGCGACCTGCGAGACTGCCGCGGCGAATTCCTCGGCGGGTACCAGGCCGGATTGGGCGCTGACCTGGGGAATACTTGGATATTCCTCTACCGGCATAGACAGGAGGGTGAAGTTCGCGGTACCGCAGCTCACGGTGATCCGGGACTCGTTGGTGGAAAACCGCACCGGAGCGTTCGGCATCCGGCTGGCGATCTCGGCCAGAAGGCGTCCGGAGACGAGCACCTTGCCGGTCTCTTCGACATCGGCGGCGATCTCGGTCTGGGCCGACACTTCGTAGTCGAACGAGGACAGGATCAGGCCGGTCTCTGTCGCTTCGATTAAGACGCCGCTCAAAATGGGCAGGGTGGTGCGTTGGGGAAGGAGCTTGACAGCGAAAGATACGGCTTCGCTGAAGACATCCCGATTGGCCTGAAATCTCACGAAGTCACTCCTGTCGGTGGAGACCTGGATACGGCCTCAATGCTAGTCGGGTTTATCCGCTGCCCATTTCTTGTGAGCCTCGGCGAGTAAAGGTTGTTGGACCTGGAGCTAATGAAGTTAATCGTTAATCTTCTTAACCGCTGTGGAAACTGTGGATAACTCGGTGGATAGCGCTCAGCGACTGGGAACTACAAACTTGTAACTTGTGGACGCCCTGTGAGCGGTAAGCCCAATGAATGACACGAACTTGTTTCTGTAATTCCGAGTTTTCACAAGCGAGCCGTGCGTTTCTACAGATTGTGCCAAGTTGTCCGGGCAGTTTCCACAGGGTTATCCACAGGTACGAAACACAAAAAAATTTTCTCTTACTTGTAGCGGTGATCCTGCTTGATGCGGTTTGTCAGTTCCGTCACCTGGTTGTAGATGGATCGGCGTTCCTTCATGAGCTCGCTGATCTTCTTGTTCGCGTACATCACCGTCGTGTGGTCGCGGTTGCCGAACAGCTGGCCGATCTTGGGGAGCGAGAGATTCGTCAGTTCCCGGCACAGGTACATTGCGATCTGTCGTGCGGTGGCCACAGCCTGCGAACGTGACGAACCGTACAGGTCGTCGACGGTGAGCTTGAAGTAGTCCGCGGTGTTCGTGATGATGTCCACCGGAGCGATCACGTTGTCCTCGTCGAGGGTGATCACGTCCTTCAACACCGTCTGCACGAGGTTCATGTCCACCGGGGTGCGGTTCAGGCTCGCGAACGCGGTGACCCGGATCAGGGTGCCCTCGAGTTCACGGATGTTCGACGACACCTTCGACGCCATGAACTCGAGAATGTCGTGCGGAACCTGCAGCTTCTCGCTCTGCGCCTTCTTGCGGAGGATCGCGATGCGGGTCTCCAGGTCAGGAGCCTGGACATCCGTGATCAGGCCCCACTCGAAGCGCGACCGCATGCGGTCTTCAAACCCGGTGAGGGCCTTCGGCGGCAGGTCGCTGGTGATGACGACCTGTTTGTTGTGATCGTGCAGGGTGTTGAAGGTGTGGAAGAACGCTTCCTGGGTCTCCGCCTTGCCCTGCAGGAACTGGATGTCGTCGATCATCAGGATGTCGATGTTGCGGTACCGGTTCTGGAAGGCGGAGCCGCGGTTGTTGGCAATCGAGTTGATGAAGTCGTTGGTGAATTCCTCGCTACTGACGTAGCGCACACGGATGCCCGGATACAGACTCATCGCGTAGTGGCCGATGGCGTGCAGCAGGTGGGTCTTGCCCAGGCCGGAGGAACCGTAGATGAAGAGCGGGTTGTACGCCTTGGCCGGAGCCTCGGCCACGGCGACGGCCGCGGCATGTGCGAACCGGTTGGACTGTCCGATGACGAAGTTGTCGAAACTGTACTTGGAGTTCAGCCGGGTGTCGTGGGGGCGCTCAGGGGGAGTGCTTTCGAAAACCGACTGCGGCGTGGCCGGCGTCTCGATGTCAGGCTGGCGTTCGATGGGTTCCTGAACCGGACGCAGGGACTCCTGCTCGAGCTCGGGATTGACCACGACGTAGAACGTGGTGACAGCGACCGATTCGCTGAGCTGGCCCATGGCCGTGAGAAGGGGAACCCGCATGCGCACGTTGAGCATGCTCGCGGTGAACTCGTTCGGGACTTCCAGGTAGAAGGTGCCGGCCGCGATGCCTTTGGGCTCGACCAGGTTCAGGAAGCCGTACAGCATCGGAGTGACCGTGTCGTCCGACTCCAGAATGGTCAGAACTGACCGCCATGTCTCGCTGATGGGCTGTTCCCCGTCTGGCATGGTTTCCCACAATCTTCATCTGTACGTTTGCCGCCCTGAGAGAGCCTTCGCGGGTGGACACAGAATGCCCATCGGACGATTCATCCACAACGTTATCCACCGCCTGTGGGCAAATAACAACTGGATTCTCAGGGTTTACCCACAACCTGTGGATAACTTGTCCTCACGGTAGTCAATGACCGGCGGTCAGGCCAAATTAGCTTGAAGATTGCCAGCGTGTCTGTACCGGAAATGGGAATTCAATGGGCAGAATCGAACGTTTGGGCGTCGTCAGTTTGACCACGGGCGAGCGAAGCCGTAGTTTTAATCAGTTGACCCCAGCCCGTGGGCTACCTCACTCTTTCCCGGCCGCTCGTTTTGGCCTGCGGAGATCCAATACGTGGAGATTGAACAATGAGCAAGAGAACGTTCCAGCCGAACAACCGTCGTCGCGCGAAGGTGCACGGTTTCCGTCTTCGTATGCGCACCCGCGCCGGACGCGCCATCCTCGGTGCTCGTCGTCGCAAGGGTCGCACCGAACTCTCCGCGTAAGACCTCCCGTGCTCGCTCACGCCAATCGCATCACGAGCGGGAGCGACTATAAGGCTGTCGTTCGACGAGGTGTGCGGGTCGTCGGCCCGCACACTGTGGCGTACCTCCGCCGCAACCCAGAACCCACCCCGGTGCGGTTCGGGTTCATCGTCGCCAAGAACGTGGGCGGCGCGGTGGTTCGAAACCGCGTGCGTCGTCGTTTGAAAGCGGCAAGCTTCGATCTCCTTCCTGGCGTTCCCGCCGGGACGGAGATCGTTTTTCGCGCACTGCCGACATCTGTGCACGCCAGCTGGCCCGATCTTGTGGCCGAGCTGTCGACTGCACTGGTCAAGGGGCAGCGCGCGAGATGAACAGGGTGATCCTCACGTTGGTATTGCTGCCCCGAAATCTCGGGGTAGCGCTCCTGCGGGTCTATCGCGCAGTAATCTCACCGTTGTACGGCGATGTTTGCCGGTACTACCCCTCGTGTTCGGCGTACGCCCTCGGCGCCGTCCAAGAATATGGCCTGATCGTCGGCTCTTTTTTCGCCGCACGTCGGGTCTTGCGTTGTCATCCTTGGGCTGAGGGCGGAATCGATGATGTTCCCCTGAAACGACACCGTCGCTACACCGTGACGTCGTTTGGATTTGTAGTTCCTTTAGCCACGGAAAGGGCTGACCCGCACGTATGGACCTCATAGGTACTATCCTCTGGCCGCTGAAGTGGGCCGTTGAGCTTCTGCTCGTCGCCTTCCACTGGTTGTTCTCCAACCTCGGCATGGGCTACAACGACGGCATCACCTGGGTGCTGTCCATCGTTGGCCTGGTCCTCGTGGTGCGAGCTGCGCTGATCCCCATCTTCGTGAAGCAGATCAAGAGCCAGCGCAAGATGCTCGAGGTCGCGCCGCAGCTGAAAAAGATCCAGGACAAGTACAAGGGCAAGAAGGACCAGTTCTCCCGAGAGGCCATGTCCCGCGAGACCATGGAGCTGTACAAGCGCACCGGGACCAACCCGCTCGCCTCGTGCCTGCCCCTGCTCCTGCAGATGCCGATCTTCTTTGCCCTGTTCTCGGTGCTCAACGACGCTCAGCGCTCCAACGCCGGCGTCGGCCCCCTCAACCAGGCCCTGGCGACCAGCTTCGGCAATGCCAACCTGTTCGGCGTTGCCCCGCTGCACGACACGTTCGCCCAGCAGTGGACGCTGTGGACCTCCGGAGCGGACTTCAACCTCTCCGTCATGATCATCGCGGCCACCATGGTCGTCCTGATGACCGCGTCGCAGTTCATCACCCAGCTGCAGATCGTCTCCAAGAACATGTCGCCGGAGACCAAGGCCAGCCCGATGTTCAAGCAGCAGAAGATCATGCTGTACCTGCTGCCCCTGGTCTTCGCCTTCTCCGGTGTGGCCTTCCCGCTCGGCGTGATGTTCTACTGGCTCACCTCGAACATCTGGACCATGGCCCAGCAGTTCCTCGTCATTCGCAACATGCCCACACCGGGCAGTGAGGCCGCCAAGGCCCGCGAAGAGCGGCTCGCCCGCAAGGGCAAACTCATCGCAACCGACGGAGACGTCATCATTGTCGACGAGCCCAAGAAGCCGGCCCAGCGCCAGCAGCCCGTTGGCAAGAACCGTGCCAAGAAGCAGACCGGCCCCAAGAAGTAAGAGGGATGGACATCGTGACTGAGAACACCGACGTGATCAACGCGGATGCCGCGTCCGACGCCGCGCCCACCATCGGCCAGCTGGAGCAGGAAGGCGACATCGCAGCGGACTACATTGAAGAGTTCCTGGATATCTGCGACCTCGACGGTGACATCGACATCGATGCCCGGAACGGACGGGCCTACCTGTCGGTGAATTCGGTTGACCCGCAGAACCTGCGCCTGCTGTCCAAGCCCGACACCGTGAACGCCCTGCAGGAGCTCACCCGACTGGCCGTGCAGAACAAGACCGGGTCGTTCTCCAGGCTGATCCTCGACATCGGCGGATCCCGCGAGGCCCGCGAGGCCGAGCTGACCGACCTCGTCGGCCACGCCATCGAGCGCATCGAAGGCGGCGCAACGGAGGCTTCCCTCCCCCCGATGTCGTCCTACGAGCGCAAGCTCGTGCACGACATCGTTTCGGAGCGCGGATACGTCTCCGAGTCCCTGGGCGAAGGTCGCGACCGTCACACCGTCATCACGGCAGCGTAGCCACACCGAGTATGACTGAGACCCTCGAGGCCGAGCCCGCCGTTGCAGCTGGACTCTTCGGTGACCGCATCGAGGTCGCCCGAGAGTTCACCAGGCACCTCGCCGAGCAGGGGGAGGAGCTCGGCCTGATCGGTCCGCTCGAACTTCCCCGGTTGTGGAGCCGGCACATCCTGAATTGCGTCGTGGTAGCACCACTCCTGAAGCCCGGCCTGGTCGGCGACGTGGGATCGGGCGCCGGGCTGCCGGGTCTGGTGCTGGCGATCGCGCGGCCCGATGTCTCGTTCGTGCTCATCGAGCCGATGGAACGCCGAGTGGCGTGGTTGACCGGCCAGATCGCCGCACTCGGCCTCACCAACGCACGGGTGCAGCGGGCCCGCGCCGAAGACATCCGTCTGGATACGCCCCTGGATCAGGTCACCGCCCGCGCTGTGAGCGCGTTCAAGACCCTGATTCCCCTCACGGCCCCACTGTTGCGTTCCGGCGGTGAACTCGTGCTGATGAAGGGCGCGGGTGCCGCGGGGGAGATCGCCAACGCCGCCAAGCCGATCAAGAAGTTCCGCCTGCGCGATGTGGAGGTCCTCACCCTCGGCGAGGGTGTGCTGGAGGACGTCACGCGGGTCATTAAGGCTACAGTGGACTAGTCCCCGGCAACATCCGCGCAACATGGGCGGAGAACTCCGGGGCACCCTTTCGGGTGGCTCATCAACCGTCGAACGCAAAGGTTTCACGTGAAACATCCCGGCGAAGACCAGCAGACCGGCACTCCCGGTTCCGGCGTCGACAACAGCACCCCCCTGGCGCGGGAGATCTCGGATCTGACCCGCCGCCGTCAGGTGATCGCCGCCGAGAGGCTACCCAAGCCCGAGAGCACCCGGGTGATCACCATCTCCAATCAGAAGGGTGGGGTGGGCAAGACCACCACCGCCGTCAACCTGGCCGCCGCGTTGGCCCGCCAGGGTGCGCGTGTTCTCGTGATCGACCTGGACCCGCAGGGCAACGCCTCCACCGCGCTCGGTGTGGAGCACCGCGCCGAGACCTCGAGTGTTTACGACGTCATCATCAATGACTTGCCGATGGTGGACGTTGTGCAGAAGAGCCCGGAGTTCGGGGCGCTGTACTGTGTACCGGCGACCATCCACCTGGCCGGCGCAGAGATCGAACTCGTTTCGCTCGTTGCCCGGGAACAGCGACTGCGTCGCGCCCTGGACCTGCACATCAAGGAGATGGCGGACCCCTACGACTACGTCTTCATCGACTGCCCGCCGTCCCTCGGGCTCCTCACGATCAATGCGTTCGTCGCCGCTCGGGAGGTTCTCATCCCGATTCAGTGCGAGTACTACGCGCTGGAGGGACTGAGTCAGCTGTTGAAGAACATCGAGCTGATCGAGAAGCACCTGAACCCGCAACTCATCGTCTCGACGATCCTGCTCACCATGTACGACAGCCGCACGAACCTCGCGAACCAGGTGGCGCAAGATGTGCGCGATCACTTCCCGAAACAGGTGCTGGACACACTGATTCCGCGCTCGGTGCGGGTTTCTGAGGCGCCCAGCTACGGTCAGAGCGTCATCAGCTACGACCTCAACTCGGCAGGATCGCTCTCCTACCTCGAAGCAGCCGCAGAAATCGCCCGTCGGGGCGTTCCACGAACAGGAGATGCGCAGTAATGGCGAAACGTACAGGGCTCGGCCGCGGTATCGGTTCGCTCATTCCCGTGCAGGACAACCCGTCACAGGCCCGGCCCGTCGACGTCTTCTTCCCGTACAACGAGGTCCCGCACGCCGAGGGCACCGCCGGCGCCTCCCCGGTGCCCGGCTCTGCGTCGACGTCTTCCGCAGGTTCGGCTTCGACGGCGACGATCGAGGCGGCCGACGAGACCACTGTTGAGCTTCTTCCGGTTCCCGGGGCGCGCCTTGCGCATTTGAATCCGGCCGACATCGTGCCCAATGCCGTGCAGCCGCGCAGCGTTTTCGACGAGGACGACCTGGCCGAACTCGTGCACAGCATTCGCGAAGTCGGAGTGCTGCAGCCCATCGTCGTGCGTCCGCTCCTGGAACAGCCGGGCAAGTACGAACTCGTCATGGGGGAGCGGCGCCTGCGCGCCACCAAGGAAGTCGGCCTCGACAGCATCCCGGCGATCGTGCGGGATACCGCTGACATCGACATGCTCCGCGACGCGCTGCTGGAGAACCTGCACCGCGCGCAGCTGAACCCGCTCGAAGAAGCGTCCGCGTACCAGCAGCTGCTGTCGGACTTCGACATCACCCAGGAAGAGCTGGCCAGCCGCATCGGTAGGTCGCGCCCGCAGATCACCAACACCCTGCGCCTGTTGAAGCTGCCGGAGGCCGTGCAGCTTCGTGTGGCGGCCGGCGTACTGTCGGCTGGTCATGCGCGAGCAGTGCTGTCAGTGGGGGACACCGAGGGCATGTTGCGCCTCGCAGACAAGATCGTCAACGAGGACCTGTCGGTGCGGGCGGCTGAGGCCGCAGCCGCTGCCGGACCCAAACCCGTTGTCGTGAAACCCGCACCCGGAAAGCGACAGGGACATCTCAACGAGATCGCCGAACACCTCGGAGACCGCCTCGATACCCGCGTGAAAATCAATCTGGGCGCACGAAAAGGCCAGATCACAGTTGATTTCGCTACGATCGGCGACCTGAACCGCATCCTCGGCGTACTCGGGGAACCCGGCTTCGGAGCCAACTAGCCGGGCACTGTTTCACGTGAAACATTCGGTGTGGGACGAGGTAGGCCTGCCAAACGGCGGGTCTCGCTGATCGAGGTGAGCGAGGTTCCCTACTGATTCCGGGCGCACTCGCCCGCGGTGGTCCTCGCTGATTGAGCATGTGGACATCAGATTTCCGGGTCCTGACAGCTTGGCTCCTGGCCCCCCCTTCCAGGCCTCGATGACTGACTTGGTTGATGTTCGAATCCGAGGGTCTCGCACGCTCACCCACAGCCGGGCCTCGCTGATTGCGCTTGTCGAAATCAGGCCTGGGCCTGTCGACGAGTCCGATCCAACGGGGGTCCCCGGGATTGAGCCTGTCGAAGTCGGATCCTCGATGCTCCTGAGCCCGAACCGCGCGGCCGGCAGTCATCGGTTTACGCGATTTTGAGCTCATCTGGGGCGTTGAGAGGGCGACTGTGGCGCGACGAGCCGGCATTTGCGCAGCTGACAAGCGGAGTAGCGGCCTTACGATGGCTCTCAGGGCCGTCAATTCGCGCCAATCTGGCGGGAAAATCGCCTACTGGAGCCCCTTCGTGGCGAGATACCGGGTGGCCGGTGGTTGACGAACCCTGGCTCACGACGGGAATGCCGTCGAGTTTCTTGTTTCACGTGAAACATCTGCAGCGCGTGGTGTCGACGGGCTTGACCAACGACGAGGGTGCGACGCGCATGCCATGGCTGCTCCTTCGAGTCGGGTTGACTGGGCGTCCCGAATTCACGGTGCCCCGTGCGAGGAAGCGACTCTTCAGGTCTCACCCACCCGCTTGAGAGTTCTGACATCAGTTTCACTGGGCCGACTAGCATGACGCGCACTGCTCAGCGCTCACCGTGACCGACTCCTGGCCCAATTCCGGACGCTCGTAAGACGATCGTGGCGTCGCCGGGCTGTCTTTGGCCGTCCGAAAGCGGGGGAGTGGCCGTTCGATGGCTCACGTGTCGGGTTTACGTCAAACGGCCCGGAATTGCGCCAGCAGGACCTGCTCCGAGCGTTGTTTCACGTGAAACACTGGCCGTGTCGGGACTCGATAGGCACGACCCCCGAATTGGCATGCAACATGTGTGTTCTGGCCGGAGCACGTCGGGTGGATCTGGCGGTGCCCGCGGCTCGGGACTTCTGGCTGTCTCCTGTCTCGTCAAGCCCGGCCCACGTGCGTCCGGAGTGCATCCCCTGGCGTTGGGATCGTCCCCACCGCTCAGTGAGGGTGTCGGGGATTGACGCGGGAGACGTAACGGGCCCTGACTCGCTTGCTTCAGCCCGTCGGGGTTCGACTCCCGCGTCTGGATAGGCCCAGCCGGCTCCATGCTTGGTTGATTGAACATGTCGACGTCAAGTTTCTGGCACTAATGAGTACGAACGATCCCGCCAGGGGAGCGGCCGCAAGAGGAGACTTCAGAGAGCTGTTTCAGCGAAAATAGAGGCGAATTCGGTGGCCAGGGCGGATGCGCCGTCGGAAGCTACCGCCTCTCCGGCCCGGTGTTTCACGTGAAACATGTCTCGCCTAGGGTCTCAGTAGGCTCGACCGGCGAGGTGGTTGCGGCCTGCGCGTCAGGGTCTGGAATGCGCACCCACGGTTGATTCTGGTTGTCGAAAGCGGGATTCCGGTGTCAATGGGCTGCACGCGAGCGCATACAACGGCCTCTACAGCGCAATTTGGGCCGGTTTTGGGCCAGTCGAGGGCGATTTGTGGCGCTCTCAACCTACTTCGCCGGCATTGACGCGTGGGGGAGTGGACGCGCGGTGGCGCTCGGAGCCGCCAAATCAAATGACCTGGGGACGAAGTTCAGATCTGTCGCCAGGAGCGGGTGGCAGCCACGGTGCCTCCAGCAGGGTCTCGACCAGCTCGACCACCGAAGGGCGCGTCTCGCTTTCTGGCCGGACCGGCGAAATGGTGACGAGCGGCCACTGGGAGTCGTCGATGACAATGTTTTACGTGAAACACCCAGCCTCGGAGGGGGGGTGTTTCACGTGAAACATGACGGCAACGCGTGGCTACTGCAGGCTGGTGGAGGCCGCTCGAGCGAGGGCCGCATAGACAGTTCCGAGTGACTCTCCGGAGGCTTCAATGGACTGCGGGGCGAGTGAGGTTTCGGTGAGTCCGGGCAGGACGTTCGCCTCGAGGAACCATGCGACCCCCTCGGCGTCGACCATCAGGTCGATGCGGGAAAGCTGGGCCAACCCGAGCAGGCTATGAATCGCCACGGCGGTCTCGGCCACCCGCTGGGCCACATCCGGCGCGATGCGGGCCGGCGTGAAGAAGAGCGTTTCGCCGGCGTTGTACCGAGCTTCGAAGCTGAAGACGCCACTCACGGGCACGATTTCAACGGCGGGGAGTGCGACGGGCCCGGCACCGGTGTTGATGACCGTGACGGCAAGCTCGGTGCCTTCGATCTTCGTCTCAACGAGGGCGGTCTCGTCGTAGGTGTAGGCATCGACCATGGCGCGGGGGAGACCCGCTGCTGTGTCGACAATGGTCACACCCTGGGCAGAGCCACCCTGGGCGGGTTTGACGACCAGGGGTGTGCCTAGGGCGGTCACGAGGTGCTCAAGCACACTGGCTGCACCGAGGTCGCGGAAGGTCTCACGTGAGAGGGCGATCCAGGTCGGGGTGGCGTATCCGGCGCGACGTACAAGTTCCTTGGCGGTGGGCTTGGACCAGGCCAGTCCCGCCGCGGTGCCACGCGGGCCGACGTGCGGGATCCCGGTGGTCTCGAGCAGTGAGAGCAGGGCACCGTCTTCTCCGGTCGCGCCGTGCAGAACGGGCCAGATCACGTCAGGCTTGCGGGTGGCTAGCTCGGTGAGGAGTCCCGCCTGCGGGTCGAGCACGGCCACGGTGTGACCGAGCCCGGTCAGCTCGTCTGCCACCCGGCGGCCACTGCGCATGGAGACGTCGCGCTCGTGCGAGATTCCACCCGCGAGCACCAC
The DNA here is from genome assembly GCF_004402435.1 of Cryobacterium sp. TMB1-7. NCBI lineage: Bacteria > Bacillati > Actinomycetota > Actinomycetes > Micrococcales > Microbacteriaceae > Cryobacterium > Cryobacterium sp. TMB1-7. The sequence goes on from NZ_SOFZ01000025.1 coordinate 150,965, forward strand.
AATGTCAAGAAACTCTGATTCGCTCATGATCTGGGGTTTTCCTTAGCTCGAGCCGGAGAAACGCGGGGTTAGTTGATGTCGGGCGGCGGGGCGCCGAAGCGGCGACCGTCGTGGGCGGGAAACAGCGAGCCTGTTCCGGCGAAGGTGTCGAGCAGCTCTAGTTCGTCACGGATGACGGTGGCGAGGCGACGGATACCCAGGCGGATGTGGTCCGGCGTGGGATAGCAGAAGGAAAGCCGGATGTTCTGGCGACCCTGACCATCCGCGAAGAACGCCGTGCCGGGGGTGTACGCCACGAGCTCCTTGACCGCGCGAGGCAGCATTGCCTTGGAGTCCAGGGTATCCGGCAGGTTGAGCCACACGTAGAACCCGCCGTTGGGGTTGGTCCAGGTGAGCTCGGGAAGGTATTCCGTCAACGCGGAAAGCATGGCGTTCTTGCGTTCGCGGTAGACGCCGCGGAAGGTGTTGATCTGACCCTTCCAATCCGCGGTGGACAGGTACTCGGAGATCACCAGTTGGCTGAACGAGCTGGGGGAGAGTACCGCCGCCTCGTTGGCCAGCACGAGCTTCTCGCGGATGGCGTGCGGGGCCAGGGCCCAACCCACCCGGAAGCCGGGGGCGAGGGTCTTGGAGAAGGTCCCCAGGTACACCACACCGTCCCGTTCGATGGAACGCATGGCATCCGGTGCCTTCTGGTCGAAATACAACAGCCCATACGGGTTGTCCTCGAGGACCAGAATCTGGTTGGCCTTCGCGATCTCCAGGATCTCCAGACGGCGGGCCCAGCTGAGGGTCACCCCGGCCGGGTTGTGGAAACTGGGAATCGTGTAAAGGAACTTGATCTTGCGACCGGCGGCCTTCAGGCGTGCGATGTGTTCGCGGAGGGCCTCGGGGATCATGCCGTGCTCGTCCATGGGTACGTGGTCGACATCGGCCTGGTACGACTTGAAGATGACCATGGCCGTGACATAGCTCGGCCCCTCGGCGATGACAACGTCGCCGGGGTCCAGGAAGAGCTTGCTGACCAGTTCGAGAGCGTGTTGCGACCCCGTGGTGACGACGACGTCATCGGCGTGGGCGCGGATGCCTTCCAGCGCCATGACCTCGAGGATCTGCTCACGGAACAAGGGAACTCCCTGGCCAGAGCCATATTGCAGCGCAACGGGGCCCTGTTTGCGCATGACACTGTCCATCGCGTTGATCACGAGGTCCTGGGGCAGGGCGGCGACGTAGGGCATGCCACCGGCAAGGGAGACGACCTCGGGGCGTGAGGCGACGGCGAACAGGGCGCGAACCTCGGAGGCGCGCAGGGCGGCGGCTCGCTCGGCGTAGTGGTGGTACCACGGGTCGAGGTTGTTGCCGGCCTGGGAGGTGCCTATCGCTGTCACGTCATATCCGTTCTGGTGTGGCCTTAATCGTATGGGGTGCGTCGCTCAGCGGCCGCATCCGCCTGAATTTACAAAAACACCCGCCCGGCGGCTGCCGGGCGGGTGTCGGGTTCGCGGAAGAACCTGCCGGCGGCTACTTGAGGTAGGCGGCCAGGTCGGCTTCGAGGGCGGGCTTCGGCTTGGCGCCGATGACGGTCTTGACGACCTCACCCTTCTGGAAGACCTTCATCGCGGGGATGGAGGTGATCATGTACTTTGCGGCGAGGGCCGGGTGGTCGTCCACGTTCAGCTTGACGATGTCGATCTTGTCGGAGTGCTCCGCGGCGATCTGGTCGAGGATCGGGCTGACGGCGCGACACGGGCCACACCACTCGGCCCAGAAGTCCACCAGGACGGTCTTCTCGTTGTTGATGACTTCCTGGTCGAAGGTGGCGTCGGTGACGGCGCGTGCTGACATGTAGTGCTCCTTAGTTGGTGACGCTTGCAAATTCGGGGTCGCCGGCCGCAGCCAGCAAGTCCTCGGGGAGGGTGGCCAGGTAGTGTTCGGCGTCCAGGGCCGCCACAGTGCCGCTGGCGGCCGCGGTGACGGCCTGGCGGTAGGTGGGGTCAATGACGTCTCCGGCGGCGAAGACGCCCGCCTGGCTGGTCTTGGAGGAGCGTCCGGCGACGGCGATGGTGCCCTCACTGGTGAGGTCGAGCAGATCGTGCACGAGGTGGGTGCGCGGGTCGTTGCCGATGGCGACGAACAAACCGCCCACCTCGAGGGTGCTCTCGGTGCCTGTGACGGTGTCACGAAGACGCAGACCCTCAACGGCCTCTTCACCATCGATGCCGACGACCTCGGAGTTCCAGACGAACTCGATCTTCGGGTGCGACAGAGCGCGCTCCTGCATGATCTTGGACGCCCGGAGGGTGTCCTTGCGGTGAATGATGTAGACCTTTTTCGCGAAGCGGGTGAGGAAGGTGGCCTCCTCCATGGCGGAGTCGCCGCCGCCGACAACGGCGATGACCTTCTCCTTGAAGAAGAAACCATCGCAGGTGGCACACCAGGACACGCCCCGGCCGCTCAGACGCTCTTCGTCGTGGATGCCGAGCTTGCGGTAGGCGGACCCGGTGGCGAAAATCACCGACAGGGCCTCGTGCTTCTCGCCGTTGCCGAGGGTGACCGACTTGACGGTGTCGCCGAATTCGAGCTTGGTCACGTCGTCGTAGACGACCTCGGTGCCGAACTTCTCGGCCTGCTCCTGCATCTTCGCCATCAGCTCCGGGCCCTGGATGCCGTCGGCGAAGCCCGGGAAGTTCTCAACGTCGGTGGTGTTCATCAGTTCACCGCCGGCCTCGACCGAACTGGCGATCAGCAGCGGCTTCATGTTCGCACGCGCAGCGTAGATGGCGGCGGTGAATCCGGCAGGACCCGAACCGATGATGATGATCTGACGCACGCGTAGACTCCTTGAAATCAGTGGAAGAGACGCCTTTCGGCGCCTCACATTCGGGTACAACACATCCTAATCGGAAGCTATTCCGCTCCGTCCGGCTCGAGCCCCCGCTGCACAGCTGCTGTTCAGCAACCGGTCACCTGGCCATTACCCGCAGCACGGGCGGACTAACGCCCGAGGCGGGCCTTCAACGGGGCCAGGAAGCCGTGTAGTTCGGGGCTGCGCATGAGAAGCAACAGGCCGAAGTACAGCACGGCCATGACCGAACCGATCAGGATCATGGAGAGAATCGCCGGTCCGATTCCCGACACGGCGAAACCGCCCGCCGTGGTGCCGCCCAGCACGACCAGGATGCCGATTCCCGCGGCGACCGGGACGATGACGGCGGCGACGTACTTCACCAGGCTGCGCAGGATCCGCCGCCCGTCGATACCGCCGAGACGCTTGCGCAGCAGCCACGCGGCCAGGATCGCCTGGAGGATCCCGGATACCGTCACCACGAGGGCGATGCCGAACGCGATCCATTGCGGCGGAAGCAGGGCGCAGCCGAGCACACCCGTGATGACCAGGACCACCTGGAACAGGGTGAAGAAGAACGGGGTCCGCGTGTCGCCGAGGGCGTAGAAGGTGCGCTGCACGACGAAGAGCACGCAGAAGGCCACCAGGCCCAGGAGGAAGGCGATGATGACGTTGCCGATGGCTTGCACCTGTTCGAACCCGGCTTCGCCGAAGACCGTGGCGAACGGGTAGGCGCAGACCATGATGACCGCACTGGCGAGCACGATCAGCAGGGTGGTCCCGCGGATGGCCGAGGAGGCATCCGTGCGCAGCTTCTCGGTGTCATGGCGGGCGGCGTGCTCGCTCATCCGGGTGAAATACGCGGTGGCCACGGAAACCGTGATGATCGAGTGCGGCAGCATGAAGATCAGCCACGCCGTGCTCATGACGGTGGAGGAAGCGCCTTCTCCCGATGCTAGGGTCACGACCTGCGTTTCGACGATGCCGGCGATCGTGGTCAGCAGCAGCATGCCGAAGGTCCAGCTGGCCATCTTGCCGGCCGCGCCGAGGCCGACACCCCTGAAGGCGAAGTCGGGGCGGTAGCGCAAGCCGATGCGGCGCCAGAAGTAGTAGAGCACCACGGCCTGCAACACGACACCGAGCGTCGCGCTGCCGGCCAGCAGGGCGGTCATCCCCGGGGTGAAGTCGGCCGGCGGCCGTTGGCTATCCGTGTCGATACCGAACAGGAGACCGAACAGCAGCAGACCGCCGATGGAGATCACGTTGTTGATCACGGGCACCCAGGTGAACGGGCCGAAGGACTTGCGGGCGTTGAGGACCTCGCCCAGGACCGTGTACAAGCCGTAGAAGAAGATCTGCGGCAGGCACCAGTACGCGAATCCGATCGCCAACGACAGTTGCTCGGGGGAGAAGCCCAGGCCGATGAACCGGGTGATCAGGGGTGCGAGCAGCGTGGCGGCCAGGGTCGTGATGGCCAGGATGCTCAAGGCCAGGGTGACGAGCTTGTTGATGTATGCGGTCCCGCCATCGTCGTGCAGGCTCGCGCGCACGATTTGGGGAACCAGCACCGCGGTGAGGACGCCGCCGGCCACGATCGTGTACACGGTGTTCGGCAGCTGGTTGGCGACCGTGAAGGCGTCGGGGACGTTGCCGATCTGCCCGATGATGTGGGCGAAGACGATGACCTTGAGAAAACCGAGCAGACGCGAGACGAGAGTTCCCGAGGCCAAGATCGCACTGGCGCGGCCGACGCCGCCCTGGCTAACCACGGGGAGCCGGGGGGACATCGTCGGCAACAGCTGGGGGAGTGACGGCGGGGTCGCTGTCGAGCGGGTCGGCGTCAGCTTCGGCGCCCTGTGAACGGTCGCGTCGCCGGTGCACGATGTTGCGCCACACGCCGAAGCCGAAGAACAGCACGACCAGAGCGGCAAAGATGCGGGATCCGATGCCTTCCCAGTCCGCGCGCACATTGACCGAGATCAACGAGGGCTGACCCAGTTGCGCCCCGGACGGGGTGAAGAGCGTCACTCGCAGGCTGACCGCGCCGTTTCCGACCGCTGCGGTCACGGGGATAGACACTGTCTTGGCCGAACTCGCGTCGATCACGGCCTCGACATCGTTGCCCACCACCAGGCGGCCGTTGGAGGGGACGACCTGTACCCGCACCGTGACGGCCTGGCCGAGGGCGTTGTTCAGCGTGACGGGGATGTCGACCTTGCTTCCGACGACATTGATCGGTCCCTTGGTGCTCACCGTGACCGACCGCAACACCTCGCTGGACGTCGCCAGATTGTCGTCAACGGCGGTGCGCCAGTCGTCCGGGTCGGCCCGCCAGGACGTCGCCAGCAGGGCCAGCACGGCGAGCCGGTTCGGTGCCGTGACGGCGGCCGGATCGGCGAGGGCTGTGGAGAAGGAGACGATCTCGGCTTCCCGGGCGATCAGTCGGCTCGCGAGGTCGACGCTGCTGCTGGGCTCGGCCTGCGGCCGGAAGGTGACGTCGGTGGAGACCGGAGCTGCTGCTGCCGCCGTCAGCGTTGTTGCGGAGTACCAGGGCAGGGCCGACAGTGCGTCGATGGTCTGCGCCAGCCGCGCCGCGGTCGGCGGCCAGCCGCGATCGAGGGTAGCGAGGAGCGTGTGCGCCTGGTCGGGATTCGCGGCGGCCACGACGGCGATTTGGGAGGACAACTCGGCCATGTACCCGCGCCAGTCGTCATCGGTCGTGGCCATGACGGCCGAGCGCATCGCCTCCGAGATCCCGGCGTCGGCAACCAGGCCGAGTTCGTTGGAGCCCAGGTCGACAGTTGTGCTGGTGGTGACTTCAGGGTCGTCCAGGGTCACGTTGCCCGATGAGAGGAGCGTCGTGGTGAGTTCCGCGGTCGCGAAGGCGGACAGGTCTGCCTGAGCGACGGCGTCGTCGGCGGGCCAGGCGATGGACGTGGAGGTGTAGTCCCAGGCGAGCAGCTGGTCGAGGGTCGGCACAGGGTTTTCGCCGGTGGGCTGGTCCGGGACCGCGGGCGCGTCGGACGAGGTCGGTGCGCCGGGATCGACGGCGCTGCCCTCGGGCTCTGGCGCGGCGGTGGGTTCGGTGGGAACGAACAGGGCCGGGTCGGTGGCGAAGGTCAGCGAGGTCGGTGAGAGCGGGCTGCTTGACCCGGCCTGAACGGCCAGGGAAGGATCCGAGTCTGCATACCCGAGCGGGAATATATCGTTTTCCGCCAGATCGAGGCGGTTCAGCCAGGTGATCGCGGACTCAGGCGCGCTCGTTCCGAGCACCCGGATCGAGGCGATGATCATCGGGTCGACGGCGATCGCGACGGGGCGGTTGAGAAGCCCGTCGAGCTGGCGGGTGAGGATACCGGAGCTGGAGGTGTACGCGGCGAGATCCTCGGCACTGATGAGGCCGGAGCTGTTCGCGGGGGTGGTGATCGGCATCGCTACGGCGAGGCTGACCGGGGTGACGACGGGGGGCTGCTGCACGGAGGCATCCGGGTACCAGACGAAGGTGGACCGACCGGACGCCCGCACCGATTCATCAGTGTTGAGGGAGGCCGCGATGCCCCGCGGTCCCCAGGGACTCCACTCGAACAGGCCGAGCGCGGCGTTGGGCACCGAGACCGCGACCGTGACCGTGCTGTTGGGCTGCACGGGGACGGTGAGCGGGACGCTGGTCATCAGGTCGCTGCCGGTGTCGTCGTCCTCGTCCGAGGCGAGCCAGTCGTCCAGGTCCGTTGAACTGGTCAGCGCCCGCTCCGCCAGGAAGACATCGATGTTTCCGGTGGGGATGGCGGTGGCGGAATCGTTGGTGATGGTGACGGAGAGCTTGAGGTCCTCGTTGAGGCGCAGGATCGAGGAGGTGGCCGGTGTGACGTGCAGGGCGACGGTGTCGTCGTTGGTCGCCGTGTCCACCGACCCCACGAACGTGCCCGTCGCGGCGGTTGCCGGAGTCGCGGTGGCCAGCGCCGGGCAGAGCAGCAGGGGGGCGCACAGCAGCGCGGCCACGATGCGACGCCGGATTCCGGGGAGCGCAGGCCGACGCGCGTGATTCGGATCGGCCAGCATGTACGGGATTCTACGGCGTAGCCGGGTGAGAACCCTCCGCGCTGGCTGGATGGCGCGCGGGTGGGACGGGCGAGCAACTACCATTGGGGCATGCAGAGCGTCACGGCAGCCCTCGCAAGACTGGGCGACCTGGCTGCGTCCCCCACGGTGTCCCGTTTGGCGAACGCATTCGCCGCGGCCGGTTTTGAACTGGCCCTGGTCGGCGGTCCCGTCCGCGACGCGTTCCTGAACCGAGTCACCAATGACCTCGACTTCACCACCAACGCCACTCCCGACCAGATTTTGACGATCGTCAAGCCGATCGCCGAGGCGCACTGGGACATCGGTCGTGCGTTCGGCACCATCGGCGCCCAGATCGCGGGCGAGAAGGTCGAGATCACCACCTATCGGGCCGACAGCTACGACGGTCAGACCCGCCGCCCCGACGTGGTCTTCGGCAGCAGCCTCGATGATGACCTGCTGCGGCGGGACTTCACCGTGAACGCGCTCGCTCTGCGGCTGCCGCAGCTCACTCTCGTCGACCCGTCTAATGGGATCGACGACCTGCTCAACGGGGTACTGCGGACGCCCACCGCACCCGAGATCTCGTTTGGCGACGACCCGCTGCGGATGATGCGGGCCGCCCGCTTCACCGCTCAGCTGGGCTTCACCCTCGAGATCGACACCGCGATCGCCATGTCCGCCATGGCCGGGAGCATCAACATCATCTCCGCCGAACGGGTCGGCGATGAGCTCGGCAAGCTGCTGCGCTCGGCGAACCCGCGTGCCGGCATCGAGCTGCTCGTGGAATCCGGCCTGGCCGCGATCGTGCTGCCGGAGATCCCGGACCTGCGCCTGGAGGTCGACGAGCACCACCATCACAAAGACGTCTACCAGCACACTCTGACGGTGCTCGACCAGGCCATCGGCTACGAGCGAACCCGTAAGAACCTTCCCGAACCCGACCTCGTGGTGCGGTTGGCGGCGCTCATGCACGACATCGGCAAGCCGGCCACCCGACGGCTCGAGTCCGGCGGTGTGGTGAGTTTTTACCACCACGACGTGGTCGGTGCGAAGCTGGCCAAGAAGCGGTTGCGTGCGCTGCGCTTCGACAACGACACCATCGCTGCGGTGGGCAAACTCGTGGAACTGCACCTGCGGTTCTTCGGTTACACCGAAGGGGCCTGGACCGACTCCGCCGTGCGCCGGTACGTGCGCGACGCCGGCGACCAGCTCGAGCGGCTGCACATCCTCACCCGAGCCGACGTCACCACCCGCAACCGGCGCAAGGCCGACCGGCTGGGCTTCGCCTACGACGACCTCGAACAGCGAATCCGTGAGCTCGCGGCCCAGGAGGAGATGGACTCGGTTCGGCCCGACCTCGACGGTGAAGAGATCATGGCGATCCTGGGCCTGACGCCGGGCCGTGAGGTGGGCGAGGCCTACCGCTATCTCTTGGAGCAGCGCCTGGACGACGGGCCTCTCGGCACCGAGGAAGCCACCCGCCGTCTGCAGTCCTGGTGGGCGGCCCGCAGCGCCTGACCCGCCCGCCCCCCTCGGCGAGTTGCCCACGTGCGGACGAGTTGCCCCGGCACACCGGGGCAACTCGTCCGCAGTAGGGCAACTCGCGCGGGAGCGCCCGTCCTCCACAGGCCGAGCTCGGCCGAGTTCTGCACCGCTCGCGTACCGGTCACCGCCCGGCGAGGCCACCGGGAGACGCTTCTCGGCATGGACCCCAACGCTTCCGCGCTGTCTCAGCTGCGGCTCACCCGCGATCAGCCCGGCCACGACGCGCGCGCCCATCGCCGCGAGCACGAATACGGCGGCACCGAGCGCTTGCGGCGTGGCATCTACGTGTCGCGGACCATCTGGACCAGCGCCGACGCGGATGCCCGCTATCTGATGCGCATCCAGGCCGCGGTGCTGTCCAGGCAGTCGCGCCCGGTGGTGAGTCACCTGTCGGCGGCCCGGGTCTGGGGGTTGCCGGTGCTCGGGCAATGGCCTACCGAGGTTCACCTGCAGGGCGGAAGCGGACAGACGCGGACGTCGAAGAACTGGATCGCCTGGCATCACGACCCGCTGCCGGACGAGGACGTCACCGAGATCGACGGTCTACTGGTGACGACGAGACTCCGAACCCTGGTCGACCTGGCCCGGAGCCAACCCTTCCGCTCCGCGGTGATCAGCCTGGATGCCGGACTGCAGGAACAGTTCCTCCTCCCCGGCGGTGCGGTGATCCCGGCCATCACGCGCGACGAGGTGATGGCCCGGGTGCTGCGGCTCGGAAGTGCGCGGGGCACCCGACGTGCCCGCCGGTCCGTCGGCTTCGCAGACGCGAAGTCGGGCTCGCCAGGGGAGTCCCTGAGCCGCACGGGCATCTTCCTCGCCGGCATGCCGATGCCGGAGCTGCAGGTGGTCTACCCGCACCCCTTCGGTGAAGACCGGGTCGACTTCCGCTGGAAGCGCCGGTTTCAACTGAAACGGATGCCTCTGCTCGGCGAATTCGACGGGGAGGTCAAGTACACCAGGGGAGAGTTCATGGGCGGGCGCACAATCGAGGATGTCGTCTGGGCCGAAAAGCGCCGGGAGGACCGGTTGCGTGCTCCTGGCCGGGCGATGGTCCGCTGGCTCTGGGCGGATGCCCTCCGACCTGAGCGCCTCCGCGCACTGCTCCTCAACGCCGGTCTGCGCCCCACCCAATGAGCGCCACCGCAGGTGTGCGCGCCGCGAGTTGCTCTGCCGCGGACCAGTTGCCCCGGAGCGCGGGGGCAGCTCGTCCGCAGGTGGGCAACTCGCGGAAGATTTCCGATGCGGAGGGCATCGGAGGAGATGGTGGCGCAATCGCCGCGGTTCCAGTAGTCTTGGCAGGTTGTCTGTGTGCCGGATTCCCGGCCTCCACGTTCAACACATGCACAACCCTCCTGTTGCAGAAATACTGCAGCCGTTTAGTCCGAAGGAGGTGGGTTAGTCATGCATCAGTACGAATTGATGGTAATCCTCGATCCCGAGATCGATGAGCGCACCGTAGCTCCCAGCCTTGACAAGTTCCTCAACGTTGTTCGCAACGATGGTGGAACCATTGACAAGGTTGACGTTTGGGGTCGCCGCCGTCTCGCATACGAGATCAACAAGAAGGCCGAGGGCATCTATGCCGTCGTCGACTTCACCGCAAACGCCTCAGCAACTGCCGAGCTCGACCGTCAGCTGAAGCTGTCGGAAGCCGTCATGCGCACCAAGGTGCTTCGCGCAGAAGAGGGCATCGCCCAGGTTGCCGTCGCAAGCAAGCTTGCCGCCGAGAAGGCCGCCCGCAAGGCAGCTAACCCGAAGGCTGCTGCTGCTCCGGTCAAGGCCGACGCTCCTGCCGCAGCTCCCGCTGCCAAGGTCGCCGCATCCGCAAAGCCTGCAGCTGCCCCGGCAGCTCCGGTCGCCGTGGACGCTCCTGCCGAGGCAGACGCCGACAAGGCAAGCGACAAGTAGCCCATGGCCGGCGAGACCGTAATCACCGTGGTGGGCAACCTCACCAGCGATCCGGAACTGCGTTACACGCAGAACGGGCTGGCGGTAGCCAACTTCACCATCGCTTCCACTCCGCGCAATTTCGATCGCGCAACGAGTGAGTGGAAAGATGGCGAGGCACTGTTCCTGCGCGCGAGCGTTTGGCGTGAATTCGCCGAGCACGTGGCCGGTTCATTGACCAAGGGTTCCCGTGTCATCGCTTCCGGGCGTCTCAAGCAGCGTTCGTATGAGACCAAGGAAGGTGAAAAGCGCACGAGCATGGAGCTCGAGATCGACGAAATTGGTCCTTCGCTGCGCTACGCCACCGCCTCCCTCACGCGCGCGCAGTCATCCTCTGCTCCCCGCGGCGGCGCGCCCGTCGCGCAGCAGCAGGGTAACGACGAGCCCTGGGCACCCAGCGCCCCCGCAGCCAACACTGGCGGCGGCGACGTCTGGAACACCCCGGGCAACTTCAGCGACGAGACCCCCTTCTAAGCCGAACCTCACGGTTGACGGCTGCACTCACACGTTTTAGAAAGTTAGGAAATCATGGCTGGAAAGTCGAGCGGCGACCGCCGCAAGCCGCTCCGCGGTGCTAAGGGTGGCAAGAACGCCGCTCCCGCGAAGTCGATCCGGGTTGGTGTCATCGATTACAAAGATGTCCCCACTCTTCGGAAGTTCATCTCAGAGCGTGGAAAGATCCGCGCCCGCCGCATCACCGGCGTCTCCGTCCAGGAGCAGCGCCTGATCGCGCGTGCCGTCAAGAACGCCCGCGAAATGGCCTTGCTGCCCTACGCCGGCTCAGGCCGGTAAGGAGCCCTCACATGTCGAAATTGATTCTGACGCACGAGGTCTCCGGCCTCGGTACCCCCGGTGACATCGTTGATGTCAAGAACGGGTTCGCTCGCAACTACCTTCTCCCCCAGGGCTTCGCTGTTGCGTGGACACGCGGTGGCGAAAAGCAGATCGAGCAGATCAAGGCCGCCCGCGTAGCCCGCGAGCACGCCACCCTCGAAGAGGCCCAGGCTCTCAAGGCAACCCTTGAGAACACCAAGGTCAAGCTGGTCGTCAAGGCCGGCGCCGGCGGACGCCTGTTCGGCTCCGTCAAGACCACCGACGTAGCCGACGCGGTTGCCGCGGCCGGCCTCGGTGCCATCGACAAGCGCAAGATCGAGCTCAGCCCGATCAAGCTGACCGGTGAGCACACCGCGACAGTTCGTCTGCGCGACGAGGTCAGCGCGACCATCACCCTTCAGGTGGTAGCCGCAAAGTAGTCTCGTTTCATCAGGAGTAGCGGCGGTTTCGAAAGAAGTCGCCGCTACTCCTATTTAACGCCCAAGCGCGTAGCCCCCGTTCTTGGCACATTTGTCCCGTGTTTTACACCGCTTTGTGCACAGGTGTCCACCTATTTCATCAACATTCAATCGAGCATTGAAACTAGTTTTTCCACACACATGTGAATAGTTTTAATACCTGATCAAACGCAACTTCTAGTTAAATATCCGTGAGTTGTCCACAGCCGAGTGCACAGGTTGTGCACAAGTCGTGCGGCGTTTCGCGCAGATTACTCACAGAGTTATCCACAGGGTGGTTTGGCTGGGCAGACGAGTCTCTCTATGGTGGGCAAGCAGGTATTCGCTCTTGTGCGCCTGCCTACCGGATGATCGCTGTCAGCGGCTCCTGATACACCAGAACCACACCAACACGAGGAGGCTCGGCGTGTCGATAGCTCACCTGGGTTACGCCGATCAACGCGGCTCAGATCAACGCGGCTCCGAGTACCGTGGCAGCTCCGAACCGCGCCACGCCGAACGCACGCCGCCACACGACCTGCTGGCCGAGCAGAGCGCCCTGGGCGGCATGATGTTGAGCAAGGATGCCGTCGCCGATGTCGTCGAGACCGTCCGCGCGGCCGATTTCTACGTTCCCAAGCACGAGATCATCTTCGACGCGATCCTCTCGCTCTACGCGCAGGGTGAACCCACCGACGTCATCACCGTCACCGACGAGCTGACCAAGCTCGGCGAGATCTCCCGCGCCGGCGGCGCCGACTACCTGCACACCCTCACCAGCCTGGTGCCCACAGCCGCCAACGCCGGCTTCTATGCCACCATCGTGGCCGAACGGTCCATGCTCCGTAAGCTCGTCGACGCCGGAACCCGGATCGCGCAGATGGGTTACGCGGGGGAGGGCGAGGTCCTCGACCTGGTGAACACCGCGCAGGCCGAGATCTACTCGATCACCGGCAGCACCGAGGTCGAAGACTACGTCCCCCTCACCGACGCCGTCACGGCCGCCATCGAGGACATCGAGGCCGCCAAGCTCAAGGACGGCCAGTTCACCGGTGTCCCCACCGGCTTCGCCGACCTCGACGAGCTCACCAACGGCTTCCACGGCGGCCAGCTCATCATCGTCGCCGCCCGACCGGCCCTGGGTAAGTCCACCCTCGCGCTGGACTTCGCGCGGGCCGCCTCGATCCACCACGACATGCCGAGCATCTTCTTCTCGCTCGAAATGGGCCGCAGTGAGATCGCCATGCGTCTGCTCGCCGCCGAGGCCTCCGTGCCCCTGCAGAGCATGCGTAAGGGCAACGTCGAAGCGCGCGACTGGACCACCATCGCCGCCACCCGCGGCCGCATCAATGATGCGCCGCTCTACATCGACGACAGCCCCAACATGACCCTGGTCGAGATCCGGGCCAAGTGCCGACGACTGAAGCAGCGTGTGGGCCTCAAGCTCGTCGTGATCGACTACCTGCAGCTGATGACGTCGGGCAAGAAGGTCGAATCCCGCCAGCAAGAGGTCAGCGAGTTCTCCCGGGCGCTCAAGCTTCTGGCTAAGGAGTTGCAGGTCCCGGTCATCGCCCTGTCCCAGCTGAACCGTGGCCCGGAGCAGCGAGCCGACAAGATGCCCGCGATCTCCGACCTCCGTGAGTCCGGTTCGCTCGAGCAGGATGCCGACATGGTGATCCTGCTGCACCGCGAGAGCGCGTACGAGAAGGACAACCCGCGCGCGGGCGAGGCCGACCTGATCGTGGCCAAGCACCGTAACGGCCCCACCCGCACCGTCACCGTGGCCTTCCACGGCCACTACTCCCGCTTCGCAGACATGGTGCCCGGCGCATAGCGCTCAGCCGACCGCAGGGTGTGTCGCGGCCCTAGCCCAAGGCAGCGCGGCGCGTGGTGTGCCGGGTGGGTACGGCGGACCAGGGGTCCTCCGGCCAAGGGTGCTTCGGGTAGCGTCCGCGCATCTCCGCTCGCACCTGCGAGTACGGGCCTGCCCAGAAGGATGCGAGGTCGTCGGTCACGGCAAGGGGATGCCCGGCGGGGGAAAGCAAGTGGAACAACACCGGCACTCGTCCTCCGACGATTCGTGGGGTCTCTGCCCATCCGAAGCACTCCTGGAGTTTCACAGCCACAACGGGACGAGCCGACGAATCATCGGCGGGTGGGTAGCTGAGACGGACATGCGAACCGCTGGGAACCCGGAAGCGCTCCGGAACCAGAGCGTCAAGGTCGACCGCCGCGGGCCAGGGCAGGGTACGGCGGAGTGCAGGGGCAAGGTCGATGCGCGCGGCCGGAGTGCCGGCGGCCAGGTCTGACAGCTCGGGGCCGAGCCAGGCATCGAGCGTAGCGAGCAGAACGGTGTCTGAGACATCCGGCCAGGGCGATCCGAGCTCGCGATACAGCAGCGCGAGGCGCCGCCGCAGAGCGTCCGCGGCGTCTGACCAGATGAACACTCCGAGGCCGTGCGCTGTGACGGCACGGCGGACGGCATCCCGTCCGCCATCGTCCGCCGGTACGCGCACCGGCACGGACGAGCGAATGATCGCACCGATCCGACGTTCGCGGCGGGCCACGACGCGCCCGTCCACGAACCGTGCTTCGACCCGGTCTGTGCAGAGATGGGGCGCCACCTGCTCCGCCTGGTTCTCGGAGATGACGGCGGCAGAGCGGATGAGTGCTCCGGTTCCTGCGGCCGCTCGTCCCTCTGCCCGAGTGACGTCCGCCACCGCCAACCAGTCGGCACTCGCGAGCTGACCGGTGATCCCGGCACGGGTGCCGGAGGCGAGAAGAAAGGTTGCACCGTTGGGCGATTGATCGACGCGGCGGGCGATCCACTCGGGAAAGGCGAGCGCGATGATCAGTCCGGTCTGATCAGCGCCTCCTCGCGCCGTGTCAATCGCCCCGGCGAAGCGCTCGAGACGGCGGACATCCTGCTCCCATCGGCGGGCATCCGGGCTTCGTCCAGTGCGCAGCGCGTTGAGAGTGGCCTGGGCGTCTCCGTCGTGAACGCGGAGGTCACCTGTGAGCAGCGCGATGACCTCGGCCGCTGTGCGCCCGCCGACCAGGTCACTCCCGGCGCGCAGTGCGCGGGCGAGGCGCGGAGCTGTCGGGACGCGGGCGAGCGCTCGGCCCTCGTCGGTGGCGCGGCCATCGGCATCGATCGCGCCGAGCCCACGCAGCGCGGCGAGGGCCTCGTCCAGGCTGCCAGACGGGAGCGGATCGACCAGCCGCAGGCCCACGCCACTTGGGGCGCCCCAGCAGGCGAGGAGCAGGGCTGCATCGGTGAGATCTGCCGCCTGGATCTCAGGGGCGGCGTGCGACGGCGCCGTGGCGAAGGTGCGCTCGTCGACGCAGCGGACCACGACGCCAGGCCCCTGCCGGGTGGCGCGCCCCGAGCGCTGGATGGCGGAGGCCTTGGGCGTCGGGCCGGTGACGAGACCGCTCATGCCGCGTGCAGCATCCCGCTGCGGAGCACGAGACAGGCAGGTGTCGACGACCAGGCGTACGCCGGGCACGGTCAGAGAGGATTCGGCCAGTGACGTCGTGACGATGATCCGTGCCGCAGCATCGGGGCTCCGCCCACTGACCACCGTATCCTGCTCTGCGGCGGGGATCTGGCCGTGCAGTTCGCGCACGTCGAACTCCGCGGCGAGACCACGGATGCGTCCGGCGATCTCGGAGACCTCACGCGCACCCGGCGCGAAGACGAGAGCATCGGCGGCCGGATCGGTGCGCACGAGGGTGCGGTGTGCGGCAACCGCGGTGCTCGCGACGTGGTCGAGGAAAGCCCAGGTGACCCCCCGCTCATCCAGTCGAGGTGTGGGAGAGGGCGCCCAGCGCACCTCGAGTGGATGGGCCGGTGCGCTCTGGGTCACGATCGGGGCCGGGCCCGCATCCGTACCGAGAATTGACGCGAACCTCTCGGCGTCGAGGGTCGCGGACATCGCGATGAGGACGAGGTCGTCGCGCAGCTCGCGGACCTCGCCGAGTAGCCCGATCAGCAGGTCCGTCTCCAAAGCCCGTTCGTGCACTTCGTCGATGATGACCGCATCGATCCCGTCGAGACCAGGGTCATCGAGCAGTCGGCGCAGGAGCACGCCGGCGGTAACGAACTCGATCAGGGTGGATGGACTCACCTGGCGTTCGCCACGGACGGTGTATCCGACGCGAGAGCCGAGAGAGGATCCGTCCAACTGCGCGAGTCGTCGGGCGGCAGCGCGGGCAGCGACCCGGCGTGGCTGAGTGACGATCACACGACCCGGAACCCGATCGGCGAGGATGGGCGGCACGAGTGTGGTCTTTCCCGTGCCCGGCGGCGCGCTGACGACCACGGTGCGGCTCCGATCAAGCGCAGCACTCAGATCATCGATCGCCGAGGCGAATGCGAGCCCGCGACCGAGCCTGGACGGATCGAACGAAAGACGGGTCACGTCCTCAGTCTGTCGCGTTTGGGGGGTGTGTGCTCACGTGTCGTAGGTACCGAGCCTCGGCTCTGGGCCCACGTGACTTGCCTCAGCGAGCCACTGGCCCGCTTCGGCAAGCGCCGATAAAGGCCTGACAGCGGGGATGGCCTCGCCTGTCAGGCCCTTTCGGTGTGCGGCGCGTCAGGCCCGGCCGGCCCGGTTCGCCAGACCGCTCACGACGTGCGTGGGTCCTCCGGGTCGGCGTCCGGCGCGAGAGCGGTATCCGGCGTCATGGCGTCGGGTTCGGCGTGGTCTGCCGCCGACGGGTGCGCCGACGACGTGTCCGCAGTGGGCTGCGGGTCCTGAGGCATCAGATCGCCCAGGTCCTGCATCTCTCCGATCTCCTCCGGGGTGAGTTCGCCCAGGTCGGGGCGGTCGACCAGGGGGGTCTGGCCGCGCGGTCGGCGTGGCCAGAAGGCACGTCGTTCTCGCGTCTGGATGGAGACGTTGCCGGCGGCATCCGTGATCGCGGCACTGATGCGGCCGTCCATCTGGTCGCCGAAGTGGTCGTCGAAGTTGTTCTCCAGATGGTTGGTGACGCTCTGGCTGATCCGGCGCGCCATCTCCTCCCGGCGGACCCGGCGTTCGACCTGCACGAGCACCTGGTGTTCGGCCCTGAAGGCCCGATAGGTGGCGATACACATGCCGATCATCACCACACTCACCGGGATGGCGGTGAGGATGGCGCCGGTCTGCAGCGCGGACAGGCCACCGGCGAGCAGGAGAGCGATCGCGACGACGCCGACCAGGCTGGCCCACAGGATACGGCTCCACTTGGGCGGATCGGTCTCGCCACCGGAGGCGAGCATATCGATCACGAGGGAGCCGGAATCGGCCGAGGTGATGAAGAAGATCGCGACGATCGCGACAGCCAACACCGCCAGCACGGGCCCGAACGGAAGCGCGGCGAGGAAGTCGAAGAGCACGTTCTCCGGCACGATCCCCACCTCGGGGTCGACCAGGGCCGCGGGGTCCTCCCACACCTGCTTGATAACGCTGCCACCCATCACGGCGAACCAGAGGAACGTGACAAGGGTCGGCACCAGGAGAACGCCGGCGACGAACTCGCGCACGGTGCGGCCACGGGAGATCCGGGCGATGAAGACACCGACGAACGGCGCCCAGGAAATCCACCAGCCCCAGTAGAAGACCGTCCAGCTGCCCTGCCAGTCCAGACCCGCCTGGCCGGTGAAGGCGCTGGCGTCGAAGGTGAGTCCGACGATGTTCTGCAAGTAGCCGCCGAGGGACTCCACGAAGACCCGCAGCAGGTACATCGTGGGGCCGAGCAGCAGGACGGCGACCAGGAAGAGCGCGGCCGCGCCGAGGTTGATGTTCGACAGCCACTTGATGCCCTTGCCGACGCCGCTGACGACGCTGGCGATGGCGATGAGGGTGATGATCACGATCAGGACCACCAGCAGGGTGTTGCTCACGGAATCGACGACGCCCAGGTGGCGCAGCCCCGCGGCGATCTGTTTGACACCGAGCCCGAGCGACGTGGCCACACCGAACAGGGTGCCCACGATCGCGGTGACGTCGATGGCATCGCCGAGGCGACCCTTCACCTTGTCGCCGAGCAGCGGTTCCAGGGCCCAACGGATCGAGACCGGCCGCCCCTTGCGGTGAATGGCATAGGCGAGGGACAGGCCGACCACGGCGTAGACCGCCCAGGCGTGGAAGCCCCAGTGCAGGAAAGTCTGGGACATGGCTGCGGCCGCAAGTTCCGGGCGGCTGCCGTGCACGCCCGGCTTGGGCTCCAGGAAGTAGGTGAGCGGCTCGGCGGCGCCCCAGAACACCAGGCCGATGCCCATGCCCGCGGCGAAGAGCATCGAGAACCAGGACATCAGCCCGAATTCCGGCTTGTCGTCGTCCTGGCCGAGCTTGATGTCACCGAACCGGCTCAGCCCCATCCACAGTGCGAAGATCACGAAGAAGGCCACCAGCACGAGGTAGTACGGCCCGAGGCCGGCCACCACCAGGGTCTGCAATTGCGCGAGGACGGCGCCGGTGCGCACCGGGAAGAAGATGCTGACCAGGACGACGGCCACGATGATGCCCAACGCCGGATAGAAGATCCGCGGGGCCGGCACGTGCACCCCGAAACGTCGGGGCCGGCTGGTCGAGGCGGCTGCTGTTTGCGGGGCTGACGGGGACGGGGCGGTGCTGGGAGCGCCCGCCACGTCGGCGGGTTCAGTGGAGCTGATAACGGACAACCAATCGGGTTGGGGCATCCGTTTAGCCGGGCGCTGCTCGGGTGTGGATGCCGGCGGCAGTGCGGGAAGATCAGGCAATTCGTACGGGGTGGGCGCCACTACGGCGGCCCGGGCAATCCTTCAGCCTACGAGGTCGAGGGTGCTCTTGGCCACCCGGGCAGGGTCTTTCGGCCCTGAAAAACGCCCCGGGCCGGCAAAACCCGACGGTACGCTACGGAGTGAGATCGCCCTGGGACGCGCGAACGACCCCGTTTCGCTCGTCAGGTGGCAGATGCGTCAAAGGAGTGGTTACTCGTGAAGGTTGGCATAGGGCGTGAACGCCGAGAGGGCGAAAAACGCGTCGCAGCAACACCGGAAACGGTGACCCAACTCACCGCGCTGGGTGTCGACGTCACCGTCGAAGCCGGCGCCGGACTGGCATCGGGCTACTCCGACGCCGCCTATGAGAAGGCCGGCGCGCAGCTGGTCGCGGACTTCGACGCCACCGCGTTCGATGTGCTCTGCCACGTGCGTCCGCTGAGTCCCCAGCTGGCCGCCACGCTACCGGCCGGAATCATCACGGTGGGTCTGGCGTCGCCGGCGTCCGAACTGCCCACGGTGGCAGCCCTGGCCGCCGCACAGGTCACATCGTTCGCGCTCGAACTGGTGCCACGTATCTCCCGGGCCCAGTCGATGGACGCGCTCACCTCGCAGGCCCTGGTCGCCGGCTACCGGGCCGTGCTCGAAGCCACCATCCGGTTCCCCCGGTTCTTCCCGCTCTACATGACCGCGGCCGGCACCATTCCGCCGGCCCGGGCGCTCGTGCTCGGCGCCGGCGTCGCCGGACTGCAGGCCATCGGCACCGCCAAGCGCCTCGGCGCCAGGGTCTCCGCCTATGACGTGCGGCCGGCGTCGGCCGACGAGGTCACCTCGATGGGCGGCACCTTCATCACCCTCGACCTGGCCGCCGTCGAAGGCACCGGCGGTTACGCCAGCGAACTGGCCGAGGACCGCGCCGTGCGCCAGCGCGAACTGCTGGCCCCACACGTGGCCAAGGCGGATGTGCTCATCACCACCGCCGCGATCCCCGGCCGGCCGGCCCCGCTGTTGGTGACCCGGGAGATGGTCGCGGCCATGCCCGCCGGTTCCGTGGTCATCGACCTCGCCGCCGAAACCGGCGGCAACGTCGAGGGCGCACTCCCCGGCGTCGACCAGCTGGTGCCCACCGCGGCCGGTGACGGCTTCGTCACCCTCGTCGGCATGCAGGACGCCGCCTCCGCGATGGCCTCCGACGCATCGCGGCTGTACGCCAAGAACGTCGCCAACCTGCTCGCGCTGATGATTCATGACGGCCAGGTCGTACCCGACTTCACCGACGAGGTCATCGCCGGAGCCTGTCTCACCACCGGCGGCGAGGTGCGGCACGCACCGACCGCTGCCGCGCTGGAAGGAAAGAACTGATGGATCCGATCACTCTGCTCACGGTCATCGTGTTGACCGTCTTCGTCGGCTTCGAGGTGGTCTCCAAGGTGTCCA
Organism: Cryobacterium sp. TMB1-7; assembly: GCF_004402435.1. NCBI lineage: Bacteria > Bacillati > Actinomycetota > Actinomycetes > Micrococcales > Microbacteriaceae > Cryobacterium > Cryobacterium sp. TMB1-7. The sequence continues at coordinate 170,820 of NZ_SOFZ01000025.1, forward strand.
GCACCCTGCACACCCCCCTGATGAGCGGCGCCAACGCCATCCACGGCATCATCCTGATCGGCGCGATCATCGTCGCCGGCCAGCTGGACGACCCGTGGCTGATATTCGTGGCCCTACTCGCCGTCGCCCTCGCCACCGCCAACCTCGTCGGCGGTTTCGTCGTCACCGACCGGATGCTGGGCATGTTCCGCGGCCGGAAGCCCGCCGTCACCCCGAAGGACACCACCAAATGAGCCTCCTGTCCGCCGAGTGGACCGCACTGCTCTACCTGGCCGCGGCCGTCTGCTTCATCCTCGCCCTCAAGGGCCTGAGCTCGCCCCGCACCGCCCGCCGCGGCAATCTGATCGGCGCCGCCGGCGCCACCCTCGCCGTGATCACGGTGTTCCTGTCGGCCAAGCTCGACAACATCCCGCTGATCCTGCTGGCGATCGCGGTGGGATCCGCGATCGCGGCGCCCATCTCCCGTCGGGTGCAGATGACTCAGATGCCCCAACTGGTGGCACTGTTCAACGGCGTCGGCGGCGGCGCCGCTGCGCTGGTCGCGATGCTCGAACTCGGTCACAGTGAAGGCCCCTGGGTGCTCGTGGCGGTGGTCTTCACCATGCTCGTCGGCGCGGTCTCGTTCGCCGGTTCCGCGATCACCGTGGCCAAGCTGCAGGAACTGATCACCACCCGCCCGGTGGTGTTCCCCGGCATGAAGTGGGTCATGACCCTCGCGGTCGTGGCAGCCCTCGTCATCGGCGGGCTCGTCGTGGCAACGGGGTCCACCGGCTGGGCGCTGCTGCTCCTGGTACTCGGCCTGGTCGTCGGCCTGCTGCTCGTGTTGCCCGTCGGCGGCGCCGATGTGCCCATCGTCATCTCGCTGCTCAACGCCTTCACCGGACTCGCGGTCGCGGCATCCGGTGTGGTGTTGGACAACGTGCTGCTCGTGGTCGCCGGCACCCTGGTCGGTGCCAGCGGTACCATCCTCACCCGAGCCATGGCCTCCGCCATGGGGCGTGGCGTCAGCGGCATCATGTTCGGCGCTTTCCGCGGCGGCTCGACCGCCGGCTCCACAACGCAGAGCGACCGCCCGGTGCGCTCCTCGAACCCCGAGGACGTCGCCGTGATGCTCGCTTACGCGCAGCGTGTGGTGATCGTGCCCGGCTACGGCCTGGCCGTGGCCCAGGGTCAGCACACCATCGCCGAGCTCGCCACGACCCTCGAGGCGCGCGGCGTCGACGTGGCCTTCGCGATCCATCCCGTCGCCGGGCGGATGCCCGGACACATGAACGTGCTGCTCGCCGAGGCCAACGTGCCCTACGAGTCGCTCAAGGAGATGGCCGAGGTCAACCCCGAGTTCAAGAACACCGATGTGGTGCTCGTGGTCGGCGCGAACGACGTCGTCAACCCGGCCGCGAAGACCTCGCCGGGCGCGCCGATCTACGGGATGCCGATCCTCGAGGTCGAAGAGGGCCGCCAGATCGTCTTCCTCAAGCGGTCGATGCGCCCGGGCTTCGCCGGCATCGAGAACGAGCTGCTCTTCGACCCGAAGACCACGCTGCTGTTCGGTGACGCCAAGGACTCGCTCACCAAGGTGCTCGGCGCCGTCAACGCCCTCTGACCCGGGCTGCGCCCCTTCGACACTGCAAGGCGGGGCGACTCAGCGCCTCGGAGGACAGAGCGCGGCTCAGCCGACGGTTCCCCAAAGGTTGCGATCGGCGAGCACCGACCGCAGCCGCGCCTTGGCGTGGTTCGACCGCACGATCCAGCGGGCATCCGGGTCGTCGCTGGCGGTCAGCGCGCGGAAAACGGTGAGGCCCGCCGCCGGGCTCGCGGCGATCGCCACGCTCCAGCCGTAGCCCAGGGCCTGGCGCAGCACCCGGTGCGCCTCGCGGGCGCGCACAGGGTCGTTCGGGTTCGGTTCGCCGCGAAGCAGCAGGGCCGTGGCCCGGTCGCAGACCCGCACTGCCAGCGCCTGGGCGTCGTCATCGGCCAACAGCCGTGGCTCACAGATCGCGGCCACGGCGGCGCGCGCCAGCCAGGCGTCCATGGACTCCGACCAGTCCTCCACGACGGCGTGAATCAGGGCCGGGTCGGCGTCCCCGATCAGCTGCAGCGCCCGCGCGGCGCCCTCCCGTACCCGCCAACGCTCGTCGGCGGCGGCGCGACGAAGTGCCGTGAGGGCAGCGGGCCGCTCGTCGGGGGAGAGCGCGAGCCGTCCGAGCCCCTCGGTGCCGCAGAATGCCAGATACTCGTCGGCCGAATCGACCAGGCTCCAGATCAGTTCGGCCGGCGCCGTACCGGCGAACGCATCGGCGAGCGGAAGGTTGGCCCGCGGGCCCGGCAGGCCGGAGCGACCGGTGAGGAAACCGGGCACCTCGGCCGGCGCCCGGGCCAGCAGGCCCGCCAACGCGGCCGCGTCTTCCCCGGGGCTGACCCGCACGCTGCCGGCCGGTACGTTCGAAGTGACCACCGTTGGACCCCCTGTCCCGCCCGACGGTAGTCGCGGATGCCGGCGCCCGCTACGCCCGGGCACCGAACCCGGCCGAATGCGCCGCGTAGACTGGCAGGACTCCCTGCGACGAAAGAGGTGCCCGCGTGGCGCATGCCCCGGCAGCAGCCGTCATCGGTACCCGGTACTGGACCGTGCCCATAACGCGCGCCATCGTGGCCTTCGTGCCGGCGGCCGTGATCACGTTCAACGCCGACCACTCCGCCGGTTTCGGGCTCGTCGTGTTCGGCGCCTTCGCGCTGGTCAGCGGCCTGATCACCGGGCTGCTCAGCTGGAAGACCGTCACCGACCCCCGCGACCGCAGCATTTTCGCTGTTCAGGGCGCGGTCGGTGCGCTCGCCGGCGTGCTCGCGCTGGCGATGTCCGCCGGCGGGCTGGGCTTCTTCCTCTACATCGTCTCGGTGTGGGCTGCGGTCACCGGCGCTCTCGAGCTGTACACGGGCATCCGCGTCCGCGGACGTGGCCAGGTCCCCCGCGACTGGCTGGTCGTCGGTTCTCTCACCGCGGTGCTCGCGCTGGTGTTCCTGTTGCTGCCGCCGCACGCCGTCGTCGCGGTCGGGCTGCTCGGCGCCTACCTGGTGATCATCGGCGTCTACCTGGTCATCGCCGGCGTCTCCCTTTCTTCTGCGCACGCGGATGCGCCGCGCGACCTGGCCTCCTCCTCCACAGATTCGGACACCCCGTGACCCAGAACAGCCCACACAAGCCCAGCCGGTCCGAGATCCTCAAGCCCGTCGAGCTGGTCGCCATCTCCGCCGGAATGGGGCTCTTCGTCGGGCTCACCATCCTGCTGGCCACCCGCAACTGGGCGCTGTCGTCGATCGCTTTGGGCATCACCTTCATCGTGGCCCTGGTCGTCATCGCGATGCTCGCGCTGGGCATGAAGCCCGACGCGGCCGAGAAAAGCGACCTCGACGAGCAGAACAAGACCGGCGAGACCCCGGGTCACTAGCCTCCTCCGCCGCCCGCAGGGTGCTTTAATAGGCCCATTGTGGTCCGCTTCCCGGCGTTTCCTCCCCTGACGGGGCAGCCATGACCACAGACGGCTTGGCCGGCCCCGCCCCGGCGAGTCCAGACCGGCCCTATGCCCGCACCGTCGAGGCCGTGTGCGCCGACCTGCACACCAGCCGGCACGGTCTCGACGAGGCCGAGGCCGCCGCACGGCTGGTCCGGTTCGGCCCCAACGCCCTGCCCGTCGTCGCGAAGAAGAACCCGGTGCTTCGCTTCCTCGGCCACTTCAACGACGTGCTCATCTACGTGCTGCTCGGCTCCGCAGTGCTCACGATGGTGTTCGGCGACTGGGTGGACGCGTCGGTGATCCTGGCGGTGGCCGTGATCAACGCGGTGATCGGGTTCCTGCAGGAGGGCCGGGCGGAGAAGGCGCTCGACGGGATCCGCCGGATGCTGTCGCTGAACGCGAAGGCCCGCCGCGGCGGACACTGGGTGAACACCGACGCCGCGACCCTCGTGCCCGGCGACATCGTGCGGGTGAAGTCCGGCGACAAGGTGCCCGCCGACCTGCGTCTGATCGAGGGCACCAATCTCAGGGTCGAGGAGTCCGCGCTGACCGGCGAATCCGTGCCGGCCGGCAAGGACGTCGCCGCCGTCGCGGCGGATGCCGGTGTCGGGGACCGGCACTGCATGCTCTTCTCCGGCACCATCGTGGCGGCGGGCAGCGGCCGGGGCGTGGTGACCGGCACCGGATCGGACACCGAGATCGGCCGCATCCAGACCCTGGTCACCGACACCGAGGCCCTGGCCACCCCGTTGACCCGGCAACTGGATGTCTTCAGCACCCGTATCTCGCTGGGCATCCTCGCCGTGTCCGGGCTGATGCTCGTGATCGGCCGGCTGGTGCACGACCGTGGTTTTGCCGACCTCTTCGCCGCCACCATCGGCTTCGCGGTGGCGGCGGTGCCGGAGGGGCTGCCGGCACTCGTCACCATCACGCTGGCCCTCGGCGTGCGGCAGATGGCCACCCACAACGCCATCGTGCGGAAGCTCACCGCCGTCGAGACCCTCGGGTCGGTGACCACGGTGTGCACCGACAAGACCGGCACCCTCACCCGTAACGAGATGACGGTACGCACCGTGATCACCGGTGCGGCCCGGTACGAGGTGCTGGGGATCGGCTACGAGCCCGACGGCGCGGTCCTCAGGGACGGCCGGCCCGTGACCGTGGCCGACCAGGACGACCTGGCCCGGCTGGTGGAGGTCATGGCCGTCTGCAACGACGCCAGGGTCAGCGCCGACGACGGCGTCTGGCGGGTGGTCGGCGAACCGACCGAGGGGGCGCTCTGCACCCTCGGGCACAAGGCCGGTTTCGACCCGGCGGGCTTCGATCGGCTGGCCGTGATCCCGTTCGAGTCGGCCAACAAGTTCATGGCCACCCTCAACCGGTGGGACGACGAGCCCGCACGCATCCTGGTCAAGGGCGCACCGGCCCGGCTGCTCGAGCGGTGCAGCAGGCAGCTGGATGCCGCGGGGCTGCCGGAACCCCTCGACGAGGCCTTCTGGGAGCAGCAGGTCGACGAGCTCAGCTCCACCGGGCTGCGAGTCCTCGGCGCGGCCGTCGGCGACGCCCCGGCCGACCTGAGCGCCCTGCACCTGGGCGATGTCGCGGACGGCCTGCTGTTCCTCGGCGTGGTCGGCATCGTGGATCCGCCCCGGCCGGAGGCCATCGCGGCGATCGGGATCATGCACGCCGCCGGCATCCGGGTGAAGATGATCACCGGCGACCACCACGGCACGGCCGTCGCGATCGCCAGGGAAATGGGCATCGTGACCGGTGAACCCCGGGTGCTCACCGGTGGCGAGCTGCAGAGACTCTCCCAGGACCGGCTGGCACGGGTGGTGCGCGACGTCGACGTGTTCGCCCGCACCAGCCCTGAGCACAAGTTGCGCATCGTGAAGGCGCTGCAATCCCACGGTGAGGTCGTCGCGATGACCGGTGACGGCGTCAACGACGCCCCGGCACTGCGCCGGGCGGATGTGGGCGTGGCGATGGGCATCAAGGGCACGGAAGCCACCAAGGAGGCCGCCGACATCGTGCTGGCCGACGACAACTTCGCCACCATCCAGAAGGCCGTCGAAGAGGGCCGGCGGATCAGGGACAACCTGCAGAAATCGATCATCTTCATCCTGCCCACCACCGCGGCCCAGTCGCTGGTGGTGCTGCTGGCGGTGCTGTTCGGTTTTGCGCTGCCACTGCAGCCCACCCAGATCCTCTGGGTGAACCTGATCACCGCCGTCACCCTGTCGCTCGCCCTGGCCACCGAACCCGCCGAACCCGGCATCATGCTGCGCCGGCCCCGGCCGGCCGGCGGCGCGGTGCTCGACTCCGAATACCTGGGCAGGCTGCTCTGGGTCTCGGTGCTGATCACGGCCGCGACCATCGGGGTGTTCTTCTACGAGCTGTCGATCGGGTCGCCGCGCGCGGTAGCGCAGACCACCGCCGTGACGATGCTGGTGCTCAGCCAGCTCGTGTTCCTGTTCAACTGCCGGTTCCTGCGCGCGTCGAGCCTCACCCCGGCCGTGCTGCGCGGGAATCGGTCGGTGTGGATCTCGGTAGGCACGATGCTCGTGCTGCAGCTGGTCTTCATCTACACGCCGGTGATGAACGTATGGTTCAGCTCCACACCGATCGGCCTACGCGAGTGGGTGTACACGCTGGGCCTTGCCCTGGTGATCTTCCTGCTCGTCGAAGTCAACAAGCTGATCGGCCGGCGCGGGGCGCGCCGCCGCGCGGACAGTGCGGCGGGATCCCGGGGCGCAGCACCCCGGGATGCCCGGCCGTCGGACGGTCAGCCCAGGTAATCCACCAGCGGGTCGGCCAGGCCCACGTAGCCGGCCGGCGTCAGCTCGAGCAGGCGGGCCTTGGCGGCGTCGCCGATCTCGAGTTCCTGCACGAACGCGACCAGGTCGGCGCGGTTGATCCGCTTGCCGCGGGTGAGTTCCTTGAGCAGCGCATACGGGTCGGCGATGGTGGAGCGCCCGGAGCTGACCTCGGCGCGGATGACCGTCTGGATGGCCTCGCCGAGGATCTCCCAGTTGGTGTCCAGGTCGTGGGCGAGCAGCTCGCGGTCCAGGTCGATCTCGCCCAAGCCCCGCACCAGGTTGTCCAGTGCGAGCAACGAGTGCCCGAAACCGACGCCGATGTTGCGCTGGGTGGTGGAATCGGTCAGGTCGCGCTGCAGCCTGGAGGTGACCAGGGTGGCGGCCAGCGAATCCAGCAGGGCGCTGGAGAGTTCGAGGTTGGCCTCGGCGTTCTCGAACCGGATCGGGTTGATCTTGTGCGGCATGGTCGACGATCCGGTGGCGCCGGCCTGCGGCACCTGACGGAAGTAGCCGATCGAGATGTAGGTCCAGACATCCGTGGCGAGGTTGTGCAGCACCCGGTTGGCGTGCGACACCTTGCCGTACAGCTCGGCCTGCCAGTCGTGCGACTCGATCTGGGTGGTCAGCGGGTTCCAGCCCAGGCCCAGGCCCTCGACGAACTCGCGGGACACCGACGGCCAGTCCACGGCGGGATCCGCGGCGACGTGCGCGGCGAAGGTGCCGGTGGCGCCGCTGAACTTGCCGAGGTACTCGTTGGCCTCGATCTGCTTCTGGATCCGCTCGAGCCTGTACACGAAGACCGCCAGCTCCTTGCCCATGGTGGTGGGCGTGGCGGGCTGGCCGTGGGTGCGGGCCAGCATGGCGTCGGCACGGTAGTCGCCGGCCAGGGCGCGGAGGGCGCCGATCAGGGCGCGGAACTTGGGCAGCCAGACCTCACGCACGGCGTCGGAGACCGTGAGGGCGTAGGCGAGGTTGTTGATGTCCTCACTGGTGGCGGCGAAGTGGGTCAGTTCGCTGATCGATTCGAGGCCCAGCGGCACCAGGCGGCGGCGAACGAGGTACTCCACGGCCTTGACGTCGTGCCGGGTGACGGCCTCGAGGGCGGCCAGTTCGTCGATCTCGGCCTGACCGAAGTCGGTGACGAGGGCGCGGAGGCCTGACTTCTGGTCGACGGTGAGCGGCGTGGATCCGAACAGGCTGCGGTCGGTGAGGGTGATCAACCACTCCACCTCGACCTTGACCCTGGCCCGGTTCAGTCCGGCCTCAGACAGGTACTCGCCCAGTTCGGTGACGGCGGCTTGATACCGGCCGTCGAGTGGACTGAGGACCTGCGGGGGTAGAGGACTCATCGGACTCCCTGTCTGATTGCGGGTGCGAGCTGCGCGAAGAGCGCAAAATTGGCTCTCTCAATCATGCCTAATACGGAGTCAAACAGCGCATCGTCGGAATAGTAGGGGTCGGGCACGTCCCGCAGAGTGGCCTGATCCCGGTCGAAGCTGAGCAGCAGGCGCACCTTGTTGCGGTCCCGTTCGGTCGGCGCCCAATTGCGCAGGATGCGTTCCTGCGACCTGTCGAGCACCACGACGAGGTCGAGGTCGTCGAACCAGCCCGCGTCGAATTGGCGGGCCCGGTGGTGACTGCCGTCGTAGCCGCGCTTGGCCAACGCCGAGATCGTGCGGGTGTCGGCCTGCTCGCCGACGTGCCAGTCGCCGGTGCCCGCGGAGCTCGTCGTGATGAGCCGACCCAGTCCGGAGCGCGTGACGAGGTCGCGCAGCATCACCTCGGCCATGGGCGACCGGCAGATATTGCCGGTGCAGACGAAAATGATCCGGAATGGCGTCGACTCATCTGGACTGAGCGCCGCGAAATTCATGTGTCCATTGTGTTCCACATTCCCCTCCTCCACATCCGCGGTCCTGGGCAAATTTTCCCCGGATTGAGCGCGGACCACGCGGCCACGACCGGGCCGGCCCAGGGTGGGCCGCACAGTCTGGACCGAGGAGGCGCGGTGGAATCACTGGGTGGCAGCATCCTGCCGGATGCAGGCACTGGGCCGGATGCCGAGACCCTCGCGCGGCTGCGCGAGCAACGGCGGCTGTTGAGAGGGGTGCGGGACGGTGTGGAGGAATCGGGGCGTCGGCTGGCGGGCCAGGCGTCCGGCGGGGCCTGGCGGTCGCCGGCCCAACGGGCGTACGGCACCCGCCTGGGTGAGCTGGGCCTTGACCTGGCCGGGGTCTGGCGAGCCCTGGACGATGCGCTGTGGGCCGTGGATGAGGCCATCGACCGGATGAAGGCAGCGCTGTGACCGGCTCGGGCGCTGCGCCCGGGGGACACGACGGGACCCTGACGGTGTCCGGCGGCGGCAGCATCCAGGTCGCCACCGACACCGTGTTCGCCGAGATGGCGGCGCTGCGCCTGGTGCAGCAGGAGGCGGAGCAGTGGCAGTGGCAAATCGGCCGGGTGCGGGCGTTGGGTGTCGGTTCGGCGCCGAGCTGGCAACCGGACGACCTCGGCGCCTGCGTGTTCGGCGCGTCCGTGGCGATAGACGCGATTGCCGCACGGAGCCACGAGCTGGCCGAGGCCCTTGAGCAGGCCGCCGAGGAGTACGGTCGCCTGGAGTCCGGCCTTGACCTGGTGCTGCAGGGTACGGGCGCCTGGATGGCGCACACCCTGGGGGTGCTGGCGCCGGTGCTGGTGCTGTCCTTGGCGTCGCCGCTGGCCTACCTGGCCGCCGGCTCGCTGCTGTCCACTGCGGCGCTGGGACGCACACCGTCGGTGCTGCCGCCGTCGCTCACCGACTGGCTGCGGGAGAATCCGCGGCGGCTCACCGACCCGGGGACGGTCGCAGTGGTCCGGGCGCTCGTGGGCTCGGCCGATGATGCGGTGCTGGGCCGGCTGGGCGTGCCGTACCCGGTGGCCGCGGCACTTGGTGATGCGGGTGCCGGCCTGCTCGGGGCACCGTTTTCGGCAATCGGGCTACTCGTCGCGGCGCGGGCGGCGGGGATGTTGCGCGAGTCGCCCGTGCGGGTGGCACAGGTGGGATCCTCGGCCACCCCGGCGGGCGGGGCCGGGGCCGAACGACCAGGCCCGGCCGGCGGTGTCGGGGCCGGCCCGCTGGCCCTGCCCCTGCGGGGCCCCGCCGCCG